>CBDVCA010000119.1:0-9422 GCA_965372365.1 uncultured bacterium
CGGCCGCGTCGTCGCAGGCTGAATGGACAGACGACACCGTCGGGCGAATACGGCGCCGGGATTGAACGGGATGCTTCTCATGCGATGGGCGACCGGGGCCGGCTATTTCACTTCGACGACCCTATCCAATTCGACGGGCGAGTTCAGCGGGCAGTCAGTCCTCTTCGTCCTCTTGCTCGTCTTCATCTTCCGCCGGCCGGTCGCTCACGTATATCCCCTCCATCGCGGCTCCGGCGGCGATGACGGGGTCGCCGTCGCCTTCGGCGAAGGGGGCGTCGGGTTCCACTGGGTCCTGCAGGAAGATGTAAATCTCGCTGAAGGCCTTTTTGTGATCCTGTTGGACGGTCACACGTTTCTGTCGGATCAGTTCCAGCAGGGCCAGGAACAGCCCCAAGGTCTCCGATCGCGACTGGCGGCCGGCGAAGATCTCGGTGAACGTCATATTGCCGCCGCGGCGTAGGCGGTCGACGATGTCCTCGGCGTGCAGACTGATCGGCGTGTCGTCGTAGATGACTTCGTGCACGCCGCGATGCTGGCCGACCGACGCCATGAGGTTATTGAACGCCTCCAGCAGGTCCCACAGGCCGATGTTGTCCATCTCCACTTCCGGGGCGCCGAACTCGGGGGCGACCGGCTTGCGGGGGTGACGCATCGACGCCTGCTCGCCGGCGGTTTGCAATTCGCCGGCGGCGTCCTTGAAGGCTTTGTACTGGAGCAACTGGCGCACCAACTCGGCGCGTGGGTCGCCGATGTCGTCGGGTTCGCCGTCTTCGGCCACCGGGGCCGTCGGCAGCAGCATTCGCGACTTGATCTCGATCAGCGTCGCGGCCATCACCAGAAACTCGCCGGCGAGGTTGGGGTTGATGTCCTTGAGGAAATCGATGTACCCGACGTACTGCTCGGTGATGTGGGAAATCGGGATGTCGTAGATGTCCACTTCGTCTCGCCGGATCAGATACAGCAGCAGATCCAGCGGCCCGTTGTAGACGTCGAGGTTCACTCGGTAGGGTTCCATTGCCCCGGCAAGTCTAGCCGAGCCGCCGGCGACGGTAAAGCAGACGCCTGCAGATTCTTCTGCGCCGTCAAAGACCGCATAGACTGAATAATCGGAGAAAACCGTAACTCTCTCAGCTTTCTGGCCGATGTTGTATTTGCAAGAGGTTGCGTTAATCGCCTACTATACCCAGCTTACCCAGGGCGACCTTGTCGGAGGTTTCGGTGAGGCGCCGGATGGAAACGACGATAGTAGATGTAGTTACAATCCTATAGAACAAGGATTTATGATGGCTCAGACAATCGAATCTTTTGTTGAGAAACTCCAGGCCGAGGGCGTTGACGCCGGCAAGAAGGCGGCCGACGAACTCCTCGGCGAGGCCCGGAGCCAGGCGGATCAGATCATCGCCGAGGCGAACGAGAAGGCCGAGAGCATCGTGGCTGACGCGCAGGCCGCGGCCGGTCGTATCTCCGAGCGTGAGCGGAACGATCTCGATCTCGCCATCCGCGACGCCGTGCTGGCGTTCCGCTCGCGTATCAGCGAGGCCGTCGGGGCGCTGCTGGTCCATGAAGTCGGTAAAACCCTTTCCGATACGGACTTCCTGGCCAAGCTGATCGGCGATATCGTCGCGTCTTACGCGCATGAAGACGCCCGCAGCGGTGAGCAGATCCGCATCAGCGTCAACCCCGACGCGACCGCGGCGATCACCGATTGGGCGTTGAAGTATCTCAGCAGCGACAATCCCGAGCATGCTCACGTGGATCTCAAGAGCACGCTGAAGACCGTCGGGTTCGAGTACAGCGTGTCGGAATCGACCGTTGAAGTTACGCTCGAGTCGATCGTGGACGTATTGCGGGAGCAGGTGAACCCGCAGCTCCGCGAGGTGCTCGATCGGGCCCTGGCTGGCGCAGCCCAATAGAGGTAACCGAGCATGCTCATGCGGGCTCAGTACTATTTTTTTGTGACGTCTCTACCGGTTCTCCCCACACTGGGAGAGCCTGCGCCGATGTCGTTACAGGCGTTCTTCGATCGCGCTTGCGACGAGGACGAGGTTCGCGAGGTCGTCGAGGCCGTCCTGCTGGAGCATGACCTGCTCCTGCGGCAGAGCGTGTTGGCCGGCGAGACCGAGGATGTCGACCCCGTCGTGCTCACCGTCTCCCAGGCCAAGGGCGAAGAGCCCCTGCCGGAGTACCTGCAGGCCGAGCAGACCGACCCGACCCGGCCCATTGGCGACGACGCGACGTGGGAGGCCTATTTTCGCCATGTCGCCGACGTGGCTGCGCGGAGCGGATGCGAGTTCCTGCGAACGTGGGTGGGTTTTGAGGTTGCATTACGGAACGATCTGGTCGCCGCTCGGGCCAAGACGTTGGATTTGATACCGGACGACTACTACGTCGCGGCCGACTTGGCCGACGACGCGGCCGATACGGGGGCGATTGTCGCCGCGTGGGCCGCTGCGGGCGATCCGCTGGCTGCTCAAAAGGCTCTCGATCAGGGCCGAAGCGAGTGGCTCGACGGCTCCCGGGCCTGGTATTCGTTCCGCATAGATGAAGCCGCGGCTTACGCTCGCGGGCTGGTGTTGCTGACTCGGTGGGCGACCTTAACGGAGCAATAACGACCGGGCGGCGCCTTTTGCGCGGCCCGCGAACGTTTCTCAGTACCAGTAGAAGAAGGAAGGCGATCGGTGAACGGAAGAATCATAGCAGTGTTCGGCAACATGGTAACGGCCGAGGTCGAAGGCGTGGCCATCCAGAACTCGACAGCTTTCTGCTGCCGCGGCGACGGCGCCCGACTGCTGGCCGAGGTGATCCGGATCCGCGGACGAAGCGTTGATCTGCAGGTCTTCGAGGAAACCCGAGGCCTGAAGGTGGGCGATATCGTCGACTTCCAGACAGGTATGCTGGAAGTGGAACTGGGCCCTGGCCTGCTCGGCGAAATTTACGACGGGCTCCAGAACCCCCTGGAGGCCTTGGCCGTCAAAGTGGGCACGCATCTGAAGCCGGGTCATTACATGCCCCCGCTGAACGATCAGACCCCGTGGGCCTTCACGCCGATCGCTTCGGTCGGCGACGAACTGGAATCCGGCGAGAAGCTCGGCTCGGTTCCCGAGGGCATCTTCCAACATAACATCATGATTCCGTTCTCCTGGGACGGCAAGTGGAAGGTCGAATCGATCGTCGCCGCCGGCGAGTACACGATCCGTGACGAGATCGCCGTCGTCGTCGGCCCTGACGGCGAGATGCGCCCGGTCACCATGACCCAACGCTGGCCGGTCAAGACGCCGCTCAATTGCAGCCGCGAGCGCATACTGCCCACCGAACCGCTGGTCACCAAAGTCCGCATCGTCGATTCGATGTTCCCCATCGTTCGCGGCGGCACCTACTGCATCCCCGGTCCCTTCGGCGCCGGCAAGACGGTGCTCCAGCAGATTACCTCGCGACACGCCGACGTGGACGTGGTGGTGATCACCGCCTGCGGCGAGCGGGCCGGCGAGGTGGTCGAGACGCTGCGTGAGTTCCCCGAGCTGACCGACCCCCGCACGGGCAAGTCGCTGATGGAACGGACCATTATTATCTGCAACACCTCCTCGATGCCCGTCGCGGCTCGCGAGGCCTCGGTGTACACCGGCGCAACCCTGGCGGAGTACTACCGGCAGATGGGGCTCAACGTCCTCCTGCTGGCCGACTCGACCTCGCGTTGGGCCCAGGCCATGCGTGAGCTGTCCGGCCGGTTGGAAGAGATTCCCGGCGAGGAAGCGTTCCCGGCCTATCTGGAAAGCCGCATCGCCAGCTTCTACGAGCGGGCCGGCTGTCTGATCCTCAAAGACGGCTCGACCGGTTCGGTCACCATCGGCGGCACCGTAAGCCCCGCCGGCGGCAACTTTGAAGAGCCGGTCACCCAGGGCACGTTGAAGGTCGTGGGCGCGTTCCATGGCCTGTCTCGCGCCCGCTCCGACGCCCGGCGGTATCCGGCGATCGACCCGCTCGATTCATGGAGCACCTATCCCGGCGTGATCGACCGCGACGAGATGGACGTCGCACAGGGCATGCTCCGCGAGGGCAACGAGATCAAACAGATGATGGCCGTGGTGGGCGAAGAGGGCACCAGTGTGGGCGACTTCACGACCATGCTGAAGGCCGATTTTTTCGACAACGTCTATCTCCAGCAGAACGCCTTCGACGACATCGACGGCGCGACTTCGTCCGATCGGCAGAAGATGGTGTTCGGCACGATTTTGGAAGTATTGAACCTGGACTTCGAGTTCGACGACCGCGACCAGGCCCGTAAGATCATGGTCGACGGCACCGACCTGTTCAGAACATGGAACTATGCGGCGACGGATTCGGAGGAGTTTGCCAAGCTCCGCGACCAGGTCGAGCAGTTCATCGCCAAGAAAGGGCGCGTAGCGTGAGAAAGTTCTACGATGAAATCACCCACGTAGCCGGCAGCGTTGTGACCGTGACGGCCAAGGACGTTGGCTACGACGAGCTGGCCACCATCAAGACCAGCCGCGGCACGTCGCTGGCGCAGGTGATCCGCCTGTCGGGCGACCAAGTGTCGCTGCAGGTGTTCGCCGGCACCCAGGGCGTCGCCACCAACGACAAAGTTCGCTTCCTCGGCCGATCGATGCAGGTGGCCTTCAGCGACAATCTTCTAGGCCGCATCTTCGACGGTTCCGGCGAGCCCCGCGACGGGCGTCCTCCCCTGGACGACGAAGCCATCGAGATCGGCGGACCGTCGGTGAACCCGATGCGCCGCGCCTTACCCCAAGAGATGGTGCGAACGGGCATCCCGATGATCGACATCTTCAACACCCTCGTGGTGTCGCAGAAGCTGCCGATCTTCTCCACGCCCGGCGAGCCGTACAACGAGGTGCTCGCACGCATCGGCCTGCAGGCCGAGGCCGACGTAATCATCCTCGGGGGCATGGGCCTGCGGCACGACGACTACCTCAAGTTCCGCAACACGTTCGAGTCTTCAGGCGTTCTGCACCGGACGATCATGTTCATCCACACCGCCGCCGACCCGGTCGTCGAGGCGCTGTTGGTGCCCGACCTGTCGCTGGCTGTCGCTGAAGCGTTCGCCATGCAGGGCAAGCGGGTTCTGTGCCTGCTGACCGATATGACCAGCTTCGCCGACGCGCTGAAGGAAGTCGCCATCACGATGGAACAGATTCCCTCCAACCGCGGCTACCCGGGCGACCTGTACTCGCAGTTGGCTCGCCGATACGAGAAGGCCGTCGACTTCGAGGGCATGGGCAGCGTAACCGTACTGGCCGTAACCACCATGCCCGGCGGCGACGTGACCCACCCGGTGCCGGACAACACCGGCTACATCACCGAGGGTCAGTTCTACCTGAACAACGGCCGCATCGAGCCGTTCGGCAGTCTTTCTCGCCTGAAGCAGCGCGTCAATGGCGATACCCGCGACGATCACCGTGCGATCATGGACGGGTGCATCCAGTTGTACTCCGAGTGCCGCGAGAGCCGCGAGAAGCGGTCCATGGGCTTCGAGATGAGCGAGTGGGACGATAAGCTTCTCAGATATGGCGAGCAGTTCGAAGCTAAGATCATGGCCCTTTCGGTCCACATCGCCCTCGAAGACGCCCTCGATCTGTGCTGGGTGATCCTCGCCGACTGCTTCGAGCCGGCCGAAACCGGCATCCGCCGCTCCATCGTCGACGCCCACTGGCCCCAATCGGCCGGCGACCGGGCCAAGGCCGAGCAGCAGGCGGCCGGGGATGCCGAGGAGAAGGCAGAAGCGGTAGAGGCGTGATTGCGGATTGCGAATTGCGAATTGCGAATTGAGCCGATCCGTGGTCGTCGGAGATGTGATCAGGGTTGGCGGGGGCTGAGATGTGACGCCGGAAGAGTTGAAGAAACGAACCAAGGCGTTTGCCTTGAGAGTGATTCGGGTGACCGAGGCGTTGCCCAAGGGCCGAACGGCTGACGTGATTGGCCGGCAGTTGTTGAGATGCGGTACGAGTGTCGGAGCGAACTATCGCGCGGCTTGCAGTGCGAGAAGCCCCGCCGAGTTCGTCGCCAAGCTTGGGATCGTAGAAGAGGAAGTCGACGAAGCCATCTACTGGATGGAGTTGCTGATTGATGCTGAATTGGTAAAGGAATCGCGGTTAGGAGAGCTGATGCGGGAAGCCGAAGAGCTTCGGGCGATTACCATCGCCTCGATTACGACGTCACGAAAGGGAGCCAATCGCCCCCGCCGTTCGTAATTCGCAATTCGCAATCCGCAATCCGCAATCGAGAACAATGGCTAAGAAGATCAAACTTACACGTCCTGAGCTGAAACGCCAGCGCGACCAATTGGCGCGTTTCGAGCGTTATCTGCCGATGCTGAAGCTGAAGCAGCAGCAGTTGCAGGGCTCGGTTCTGAAGGCGGGGCAGCGGCATCGGGCGGCTCTTGCCCAGGTCGGAGCCGCCGAGGCTGCGGTGGATGCGTATCGAGCGATTCTGGCCGATAGGGCCGGGATCAACGTTGGGCAGTTGTCCGAACCGGTCGAGGTGGTCAGTCACATGCGAAATGTGGCGGGCGTGAACCTGCCGATTCTGGACGATGTGAAGTTCGGAGCCCTGACGTACAGCCTGTTCTCCACACCGCCGTGGGTGGACAAAGCCATTATGGACCTTCGCGAGGTGAGTCGGCTTCGGGAAGAGGCCAAGATTCTCGGCGAGCAGTTGCGTCTCCTGCGGCAGGAACTGCTCCGTATCGTGCAGCGTGTGAACCTGTTCGACAAGCTCATGATCCCCGACGCCAAGGAAGCCATCCGCGTGATTCGCATTAAGTTGGGCGATGAACAGACCGCCGCGGTGGGCCGGGCGAAGATCGCCAAGAGCAAACTTTCCGAGGCCGAAGGCGCCAGCGGGCAGCCCAGTCGCGACGTGTTTGAGGAGGTCGGGGCATGATCGTTCCCATGCAAAAGATGTACGCGGCCGTTCGGGCCGACCAAAAAGACCGCCTGCTCACGACCCTTCGCAAACTGGGCGTCGTCCATCTGCAGCCGGTCGACGCCGAAAAGGCGCACCCCGACGAAAAGACCGCCTCGACCGTTCAACGGCTCTCTCGCGCCAAGCAGGTGCTGGGCGCCGTTGCGCCGGCCGGCGAGGCTCCGGATATGAAGCCGTTGGACGCCGCGGATCGGGCGTTGGAACTGTACGGGCAGGCCTCGGATCTGAACACACGGCTGGCGTCGCTGGCCCGTGAGGCCGATCAGCTTTCGCTGTGGGGCGACGTGAAGTTGGAGTCGTTCGCCGCCTTGCGAGAAGCCGGGCTGCTGGTGAAGCTGTACCGCGTTTCGCCCGACGAAGCCGAAATGATCGCCGCCGATTGCCGCGAGACCATCGCGGCCACCGATACTGAGGCTCTGGTGGCCGCGGCGTACCAGGGCGAAGAGGGCGAGCTGCCCAAGTCGGCCCAGCCGATCGAGCTGCCCGAACGCGACCGTCCCACGCTTCGCGCCAAGGCCGGCGAGATTGACGACGCCCTGAAGGCCGGCGTCGATGAACTGGCCCGCCTGGCGAGCAAGTTAGACGATATTTCCGCTGAATTGGCCAAGGCCGAGTCGCGGGCCGCCTACGCCATCGCCGATCACGGCGGTCTCGCCGGCGATGTACTGTTCGCCGTGCAGGGGTGGGTCCCCGAGGACGCCGCCGATTCGATCCCCGACGATCTGGCCGCGGCCGGTTTCGACGCCGGTGTCGAGTTCATCGAACCCGACGACGACGAGAAGCCCCCGACCCTGGTTCGCTACCCCGGGTGGGCCAAGCCCATTAAGGCCCTGTTCGATATCCTGGGCACCGTCCCGGGGTACAAGGAATTCGACCTGTCCCCGTTCTTCATGGTGGCCATGCCGCTGTTCGCGGCGATGCTGATCGGCGACGCCGGCTACGGGCTGATTTTCACCATCATCGCCGTGCTCGCATTCAAGAGACTCAAAGCCGTCGCCGGGGCGCCGGCGTCGCAGTTGCTGCTGGTCTTCGGATTGACGACGACCGCCTGGGGCATGCTGAGCGGGAACCTGTTCGGCGTATCCCCCGGAGACATGATCAACTCCGGCGGCATGTGGGCTCCGATCGGTGAAGGCCTCAAGGCCATCGCCGTGCTGTGGAACGAAGACCCCGACATCGCCCGCAACACCATTATTAAGATCAGCTTCGTCATCGGAACCATTCACCTGGTGCTGGCCCATGTTCGCCAGGCCCTGGGCGTGATGCCGAATATCCGGTTCCTTGCGGAAGTCGGGTGGTCGATCTTCCTGATCGGCATGCTGGGCATTGTGTGGATGCTGTTCTTCCCCGATGCGATGTGGATGCCCTTGCCGGTCATGAAAGCCGGCTTGGTTGTCGGGATCACACTGGTGCTGCTGTTCACCGCCCCGAGCCGGAACCCGTTCAAGATGATCGGGATCGGCATCGCGGCCAACCTGCTGCCGACGATCGGAACGTTCTCCGATACGATGAGCTACATCCGTCTGATGGCCGTCGGGTTGGCCAGCTACTACATCGCCAGCGCCTTCAACGGCCTGGCCGTCACGGTCGCCGGCGACGGCGGGTTCATGCTGATTCCCGCGGCGATCATCTTGGTGCTGGCTCACACCATGAACATCCTGCTCGGAATCATCGCCATCTTCGCACACGGTGTGCGTCTGAATATGTTGGAATTCTCCAGTAATGCCGGGGTGCAGTGGGAAGGGTACGCCTACGCACCGTTCAAAGAAACACTAACGCAATAATCAACCCTTGGCGGGCTGGAACACTTAGAGGAGATCGTAATGGAATGGCTTGGTCAGCTTGGATTTGCATTGCCGCTTGGATTGGGCGCCGTTGGTAGCGCTTTGGGTATTGGCGCCGCCGGACGAGCCGCCGCCGGAGCGTGGGCCAAAGAAGCCCGTGAAGGCAAAAGCCTGAACTTCAAGTATATCGTACTGACGGGCATGCCGCTGTCCCAGACCATCTATGGCTTCGTGCTCATGATCGCGCTGCTGATGCAGAAGTTGCCTTCGGGGAACCCGCGCATCTACGATCCCGAGTTCCTCGCCGCCAACGCCGGCGCCCTGTTCAGCATCGGTCTGGCTTGCGGAATCGGCGAGTTGTTCAGCGCCTGGATGCAGGGCGCCATCGGAGCCGCCGGCATTCGCGCCATGAGCGACGGGGAAGGCAAGCCGTTCATCTTCTCCATCATCGCCATGGGCATCGCCGAAACCGTCGGCCTGTTCGCCTGCTTCTTCATGTTCCTGATGATGCCGGCCTAACAGCCCGTTGAAAAAGCTGTTCCTGCTGCAATCGGCTCTATTGCCTGTGCGTCTGCGTCAGAAATACTCGACAATGCAACGGCATTGCCTGCGTTTTCTTCCTTGATGCTCGCCAATAGTGCTCGATTTCGCGACGGAACCCATTTTTCAACGGACTGCTAG
>CBDVCA010000120.1:0-9388 GCA_965372365.1 uncultured bacterium
AAAGCGGGCGATCGGATTCGAACCGACGACGTCCAGCTTGGGAAGCTGGCATTCTACCACTGAATTACGCCCGCGTGTGGTGCGACTGATGGAATGGTAAGCATTGGTCGGGATTTGTCCAGCGCGTTTTTTCAGCCGGTGAGGTGTGGTTGCGACTTGAGGAGCGGAGCGGAGCGGAGCGGGGCGGGTCGTGGCGGCCGCGGGGCGGGTCGCGGCGGGCGTGGGCGTGGCGGTGGGGCGGGGGGGAGGGTATGATCGGGCGATGGAGCGGCGGATTCTGCATGTGGATATGGACGAGTTCTTCGCGGCGGTGGAGAAGTTGGATGATCCGGCGCTGCGTGGGAAGCCGCTGTTGGTGGGGGGCGATCCGTCAGGCCGCGGCGTGGTCAGTACGGCCAGCTATGAGGCGAGGGCGTTTGGTTGCCGGTCGGCGATGCCGATGGCCCGGGCGGTGCGGCTGTGCCCTGGGGCGATTGTGCTGCCGGTTCGGATGAGGCGGTACGCGGCGGTCAGTGAGCAGATTTTCGAGGTCTTCGATAGTTTCACCCCGTTGGTCGAGCCGCTGAGTATCGACGAGGCGTTTCTGGACGTGACCGGCTGCCGGCGGTTGCTGGGGGAGCCGGAGGTGATCGGGCGGGCGGTGAAGGCGGCGATTCGCGAGCGTGTGGGGGTGACGGCCAGTGTGGGGGCGGCGTCGAATAAGTTCCTGGCCAAGTTGGCCAGCGACCTGGACAAGCCCGACGGGCTGACGATGATTACCGACGAGAATCTCCGCGCCACGCTCGACCCGCTTGCGGTGCGAAAACTCTGGGGCGTCGGCGCGGTCGCGGCGGCGAAGTTGGAGAGGCTGAATATCGTGACGATCGGGCAACTTCATCGGGCGGGGGCGGAGCTGCTTACGCAGGCGTTGGGCTCGGCCGGGGAGCATCTGTGGCGACTGGCCCGGGGGCTGGACGATCGGTCGGTGACGCCGGATTCGCGAGCCAAGAGCATTGGGCAGGAGCAGACGTTCGCGACCGATATCGACGACATGGAACAACTGCGGCGGATCCTCTCCGACCAGGTGGATCAGGTGGCTCGCCGCGTGCGTCGGGGGCGGTGGAAGGCCAAGACGGTGACGCTGAAGCTGCGGTACGCCGACTTCACGACGTTGACGCGATCCGACAGTCAGGGCGCCACCGACGTGACGGCGGAAATGCACCAGCGGGCCAAGGCGCTGCTGGAGACGTGGGCTCGATCGAGTCGTCGCCCGCTGCGGCTTCTGGGGTTCACCGCCACCGGCCTGGTCCGGCGTGGCGGCGGCGAGCAGTTGGAACTGTTCTGCGATCCCCAGCGGGTCAGGAACGAGCGGTTGGACCGGACGCTGGATGCGATTGTCGACCGGTTCGGAAGCGGCGCGGTGCGACGGGCCTCGGGCCGGGAGCCGCGGCGGGAGGGGGGAGCTTGAGAGATCCCGGGGCGGCGCGAGGGCATTTGGCGAGCAAGGTCGATTACTGTGAATTGTCGAAGAAAAAGGCCTCGGGGCAGCAGTTGCCCGGGTCGTGGGCGATCCATCCGGCGAAGGCGACTTTGGGGACGTTCTTGAAGTTGTTACGCACGTACACCAGTTTGCCGGGCGAGGTCATGATGCCGATGATCGGCAGATCGTCGGCGGTGCGGTCGGCGAGGATCCGCCAGGCGTCGTACTTCGCTTGGTCGCTGGTGGCGGTCACGACCTTTCGCCACATCCGCTGAATCTGCCGGATTCGTTCCGGCGGCTCCCATCCGCTGCGGCCGCCGGAGCGGATGTTCATGGCCCAGTTGTACCATTGGACGGATTCGACCTGATGCGTGGGAACGTATCCGCCGGCCATGATGGGGCCGAAGAAGTTGCCTCCTTCATTACGCACGCGAATGTCCACAATCCCGATCTTGGACATGTTGTCGAGCACTTTGTAGGAGCGCACCTTCATCCGGGCCTCGATTCCGATTTTCCGCCAGTAGTCGCAGGCCATCCGGATCACCGCCAACGGCTGTTCCTCCCGGGTGTCGACGTTCATAATCAGCGGCTTGCCGCTCCACAGCAGCCGGATGCCGTCGGCGCGGCGTTTGTCGAGGCCGAGTTTATCCAGCATCCGGTTGGCGCGGTCCGGATCGTATTCGATCGAGATCCGATGTTGTTTGGCCGAGTAGTAAGGCGATCCCTCGGGGACCGAGTATTGGGCGGGTTCGCCGACGCCGCTGTAGACGGTGTCGATGATCTCTTGCCGATTGATCGCAATCGAGAGAGCGTGGCGGAACTGGGGATAGTCCTGTAGCCGGCGAAACTCGGGGTCCTTGTGGGGCTGGAGGGGGGCGAACCAGACCTCTCCGCAATAGTCGTTGGCCCACAGACGCAGTTGGTAGTCGCCTTGGGCCTCGTGCGACTTGAGATAGGTGTAGTCTTCGAATGCGATATCACGGACCTGGAAATCGATATTGCCCGAGGCCATTTTCAGCAGGATATTCGGCTTGCGGCTTCCCTTCTGGGTGTGGACCGCATCGATGTAAGGCAGTTGGTTGCCGGCGATGTCGACCCGGTAGTAGTAGGGATTGCGAACGGCGACATGGTCTTGCTTGGTCGATTCGGTGACCGGCCGCCATGCGCGGAGCGTCGGATAGTGTCGGTTCGTTTCGGCGTGGTAATCGTTGATACGAATCAATCGCCTTGACCAAGTGTCGTAGCGGCGAGGATGGTTACGCGCCGCGGCGTTCAGAGCGTTTTCGCGATTGTAGGCCACCAGGGGCAGGCCGGGAGCGGCGGTCTGATCGAAGGCGGCCCGGAACATCCAGAGGTTGAAGCGAAATCGATCGTCGTCGTTGAGATCGTCGATTCCCAGTTCGGTGACCCGTCGCAGCAGGTCCTGACGCTCCAGGAGTTCGGCGGCGCGGTATCGCCTGGTCCGGTTCATCGTCTTGGAGGCGAAGCCGTCGGCGGTGAGGGTTCGCCACTCGGCGTCCATGTCGTATCGGGCCCACGCCTGCGGGTCGTACAGTTCCCGGCCCCGGAGAACGGTGTTGAGGGCGTCGACGATATCCTGTTTGTACGCTGGGTCCGACGCGGCCGTCGGCGGCGCTGCGGTGATGCGTGCGACGACGTCCTTGTCCAGGAGGCGCCATACCTGCCTTCGGGGGGAGGGGGCGTCGTCGTCGGCCTGGCGACGGATGGATGCGAACAATTCCCCCCACTCGAGGATGTCGACGGTGTTGAGGATGTCCGAGCCGGCCGGATGCAGGGGGGCGAGGAAGTGCTTGGGCTTGCCGAAAATGCTCACGTAGAACATGAATGTGGCGGTTTTGTCCAGGAAGATCGAATTGGGCCTGGGGAAGGTGAAACGAACGATATGGCCGGCGTCGCCGTTCTCATCAGGGACGGCTTCGATCTTCACGCATTGTATTCGGGCCTTGGCGATGAGCTTCGGGTAAGCGGCCCGGAAGGCGAGATTCGTCAGACGGCGGTAGGCGAGGGGTTCGAGGGCGTTGATGTTGTCGGCGGCCTTGACGAACAGGTCGGCGCGTTCGGTCAGCAGGATCAGCCGCTCGCGCTGCTGTGCGGACAGGCGTGAGTACCCGACGGCCTTCAGAGCCTTGGGTTCGCTTGTGATGTCGGCGTTGGCGAAGGCGTCGGGGTCGAAGAATGTCCTATTGCCGAACGCCGCGTTGAGGCCGGCGACGATGTCAAGTTGAAGATCCTCGGCCACCGCTCCGTCGGCCGGAACACTTCGCAGAAGAGCCATGAGTTTCTCGCCTCCGACGCGAGCGACCTGCCGGCCCGGGGAGGGCGCGTCTTCGGCGGCTTGGGCGAGAAGGGTCGTCGCGAGGCCTCGCCAGTCGGTGATGTCATCGATGAAGAGGCGTCCGGCGCCGTTGGTCTCCTGCATCCAGGTGAATCGCCGGCCGAAGCGTGGGCTGTTCATGTCGTTGCAGGCCCACAGAATGTCTTCGCTGGTGAACGGCCTCCCGTCGGACCAACGATGACCTTTGCGGAGGTAGAACGTGTAGACCCGGTTGTCGTTGGCGACCTCCCACTTGTACGCCAGGCATGGCTGGATCTTCCCGGAGGGATCGAACCGGACGAAGCTTTCGTAGCCGATTTTCGTCCGCAGATCATTGACCATCGTCGTAGCGCGGCGCCATACGCCTCCGTACCGGCCGACGCCGTCGGGGCCATGGACCACCGCCGGATTCCGGGGCAGCCGGTCGGCGACCGGAGGAAGGGAATCGGGGTAGTGCTCGCGCCATGCGGCGGGCATCAAGTCGAGGTCCGCCAGCATCGGGGCTTGGTGGTAGCTGTCGATGTGAATGATGGGCTCGTCGGTCTCGGGGCCGTCGGGGAAGGCGTCTTCGTAGCCGAATGCGGGGAACGACACCCTCGTCAGCGTCGGGGTGGGGATCTTCGCCGCCAAGACGTCGGCTATGGTGACGGCGCGAGTCGGCGCGATGACGAGTTTGCCCCGGATGGCGCTGCAAAGCTGCTCGATCGTCGCTTCGGTTCCATCGAGGGTCGCGGCGCCTGAGACAATGCCCGCGGCCAGTGGATTCGTCTTGGCGGGGTTATCGCCGGCGAGAGTGAGCCGCCCGTCCCAGGAGCGAAGTTCACTGAGCAGTTCGGGGAGCGATGTCTTGGTTGCGTCTCGATAAAGATCGCCATTGATCTTGCTTACGATCGTCCAGTTTGCGGGGCGCCCGTCGCGGTCGCAGCCGCGGGCCTCGATGCGGTACTGCCAATCGGGGGCGTCGCGCATCAGCAGGGCTTCCAGGCCGATCATCATGGCTATACCGCAGACAATGACGATGGCGAGGCGGCGGACGATGGTCATAAGGGCGTGTGTTCCAATGGATCAATCGATGGTTATACGGGCATTCTGATGATCCCTTGTACTGAATCGACGCCGCCGGGTAAAGGGATCGGGATGGGCGAGTTCAGAAAGACGGGTGATTCGGGTGGTCGAATTGGGTATGAAGGGGGGGGTATGGATCCAGCGGCGTTTCGTGAAGGCCGGTTCGGCGAGGTGCGGTCAACGTTCACGCTTCCCCGGGGGGCGCCGGCGTCGGGGCCGGGGCCGGGGCGTTGAATGAGTAGCGCCCGGTTACGAATTCGCCGAAGGGTCGGCTCCGGTCGCTACAACTCGCCCAGTCGCTCCATTAGATCGGTGAGCAGACTCCAGCCGGTCGTCAGCGAGGCGATCGAGACGTATTCATCTTCCCGGTGTCCGTTGCCGCCGATGCAGACGCCGGCGCAGATGGCCGGCCAGCCGCGGGCGAGGGGGATGTTGATATTGGTGCTGGCCACGGTGGTTGCCAGCAAAAGTTCGTGAGCGGCCCATATCTGTCGCAGCAGGATCTCGGCCGCGTGGTTGCCGAACGGTTTGGCCGCGGGGCGCCGGCCGATGGTTTGCAGTTCAATTCGGGTATTCTCGTCGCCGGCCGCCTCGGCCGCGAGGGTGTGAGCGGCCCGGTCCATCCGGCTCAGCGGGGTCGGGTCGGCGCTGCGGAACTCGAAGGTGGCCTCGGCTTGGCGTGCAATGCAGTTGATGCCTTCTCCGCCGGCCAGCGAGCCGATGTTGTAGCTGATCTTCTCGTCGGTCTGACCGGCGAGCTCGGCGTGTGCGCGTTTGATCGCGGCCATCATATCAACCAGTCGCTCGGTGGCGCTTGGGGCGCCGTAGGCTCCCCAGGAATGCCCGCCGGGGCACTGGACGATGATCCGGTATCGGTTGGAGCCGAGCCCGGCGATGTGGCATTTGTGGTAGGATCCGTCGAGTGAAACGAACAGCAGGGGTCCGGTTTCGTGGTCGTCGACGACTTGCCGGACGCCGCGAAGATTGCCGAGGCCCTCTTCGCCGACGGTGAAGACGATTTTCACCGGCCGGGCCGGGACGATCCGACCGGCGGTCGCCTCGCGAGCGAACACGGCCAGCATCGCGACGGCGGCCAGGTTGTCGGCCACGCCGGCGCCGATGAGTCGGCCGTGGTCTTCGATAACGTGCTCGGCCACGCCGGCGCCGACGACGTCGACGTGTGCGTCGAAGACGACGCACTGGTCCCAGGCGGCGTCGGGTGCGATATCGACCCACAGGTTGCCGGCGGCGTCGGATCGGGTGTCGACCCCGGCGTCGGCCAGCCATAATCGCAGGGCGTCCATCCGCGGCCCCTCATCGCCGGTAGGGCCCGGTGTGGTGGCCAGCGACTCGATGAGCGGCCGAAGATCATCGCTCGGCTGAGTCTCGTTCATTACGGCTCCTCGTACGTGTGATTCCTCTCGCACAGCCTGTCCCCCTGATGATCGCCTCCGGCGGTGGTCTGATCCCACGGCCCGTACTTGTACCATAGAGGATGGTTGGCGGGGAGGCAAATGGCCGTTGTCGGGCGATGCGGGTGAGACCGAACGGTCAGCGGCTCCTTCGGCGGGATGGCCGGCGGCCCCAAGGGGCTGCGGTGGCGACACTTCGGCCTTTTCGGTTCATGGCGAATGAGTGAGGAATTCTCACGGCCGGCAATCTGCCGTTACCAGCCCCCCGCACTGCGGGCGCGCGCTGGGCCGATGGTGCTCCGCTGTATGCTCGATGTCGATCGGATGGAAGGGGGGGGAACTCCATTTACATAGGATGGGTTCACACGTCTCTTGACCCCCCGCACTGCGGGGGGCTAGTAACGACAGCACTCGTTAGACCCACTCCCCGCGAGTCCGTCATGAACCTTTTTTCTGTTTTTCTGCCTGAGAAAGCCTACCACCTCTCCGATGGCGCTGGTATACACCCGCGGTTAGCAGCCAACCGCAACCAGCCGCCGCCGCGGTGAGGCGCCTCAGCGGGGCCTTCCGGGTGAGCCTAAGGCAGACAGATGTCGTTGCGAGCGAAGAACTATCTGGTGCGTTCGCGGCAGGCGAAACGGTCCAACAACGGATCGAAGCCGGGGCGATAAGCCTGTATACTGGGACGACTCCGAGCGGATGTGAATAGAGGACGACGCCCATGGCCACAGAGATTGAAGTGAAGTACCGACTGGACGATCCCCCCCAATTGCGGCGGGCGTTGGAACTGCAGGGCGCGGAGCATCGCAGTTTCGTCCTGGAGACCAACCGTTTCTACGACTGGCCCGACAGGCGGATTCGCGGCCAAGGCTGCTCGCTTCGAACCCGGGTCGCTCAGCCGATCACGCCGGGGCCGGAGTTCTCACCGGTCGGCGAGCCGGCCTCGACGGTGACGTACAAGGGGCCGGTGCAGCCGGGGGCGATGAAGGTTCGCGAGGAGTTGGAGTTCGGCGCCGATAACGCCGAGACGGTGGGGGCGATGTTCGCGGCGATGGGAATGGCCGAGAGGTTCTCTTTTGAGAAACGCCGCGACACCTGGGTGCTGGGCGATTGCGAGATCGTTCTCGATGAAGCGCCGGGGCTGGGACACTTCGCCGAGATCGAAGGGGCCTCCGAACAAGCCGTCGCCGCCGCCGCCGAGCGGCTGGGCATGGCCGATACGCCTGTCGAAAGGGGTACGTACCGCTCGATGTTGGGGGATCTGCTCAAGCAGATCGGATCGGTCGAGCGAACCGTCACGTTCGAGACGCCCTTTTCGCCGGAATGACACGTCGCCAATCGCCTACAGGGTTCCGTTGGCGGCCGGTGGTACGAGCAGCACCGGCAGATGCGTGCGGCTGAGCAGTTGGGTGGGGAGGTCGCCGCCGACGCGACGGGCGAAGGCGCTCTTGCCGCTGATGCCCATGAGGATCAGCGACGCCCCGGCGTCGGTGGCCGCGGCCAGGATGGCGCCGGGAATGTCGTCGACCCGATCGACGTTGATCGTTTGGCAGGATACGCCTTCTTCGGCCAGAGCCGTCGCGAGATGCTCGACCGTTTCTCGCCCGGCCGCCAGCGTCGCGCCCGGATGGGCGCCGCCGGGGCTCAGCAGATGCAGCAGCGTAACCGACGCGCCCAATTGGCCCGCCAGCGTGCTCAGAGCCCCGCGCATATTGATGGCGGCCAGAGGCGTGACGATAGCAGCGAGTATATGACTCATAGTCCCAACGTCCTTCAGATGTTCCCCGCATTCGGTTGGATGGAATCAAGGCCGTCGATTGCAATTACTATTATAACCGACAAGCGGGGAGGGGGTAAGGAAAAGAACGCACATGGGAACGCCGGGCGCCGGGGCGAAGGGGTGAGTTCGACCGATCTCAAGATCCGTTCAGTTGGACCGCTCCGATGATATCGTTGATGCTGTCGCAGCGGTGGCGCCGGAGGTAATCGGCGACGCCGTCGCGGATGGTCACGAGGCATCCGGGGTCGGTGAACAGGGCGGTGCCGACGGCCAGGCCGGTCGCGCCGGCCAGGAGGAACTCGACGGCGTCTCGCCAGTGCTGGATGCCGCCGGTGGCGATCAGGGGCACGCCGGCTGCCTTGGCGACTTTGGTGTAGACCTGATGGACCATGTACACCGCCACCGGGTGAATGGCCGGGCCGGAGAGGCCGCCGGTGTTGTTGGCCAGCAGGGGGCGGCGGGTTTCCACGTCGATGGCCATGGCGGTGAAGGTATTGATCAGGCTCAAGGCGTCGGCCCCGGCCTCGACGGCCGCGGCGGCGATGGCGGTGATGTCGGTGACGTTGGGGGAGAGTTTGACGATCAGGATGTTCTTTCCGCAGACGGCCTTGACCGCGGCTGTGACCTTCGACACCTGCTCGGGATCGACGCCGAAGGCGATGCCGCCTTCCTTGACGTTGGGGCAGGAGATGTTCAACTCGATCCCACGAACGATCGGGATCTCGGCCAGAGCCTCGGTGACGGTGAGATAGTCCTCAATGGTCGCCCCGGCGACGTTGACGAACACCGGCAACCCCAGCGGCTCCAGTTGGGGAATCTTCTCGTCGAGGAATCGCTGGAGCCCCACGTTGGCCAAGCCGATGGCGTTGAGCATGCCGGCTCGGGTCTCAACGATTCGTTGAGGCGCGTTGCCGATCCTCGCAGCCGCGGTGATGCTCTTGGTGACGAAGGCGCCGAGTTGGCGCAAGTCGACGAAATCTTCATATTCGGTCGCGTATCCGCACGTGCCGCTGGCCGTCATGACCGGGTTGGCCAGTTCGACGCCGGCGATGTTGACTGTCAAATCCACTGCGCTATCTCGCTGAGGTCAAGCCGGCTTGGGCCGATTGGTCGGCGTGCGGCGACCCATAATCTTTGGTTCATGACGCATTATCGGAGAGTTCTCGTGGCCAAGGGTCTGCGGTTACTAGCCCCCTGCAGTGCAGGGGGTCGCTGGACCGATGGTCTTCTCTCAGTAGCTTCGATGTCGATTGTCCCGAAGCGGCAGTTGGATCCACAGATTGTGGGTTCACACGTCTTTCGACCCCCCGCACTGCGGGGGGCTAGTACCCTGTCCC
>CBDVCA010000121.1:0-9362 GCA_965372365.1 uncultured bacterium
CACAACTACAATTTCACCGAGTCCGTCCTTGAGACAGTGCTCCAGTCGTTACGCCATTCATGCGCGTCGGAACTTACCCGACAAGGAACTTCGCTACCTTAGGACCCTCATAGTTAGGGCCGCCGTTTACCGGGGCTTCAGTCGTCAGCTTCTCCCGAAGGATAACCGCCTTCCTTAACCTTCCGGCACCGAGCAGGCGTCAGACTCTATACATCCTCTTTACGAGTTGGCAGAGTCCTGTGTTTTTGATAAACAGTCGCCAGATCCGATTCTCTGCGCCCTCGCCCAGCCCATCATAATTGATAGACCTGCGTAGGGCCCCCTTATCGCGAACTTACGGGGTTAATTTGCCGAATTCCTTAACAACGGTTCTCTCGAGCCCCTGAGGCTACTCGCCTCGCCTACCTGTGTCAGTTTTAGTACGGGCACGCACGGTCGTCCCTACGAAGGTTTTCTCGGTACCGCCGCCGTATACTTCAGGATCCAATTGTCCACGAGGTGAAACCGGCCTTTCCGTCGATCTATTAAAACGACCGGGCCAGAATCCCCAACGGCCATCTAACAGGCCGATATACTTTGGCGATACGTCACTCCTTAGGTGCAAACCTTCCATACGTGGTGCAGGAATATTAACCTGCTGTCCATCGTCTACGCCTTTCAGCCTCGACTTAGGTCCCGACTAACCCTGGGCGGATTTCCCTTCCCCAGGAACCCTTAGGCTTTCGGGGAGCAGGATTCTCACCTGCTTTATCGTTACTCATACCGGCATTCTCACTTGCTGCCGCTCCAACGCTCCTCACGGTACGCCTTCGATGCTGACAGCAACGCTCTCCTACCGCTCTTTCGAGCCCGCAGCTTCGGCACTATGCTTAGTCCCGTTCATTCTCGGCGCCGGGTTGCTCGACCAGTAAGCTATTACGCACTTTTTAAATGGTGGCTGCTTCTAAGCCAACATCCTGGCTGTCACTGCAATCCGACTTCCTTATTCACTTAGCATAGTTTAGGGGCCTTAGCTGGCGATCTGGGTTGTTTCCCTTTCGACCCCGGAGGTTATCCCCCGAGGACTGACTCCTGAGATAGTCGCATCGGTATTCGGAGTTTGGTAGAAGGAGGTACCCGGGAAGGGCCCTCGTTTCATCCAGTGCTCTACCCCCGATGCGTAGTTACTCAAGGCTAGCCCTAAAGCTATTTCGGAGAGAACCAGATATCTCCTGGTTTGATTAGACTTTTACTCCTCCCCACAGGTCATACCAGAACTTTTCAACGTTCACGGATTCGGCCCTCCGCGTCATTTTACTGACGCTTCAGCCTGCCCATGGGTAGATCACCAGGTTTCGGGTCTACAGCCTGCGACTTATTCGCCCTATTCAGACTCGCTTTCGCTGTGGCTCCGCGCCGGAGACGCTTAGCCTTGCCGCAAACCGTAACTCGCCGGTTCATTATGCAAAAGGCACGCCGTCACTCGTTATCCGAAGATCATAGAGCTCCGACGTTTTGTAGGTACATGGTTTCAGGTACTTTTAACTCCGCTAATAGCGGTACTTTTCATCTTTCAGTCGCCCTACTTGTGCGCTATCGGTCGTAATGTAGTACTTAGCCTTGGAGAGTGGTCTCCCCAGCTTCACGCGGAGTTTCACGGCATCCGCGCTACTCTGGTATGTCGATCAATGGAGAGTTCAACGATTTCGCGTACCGGACTTTCACCGTCTATGGTCGGATTTTCCAAACCGTTCCGCTATCGTAAACTTTTGTAACTCCTCTCGACACCCGCAACCCCGGTCCTAAGACCGGTTTGGGCTATTCCGCTTTCGCTCGCCGCTACTCACG
Organism: uncultured bacterium; assembly: GCA_965372365.1. Classification (GTDB taxonomy): domain Bacteria; phylum Planctomycetota; class Phycisphaerae; order SM23-33; family FEN-1343; genus CBDVCA01. Next base: position 1,828 of record CBDVCA010000121.1, read on the forward strand.
GAGTCTCGGTTGATTTCCTTTCCTGTGGGTACTTAGATGTTTCAGTTCCCCACGTTCGCTCGATACGGCCTATACATTCAGCCGCACGTGACGCCATCTGGTTGCCCAGTGACGACGGGTTTCCCCATTCGGAGGTCCCAGGATCATAGCCTGTTTGGCGGCTTCCCTGGGCTTATCGCAGCCTACCACGTCCTTCATCGCCTCATTACGCCTAGACATCCACCATGCACCCTTACTAGCTTGACCACATGTACCGCAGGCCCCAGCGGGACCAACACTACAGTCATCAAGCATTCGTGGCACTCGAGTTTTGAGTATTACCATCCTCGGACAGCCAACGGATCCGGACCTTGGGCCGGTCCCGATGACGAATAGCCCGAAGCGGCAATCACTCGGTGAACCTACTACTTTGCTTACCCTATGCAATTTTCAAAGAGCCTTCTAAACAACCTGCTAGCCTGACAGGGCCCTAGCGACCCGGCCAAACTCAAGGCTACTGCTTTCAACCGCTACAGTTGAAATAGTGCCAAGACGGACAATGATAAGCAGCGTCCCGGTGGGTTGCAAGACCAAAACATAAGTTTTCGAAGAAAACTTTCTAGGCCCTGTTTACAGCCCTTTGGGCGATGCTCCTGCCCGGCCAACATGGAGACGACCGGACTCGAACCGGCAACATCCAGCTTGCAAAGCTGGCACTCTCCCATTGAGTTACGTCCCCGGGTGAGATTGTCGATCGCCGATTTCTGATTGCCGATTCACTTGGACGAAGTCACTCGCCGAAGATTCGCAAGGCCACCGCCACAGCGGAGCCTCAATCGCAAATCGACAATCGGCAATCAGAATGGGCCTGGATGGATTCGAACCAACGACCTCGCCCTTATCAGGGGCGCGCTCTAACCAACTGAGCTACAAGCCCATATATTCTATGGCTTTATGGGGCGCCCCGCAGGCATAACGCCTTACAGAACAGCCCCGGCTCTTCACGTTGTCAATCAACTCTGCCGCCCCCAGAGGGCGACACTCCGTTATCGTCATGGCCGGCGACGGTAGTTCACTACGGCGTCGGCGGCTTTGAGTATCAGCATCAGTAACGGTGGCCGGATATGATAGCCCCTCGCCCCCGTCAGTCAACCCCCCTATTGGCCGAATGGGGGAGTTTTTTGCAACAAGGGGTTATCTGCCGCCGGGGCGGTGGTTCGCCACCGGTTGACCGAGGGCGTCCAACCGGCTGCTAACCGCCCCCCGTTGCTTGCTGTTTGGATAGCGGCGCCCTAGACTGGCGGGGAGTATTCGCAGCCGCGACGGCCGCGGCGAGCAGCTAGAAAGCAAGCGACGACATGAGATTGAATGCGAAGAGGTTTCCGACGGTTTGGCTTGTCGCCGCTATGGCCCTGGCTGGGTGTAATGAAGCAACGTATACAGTCTTAACTGAGCTGCCCGACCCGCCCGATACGATCGGCGCCATCGCGCCAGCCGTCCCCCTTGCCCCGGCGCCCTCAGCCCCTGCCGAACCGCTCGCGGCCGCCGCGGGTATCCCTTCCGGATGGGATCCGGCGGTTCACGAACACGCGTGGCGGCACATTGTGGTGCATCACAGCGCTACGCCGGCCGGAAACGCTGCGGAGTTCGACCGGATGCATCGCCTGCAGCGAGGATGGGACGAATTGGGCTACCACTTCGTCATCACCAACGGTCGCGGCGGCCCCGACGGCAGCGTCGAAGTCGGGTCGCGGTGGGCCAAGCAGAAATGGGGAGCCCACACCGGCGGCACCGCCAACAATGAATACAACGAATACGGCATCGGCGTGTGCCTGGTGGGCGACTTCGACCAACACGCGCCCACCGAAGCCCAATTGGCGTCACTTTCCAAACTGATCGATTTCCTCACCGAACGGTACGATATTCCGCTTCTTAACGTGATCGGTCACCGCGAGGCCCCACTGGCCGCAACCGCTTGCCCGGGCCAGATGCTCTCGGCGTATCTTTCGGCTCTGCGGGGAGATGCGCCAAGCGATGCGGTATCGCACACCGCGGCGCCCGCCCCAACGGAACGCGTTGACCGCAGGCCGGATTTCTCGGGATCCTAAAGGAAGTCAACCGATGGCCGGAGCATCGCCACCGTCGCCGATCCGCCCATTACTATCGCAAGTGCCGCTATTCTCTCGCCTTGCCGATGACCAACTCGGGGCTCTCAGCCGACTGTTCATGATGTCGAAGATCAAGTCCGGCGACCGGATCCTCATGCAGGGCGAGCCGGTGGCCCGTTTCGTCGTGGTACACCGGCGAGTTGGCCCTGCTTCGCGGAACAACCGGCGTAACTGCCTCAAGATCGACGATCACCGCCTTGATCGACCTCGGACTACCTAGGGTCGAATCCGGCAGGATTTCAATCTATTCACTCTCTCTCAGGCCTCCGCACCGCCGGAGGCGTGCAGATCCTCCCCACCCACCACGACCTCGCCGGCTTGGTCGGCGCCGGCCGCGAGACGATTACGAGGGCCTTGGGGAGAATGAGAGACGGCGGGTTGATCGAACTGGGGTACAAGCGGATTACGATTCTCGATCGGGAGGGGTTGGAAGAGCGGGTGCTGGCGGAGTGAGGGCGATGGGATCCCCCTGTCTCATCACGCGCCCTTCACCTTCTCTTCCAGCCGCTTCTTTGCGTCGGCCGGCGGGGCTTTGCCTTGGGAGGCTTTCATGATTTGGCCCATGAGGAAGCCGAGGGCTTGTTTGGCCTTCTTGTCGCCGGAGCGGATCTGCTCGACGATGGCGGGGTTGGCGGCGATGACTTGGTCGACCCAGGCGGCCAGCGAGGCGGTGTCGGTGACGGCCAGGAGGTTGAGCTTCTCGGCGAGGGCCATGGGGGCTCCGCCGTCGGCGATTATGGCTTGGAGGATCTTCTCGCCGGCGGAGGCGTTGACTTTGCCGGCGTCGACCATGACGGCGAGTTCGGCCAGTTGATTGGCGGCGACGCCGACTTCGGCCAGCGTGCAATTGCGTTCGTTGGCGGCGGCGGCGATTTTGCCCAGCAGGAGAATCGTCACCCGCTTGGGGGCGGCGCCGGCGGCGACCGCGGCGTCGAGCACATCGCCGGTGGGCGCGTCGATCGTGAGGGCGTCGGCGTCTTTGAAGGAGAGGCCGTATTCGTCGATGTATCGCTTGCGCCGGGCCAGGGGCAATTCGCCGATCTCCGAGCGGATCTGCTCGCGCTGCTGGTCGTCGACGACGACGGGGACGAGGTCGGGGTCGGGGAAGTAGCGATAGTCGTGGGCTTCTTCTTTGGATCGTTGGTACACGGTGCGTTGGGTGTCGACGTCGTAGCCGCGGTTTTCTTTGCCGCGATTGCCGATGGTGTAGGAGGGGTCCTCGCACCACGCGTCGTACTGGCGATGGATTTCCCATTCGACGCAGCCTTCGAGACTGCGGAAGCTGTTGAGGTTTTTTACCTCCACGATCGGAGTTTTGTAAACGACACCTTCCCTCTCGATATGGAGGTTAATATTGGGCTCGAACCGCATGTGGCCCATCTGCATATTGGCCTGGCTGACGCCGAGCCATCGCACCAGTCTTTGCATCGCCCGGCCGTAGGCGCCCACCTCCTCGGGTGAGTTCATATCGGGCTCGGAGACGATCTCCAGCAGCGGGGTTCCGGCCCGATTGAGGTCGACGCACGTGTGGCCGGGGTTGTCGTGCATGTTCTTGCCGGCGTCCTCTTCGAGGTGGGCCCGCAGCACGCGGATGGTCTTGACCGACCCGTCGGCGAGCGTCACTTCGATGGATCCGTACTGAGCCAAGGGCAGATCGTACTGACTGACCTGGTAGTTCTTCGGCAGATCGGGGTAGTAGTAGTTTTTCCGGTCCCACTTGGTGAAGCTCGGGACCTCGCACCCCAAGGCCATGCCGACCTTCATCGACCACCAGACGGCCTGGCCGTTCATCACCGGCAGTACGCCGGGCATGCCGATACAGACCGGGCAGACGTTGGTATTGGGCGGATCGCCGAACCGGTTCCGGCAGCGGCAGAACATCTTCGTCACCGTATCCAGCTCCACGTGAATCTCCACGCCGATGATCGGCGTGATCTTGTCGTTGCCTTGGGTATACATCGTTATCTTTCTATCAATCGCAGCTCAAATCCTTCCGGCCGAGCGCTTGCCGCCTGCGTCTAAAATAGCCTGGCCGAGTCGCGTCTTCCCGGAAACAATCCGACCGGGTTGCACCTTCCCGGAAACAATCCGACCGGGTCGCGTCTTCCCGGAAACAGCAAACAGCCCTGAAAGGGCGAAGGCGTTTAGCCGGGGGCGTAAGCCCCCGGAAGCCAAGCGTCCCCGCGCAAAAAGCCCCAGAGGGGCGACACTGCCGTGGCGTCACGACCAGATATACCTTTCATCATATTCAACGCCATGCTTGACCAGCAGGGCAATCAATTCCTCTTGAAACGTCTGCTTGCGATGATGAGCCTGCTGGCCCTCGATGTATCGAACCACCTCCGGCATCACCGACTGCGATACGCTGAAGGCCGAGTAGCCGTCCTGCCAGTTGAAGACGGCCAGGCCCTTGCACTCATCATGAATCCACTTGGACGAATTCGCCTTGATCTTCCGGAGGAAGTTGGCGATGGCGACAGTCGGATGCAGCATTGCGGCAAGATGGACATGATCGGCGGCGCCGCCGGCGGTGAGCATGTGTCCCTTCTCGCCGCGAACGATCCCGCCAATGTACTTGCATACTCGATCAAGAACGTCGCCCTGGAGAAACGGGCGGCGGTCCTTTGTCGAGAATACAATGTGAACCATTAGTTTCGTATAGGCCATCGATTCGGTCTCTGTGTCGCCCCTCTGGGGCTTTTCCTATTCGTGCGACTGCTGTCCGGGGGCTTACGCCCCCGGCTAAACGCCTTCGCCCCGTTGGGGCTGAGTTCGGGGCTCTTCCTATTCGTGCGACTGCTGTCCGGGGGCTCACGCCCCCGGCTAAACGCCTTCGCCCCGTTGGGGCTGACTGCATGCCATCGAACGCCTCTACGTCGACGGCCGGGCCGGAACGCCGCTACGTCGACGGCCAGGTCCAAACACTTCTGTGTCGACGACCGGGCTCGCGCACCACCATACCAATTGCCTTGGTGTCAAACGCCGAGCATTGCAGGCTTCATACTCGCGAATCCCGCCGCTTTCTCGTACATGCGGGCTGCGCGGAGGAGCTTGGCTTCGTCGAAGACGGCGCTTTGCAGTTGGATCGCCAGGGGCAGGCCTTCGGCGTTCAGCCCGGCCGGCAGGCTGATGGCCGGGACGCCGGCGAGGTTGGTGCTGATTGTGTAGATGTCCGACAGGTACATCGTCAGCGGGTCGGAGGTCTTGGCGCCGATGCCGAACGCGGCCTCCGGGGCCGTTGGCCCCAGCAGCACGTCGACCTTCTCGAACGCGGCGTGGAAGTCGCCGGCGATCAACCGGCGGACCTTGAGGGCCTTGACGTAATAGGCGTCGTAGTACCCGCTGGAAAGCGTGTAGGTTCCCAACATGATGCGGCGTTTCACCTCGTCGCCGAACCCCTCGGCCCGGCTGCGACTGTACAACTCGATGATATTATCGACCGGTTCGGCCGTGCGGTGGCCGTAATGCACGCCATCGTAACGGCCGAGATTGCTCGACGCCTCGGCCGTGGCGACGATGTAATAGCAGGCGACGGCGAAACTGCTCAGCCCGCCGTCGTCGTCAACGTCAATCCGGCTATGCGGCAGCGAGATATCCACAATCTCCGCGCCGAGGTCGCGATAGATCTCAATGGCCTTGTCGACCGCGGCTCGAATCTCGCCGTCAAGCTGATCGCTGACGAACTCGCCAACGACGCCCACTCGCAACCGATCCACGGGCGTTTGGAGTTCGCTGAGGTAATCGGGCACGCCACGGTCAACGCTGGTCGAATCGCGACGGTCGGCCCCGGCGATAACGCCGGTCATCAACGCGGCGTCGGCCACGGTGCGCCCGAACGGCCCGATCTGGTCGAGACTGCTGGCGAAGGCGACCAGCCCGTAGCGGCTGACGCGACCGTAGGTGGGCTTGAAGCCGACGCATCCGCAGAACGCCGCCGGCTGGCGAATCGACCCGCCGGTGTCGCTGCCGAGAGCGGCCGCGGCCAGTCGGCCGGCCACCGACGCGGCGGCTCCGCCGGAGGATCCGCCCGGCACGCGGGATGTATCCCAGGGGTTGACCGTCGGGCGCCACGCACTGTTCTCGGTCGATGAGCCCATGGCGAATTCGTCGAGGTTGGTCTTGCCCAGGATAATCGCCCCGGCGTCGAGCAGCTTCCCCACGGCCGTGGCGGTGTAGGGCGCCTCGAAATCGGCCAGCATCTTCGACCCGCACGTCGTGCGGCCCCAATCGGTGCACATGTTGTCTTTGACGCTCACCGGTACGCCGGCCAGGGCGCCAAGCGGCTCGCCCTTGGCTCGGGCGACGTCGATGGCCTCAGCCCGGGCGATCGCTCGATCGCCGAACACCTGCGTATAGGCGCCGATCGCATCGTCGTGAGCCTCAATCGCGGCCAGGTACGCTTCGGTCGCCGCCGCGGCGGTCAGTTCTCCGGAGGCGATGGCGTCGCGGAGTTCCAGCACCGTCAAGTCGATAGGCGAACTCATCAGGAATCTCCGATCACCTTGGGGACTGTGAAGAAATCGCCGTCACGGGCCGGGGCGTTATGCAGCGCCTCGTCGGCGGTGAGGCTGGAGCCCAGTTCATCGGCGGCCAGCACGTTGTGAAAATCCAACGGGTGGGCCATCGGCTCGGCGCCGGAAGTGTCCAGTTCGTTGAGCTTGTCGAAATAGCTCACGATCGGACTGAGTTGGTCGCCGAACGTGGCCACCTGCTCGTCGGTCAGCGTGATCCTCGAAAGCAGGCTCACCTGGCGCACTTGCTTGTCGTCTACGGTCTTGGACATCCCATATCACTCCTGCTGGGGCGGGCCTGGCCTGCTCCGCCGATCAGACCGCCCACTATCGGCCATCGCTCGCACCAAGTCAACGGCAGACGTGACCGCGACTTCGGCGAAGCAGCCGAATCGGACGAAAGCAAAACTTCCGACCGTTTTCTTTGACGAACCGACGAAAATGCGGTATTCTCCGGTGGTTGGCTCGTCCGGTGGCGTACATAATGGTAATGAGTTAGGCGCCCGACCGACGTATAGATGAGTTTGTTTTCAGGAATACTATGGTAAAGCAGGACGTTATAGAACTTGACGCCACGGTCCTCGCGGCGTTACCGAACGCCATGTTCAGGTTGAAGATCATCTCCGAGCAAGGCGAACACGAAGTCCTCGGCCACGTCAGCGGAAAGATGCGGCAGCACTACATCCGCATCCTCCCCGGCGACCGGGTGACCGTTCAACTCAGCCCCTATGACCTCACCCGAGGTCGTATCGTCTTCCGTCATCGCACCTAGATCCCCGGCAGATCGCGACCCAAATGTCGGTTCATCCGTTAGAAAAGGCTGATGAGCGGGGAGTGGGTCGGATGCGTGCTTGCCGTTACTAGCCCCCCGCAGTGC
>CBDVCA010000122.1:0-9283 GCA_965372365.1 uncultured bacterium
CCCGAAAAAACATCGGATCTTCGGTAAACGTTTCGGGTGCATCTCAGTTCCGATGCCGGTATACTAAGGTGCTCACCAGAGTCGGGCGGGCGGATATCCGCCCGATCGGAGGCGGATGGAAGGTGTGAGAAGATGCGCCCAATGCACTGGGAACTGGGGCTCATCGGCGGGTTGGACTCCCGGGGTTCGTGGGTTGCGGGGCGTATTCCAGTTGAAGATAAGGTTCATTAATTGAAGGCAGTTACGCCGAAGAGTAATCAACGGAACAGGTGCGGCCCCCCGACAATCGGGCGCACCCGGTAACCGCCGGTCCATCGTCAGGGTCGGGCGAGCTACGATACGCGAATGATTAATAGAGGTGCACTACGGTGAGCGTCAACAGGCAGGCAATTCTGGCGGCTGTCGCGATTCTGGCGACGACGGCGTTTCCCGGATGGGTTCTCGCCCAGGCCAACGAGAGTTTTGAAGACTGGCCGACGCGCCCCAGCGACCTTCGCCAGTTGTCGTTCACCCAGCCGGGGCGAATCGCCGAGGCGTTCGTCGAAGAAGGCGACATGGTCAACCCCGGCGACGCTCTAATCCGCCTCGACGACGAACGCGAACGCAAGGAACTGGAGATTCTACAGGTACTCGCTGACGACAAGGTTCGCGTCGACTACGCCGCCGCGGCGTTGGGGCAGGCCGAGGTCGATGAGAGGATCCTCCTGAGCGCCCGGGCCGAAGAGGCCGACGCCGTGACCGAAATGGAATTGCAGCACGCTCATCTGGAGGTCCAACTGAAGCGGGCCTCTCGCGATATCGCCGCGTTGGAGCAGACCCAGGCGGTCGTCAAGTGCGACCAGATGAAGTTGATGATCGAGAAGATGCGGATCGACTCGCCGATGGCCGGACGCGTGGAGCGGATTTTCCTGAAGGAAGGCGAATCGGCCGACGCGTTGGAGAAGGTGATCGTCATTGTGCAGTCGGATCCGCTGTGGGTCGATCTGCCGGTTCCGGTGATGAAGGCCAGGGGCCTGAAGATCGGCCAGACGGCTCAGGTGCGATACGCCGAGGACGTTCTGAGCGGAGCCAAGGTCGAGCCGATGATCGCCAAAATCGTTCACAAGGCCTCGCTGGTCGAGTCCGGCTCCAACACGCTGACGGTTCGGGTGGAGGTTCCCAACCCGTCCTTGCGGCCGGCGGGCGAGCGAGTACAGGTGGCGTTTGACGCGCCCGCCGGGGCCAAGGCTCCGGCCGCGATCGAATAGCCGAGCGAAATAGTGATAGAGCCCCGATCCCGGGGTGAATTGGGTTCGTAAAGAACGGGACATAGAGCAGTACTTCTGACAGACAAGAGGAATTATCATGGCAGACGAAAACGTCAATGACGGTTCGGTGGAACAGCAGGCCTCTGAGCAGACCGGTCAGCAGCAGGTGCGTCTTCGCGTGGACGAGCGGAACATGACGACCAACTACGCCAACGCCTTCCGCACCAACGGGACGGCCGAAGAAGTCATGCTCGATTTCGGGCTCAACGTCGTTGGCCAGGGCGGAGCCGCCGAAGGCGATAAGCCCACCCCGGAGATCCTCTTCCAGGTGAACCAGCGCGTCATCATGAATTACTACTCCGCCAAGCGGCTGGCCATTACGCTGAGCCAGTTGATTCGCCGTCACGAAGACCAGTTCGGTGAACTGGAAATGAACGTGGCGAACCGTCGCAAGGATGCGGACAAGTAAGGTTTCAACGCCTCATTTGGGTGATCAGTCATGGCATCGCAGGTTTCACAGCAGGCGCAGGGCTCTGAGCGGCCGTCGACGGCCGATCTAATCGATCGGCTCAGCCGGTTTGACGGTCCACCGGAGTTGTTCCTGGTTAACCTTTTGGCTGTTCAGTGCCATTTGGCCGCGGCCGAAGGCGGGGCGGTGTTGCGCGCCGCCGGGGCCGAGGGTCAAACCGAGGTGTTGGCCGTGTATCCGCCGGTTCAGGAAGGGGCGACCGCCCCGGTCTGGCTGGCGTCGGCGGTCGAGGGCTCCGGTGAGGTGCTCAGTTCGGGGCAGACGGCGATCAAACCCCTGCACGGGGCCGACGATCTGTACGGAGCCCAGACCAAGCGATACCTGGTGCTGGTGCCCCTGCGAAGCGAAGGCGGCGTTCGCGGCCTGACGGCGTTTGTGGTTCAGCCGGCCAATCGCGCCGGGTTGGAAGCCAGTTGCGAGCGGATCGAGATCACCGTCAGTCTGCTGAGCCTGTACGAAATGCGGCTCACGCTTCAGCGGCGTAATATGGACCTCCAGCGGGTTCGCGTCGCTATGGAGACGCTGGCGGCGGTCAACGAGCATAATCGCTTCGCCGGCGCCGCGATGGCCATGTGCAATGAGGCCGCCACGCGGTGGAACGCCGACCGTGTGAGCCTTGGGTTCCTCAAGGGCCGGTACGTTCACCTCAAGGCGATGAGTCATACCGAGAAGTTCTCCCGGAAGATGAAGCTGGTCCAGGACATCGAATCGACGATGGAAGAGTGCCTGGATCAGGACGTCGAAGTGATGTACCCCAGCAGCCCCCAAGAGACGTACGTCAGCCGGGCCGCCGGTGAACTGGCCAAGAAGCACGGGCCCTCGACGGTGCTGAGCATGCCGCTGCGGCGCGACGGCGAAGTGAAAGCCGTGTTGAGCCTCGAGCGACCGGCCGACGAGCCGTTTGAACTGGAAGAGGTCGAGTCGCTTCGCCTGACCGGCGAGTTGTGCACCGCCCGTCTGACCGGCTTGCATGAGACCGACCGCTGGTTCGGGGCTCGAATGGCCGTCAGTGCGCGAACGGCGGTGTCGTCGTTCCTGGGCCCCAAGCACACGTGGCTGAAGGTGGCCGCGATTGGGATCTTCTGTTTGATCGTGTTCCTTGCGTTCGCCAAGGGCGAATACAAAGTCGAGGCGCCGTTCGTGTTCGAGGCCATGGAGCGACGGGTCGTGCCGGCTCCGTATGACAGCGAACTGAAGGGTGTCCGGGTCAAGAGCGGCCAGGTCGTCAAGGCCGGCGAGGTGCTGGCGGTGCTGAAGACGCGGGAACTGGAACTGCAACTGGCCCAGGCCGAGGCCGAGTACGCCGTGGCTGTCCGTAGCGCGGGCGAGGCCAAGGCGGCCGACGAACGGGCCAAGGCGCAGATGGCTCGCCAGCAGGCTCGCCGTCACATGGCGTCGATAAAATTGCTGCAGCACCGGGTCGACCAAGGCAATGTGACCAGCCCGATTGACGGGGTGGTGCTGACGCCCGATCTGGACAAACTTGTCGGCGGCCCGGTCGAGAAGGGCAAGATTCTGTTCGAAGTGGCCCCGTTGGGAGAAATGTGGGCCGAACTGTCGGTGGCCGAGGATCAGATCGGCGACGTCAAACCAGCCATGACCGGCGAACTGGCGCCAGTCGGCATGCCCGGTCGGCGTATCGAGTTCGTCGTCGAACGGAATACGCCGATGGCCGAGGTGGTCGATCAGCGAAACGTATTCAAGGTTCGGGTGGCGCTGAAGGGGTTCGACTCCCAAGGCGTGCATCGCGGCCTGTACCCCGGCGCCGAGGGCGTGGCCAAGATCACCGTCGATCGCCGGCGGTACGCCTGGATCTGGACTCGCAAGTTGGTCAACTGGCTGCGAATGAAACTTTGGTTGTGACCCGTACCCGTTGACCGCTTGTCGGCTGACCGGTTGCGAAGGATACTTTGGCTGTAACCCATGCCCGTTGACCGCTCGTCGGCCGACCGGTTGCGAAGGATGCTTTGGTGGTAACCCATGCCTGTTGACCGCTCGTTGGCCAACCGGTTGCGAAGGATACTTTGGTGGTAACCCATGCCTGTTGATCGCCCGACATTCAGCGAGTCGTGGTATCGCGTCACAGCCCTCAAGCCGCGGCTGCGATCTACGGTCGAAATCCATCGCCAGCATTACCGCGGCCGCATGTGGTATGTGCTGCAAGACCCCTCGAACAACCAATTCTACCGGCAGAACGAAGCGGCGTACCACTTTGTGGCCTTGCTGGACGGTCACCGCACCATCGGTGACGTGTGGCAGGCCTGCAACGAAGAATTGGGCGACTCGGCGCCGACCCAGGGCGAGGCGATTCAGTTGCTCGGGCAACTGTACACCTCCAACCTGATTCAGTGCGAACTCCCCCCCGACGCCCTCGGGTTGTTCACCCGCTTCCAGAAGCGGCGCCAGCGCGAGGTGAAGGGCTATCTGTCGAACCTGCTATTCATCCGGATCCCGATATTCGACCCCGACCATTTTCTGGATCGTTGGGTCAAGCTGTTCGGACAATTCTTCTCCCCCGCCGGCATGGTTCTATGGGTGGTCATGGTGGCGGCGGGACTGGTCTCGGTGATCAATCACTTCGACCTCCTGATGGAGGGGTCGAACAAGGTTCTGGATCCGGAGAACCTCCCGCTGCTGTACCTGAGCTTCGTGTTCATCAAGGTGATTCACGAGTTCGGCCACGGGTTCGCTTGCAAGAAGTTCGGCCAGCAATTCGGGGGCGGCGAAGTTCACACCATGGGCATCATGTTCCTGGTGTTCACGCCGCTGCCGTACGTGGACGCTTCCAGTGCGTGGGCGTTCCCCAGCAAGTGGCATCGCGTGGTGGTCGGCGCCGGCGGTATCCTGATCGAACTGTTCGTGGCGGCCATCGCGGCTATTGTCTGGGCGAACACCCAGGGCGGGACGATCCACACCATCGCCTACAACGTCATGTTCATCGCCAGCGTCTCGACGCTGCTATTCAACGCCAACCCGCTGCTGCGATACGATGGGTATTACATCCTCTCCGATCTGGTGGAGATTCCCAACCTCTCTCAGCGGGCGAAGCAGTATCTGTACTACCTCGTCAAGCGTTACATCTACGGCGTTCGCAACCCTCGCAATCCGGCTCACACCACCGGCGAGAAGATCTGGTTCGTGTTCTACGGGCTGGCGTCGACGGTGTACCGAGTCTTCATCTGCGCCCGCATCCTGATGTTCGTGGCGAAGAAGTTCTTCATTGTCGGCTTTGTCCTGGGCGTCGCCGCGGTCGTGGCTTGGGTGTTTGTTCCGCTCGGCAAGTTCATCCACTACCTGGCGACCAGCAGCGAGTTGATCCGCGTTCGGGGGCGGGCGTTGGCGTCGACGGCGGCTTTCTTGGCGGCGATTGTCATGCTGGTGGGCGTTCTTCAGTTCCCCGATCGCCACAGACTCGAAGGCGTGGTCGAACCGGTCCAGATGGCCGGCGTGTACGCCGAAACCGACGGGCGAATCGTCGCCTTCCTGCCGAATCGAACCGAAGTGGTCGCCGGCGAGGACGTGGTGATCCAGTTGGAGAACATGGAACTCCAGACGCAACTGGAGCAAATGCTGGCCGACCGCGAGGCGGCGTTTGTCGAACGCCGACAGGCCCAGACCGAGGGCAAACTGGTCGAGGCCGACAAGCTTCGCAAGCAGATCGCCTACGACGACAAAGAGATTGTCGACATTCGCAAGAAGATCGCCGGACTGACGATTCGCGCGACGGTCTCGGGAACCTGGCTGGCGCCGCGGATTGAGCAGTTGGAGGGCGCGTACGTTCAGCGAACCCAGCGGATCGGCGTGGTGGCCGATCTGAGCGAGGTGATTATCCGTTGCACCGCCGGCCAGAACATGGCCTTGCTGTTGAAGGAGGAGGCGGTGGACTCGGGGATGCTGGGCGCGGAAATTCGCCTGAAACGCCGCCCCGACGATTCCCTGACCGGCCAGGCGACGTTGGCCGATTTCGTTCCCGCCGGCCAGAGCCAACTGTTCTCTCCCGCCCTCGCCCACGCGGCCGGCGGGTCGATGGCGACCGATCCGACCGATCAACGCGGGATGGCGGCTTTGGAGAAATATGTCGAGATTCGCTTCACCCCCGACGGCGGCGGCGTGATTACCGACGACGACGGCGCGCCAACCGGGCGGCTGCTGCCGGGCCAGCGCGTGGTGGTTCGCGTCGAGATGCCCAAACGCCCGTTGATGAGCAAATGGTGGCGCGGCCTGCGTCAACTCGTGCAGCGGAGGTTCCGTATCTGACGTGTCCGCTTTCCCGGGAACAACCTGGCGCATGCTGGCCCACCGTACGGCTTCGGCTGAGTTGCCCAAGGGCGCCGACGCCGTGTGGGATACCGCCGTCGGATTCTTCGGCCGGTTCAAGCCGCGGCGCGATATCTTCCTTCGTCGGGCTCAGGCGGTTCTGGCGATGGAGAGCGAGTTCATCGACCTCAGCGACGAGAAGTTGCAGGACCAGTGCAGCCAACTCCGTGACGTGTTCCTTCGCGGCCGCGAGACGCTGGAGATTCTGCAGCGGGCCTTCGCGGTCATTCGCGAAGTCGCTTTCAGGCAACTGGGCATGCGGCCGTTCCTGGTGCAGGTCGCCGGGGCGATGGCCATGGAAGCCGGCTGCATCGCCGAGATGGCCACCGGCGAGGGCAAGACGCTGACCGCCACGATGCCGGCCACCATCGGCGGCTGGCGCGGTCGCGGCTGCCACATCATCACCGTCAACGACTATCTCGCCGTTCGCGACGCCGAGTGGATGGGGAAGGTCTACAGCTTCTGCGGGCTCACCGTCGCCCACGTGGAAGGGAAGATGCAGCCGCCTCTGCGGAAGGCCGCCTACCAGGCCGACATCACCTACGGCACCAATAAGGAAGTGACGGCCGATTACCTCCGCGATCGACTGGCCCTCGGCCGGCTTCGCGGGTTGCCCTCGGCCTTGCTCACCAAGATCATCGACGGCGTCGGCTCCGGCGCCGATCGCGTCGTCCAACGCGGGCTCGCCTACGCGATCGTCGACGAGGCCGATTCGGTGCTGATCGACGAAGCGGTTACGCCGTTGATTATCTCCGGCGAGGCGCCCAACCCCGAGCAGGTCGAAGCGTTCCAGCAGGCCGCCGAGATGGCCGCGAAGTTGCAGCCGACGATCCACTACAAGTTGAACCATCGCTTCCGCGAAGTCGACTTGACCTCTTCGGGGAAGGACCGACTCGCCGACGTCGCCGAACCGATGGGCGGCATCTGGCACGGAGCCCGGCGGCGCGAGGAGATGGTCACCCAAGCCCTGACGGCTCGCGAGTTCTACCAGGTGGGTAAGCAGTACGTCATCCAGGAAGACAAGGTGGTGATCGTCGACGAATTTACCGGCCGGCTCATGCCCGACCGGGAATGGCGAGACGGCTTGCACCAGGCGGTGTCGGCCAAAGAGAACGTCCACGTCGAACCGCCCAAAGACACGTATGCCCGCGTCAGCTTTCAGCGTTACTTCCGGCTCTATCGCAAACTGTCCGGCATGACCGGCACGGCGATGGAAGGCGCCCAGGAGTTCTGGCAGATTTACCATCGTCCGACGGTGAAGGTTCCTACCAACCGTCCCTGCATCCGCATCCAGCCGCCCGATCGGGTGTACGCAACCGAGGAAGCGAAGTGGCGGGCGATTGTCAACGAGGTCGTCGAACTCCACGCCCGTCGCGTGCCGGTGCTGATCGGCACCCGGAGCGTCGGCGCCAGCCAGTTGCTCAGCAAGCTGCTGGAGGCCAAGGGCCTCGAACACAAGGTTCTCAACGCCATCAACGAGGCCGAAGAGGCCGAGATCGTCGCCGAAGCCGGCCAGGCCGGCCGAATCACCGTGGCGACGAACATGGCCGGTCGCGGCACCGACATCAAGCTTGGCGAAGGCGTCAGCGAACTGGGCGGCTTGCACGTGATCGCCACCGAGCGGCACGAAGCCGGGCGAATCGACCGGCAGTTGTTCGGCCGCGCCGGGCGCCAAGGCGACCCCGGGTACTCCCAGGCGATTATCAGTCTCGAAGATGAACTGGCCGTCCGCCACACACCGCATGTGGCCGCGTCGTTGCGACGTCGATATGGCGATACCGAGCGGAACATCGCCTCGGCGGCCACGCGTCTGATGTTCAACAAAGGCCAACGCCGGGCCGAGAAACTCGCTCTTCGCCAACGCAAGAGCGTTCTCCGCACCGACGACTGGCTCGACGAGTACCTCGGCTTCGCCGGCAGCGAGAAGTAGCCTTTCCCCATCGCCGGTAGGCTCACGGTCGGTAAAAACCGTTGCAAGGCGGGTTTGTGCACATCGGGACTAAAGTGCCTCCCTCGGAGAACCGAATCTATCCAATGAAGGTTTCCCTGCCCTGACCTGACCTGTGCGGTGCAAGCGTGCGTGGATCCGTGAGAGTCGATGGGCCGCTTGTCGTAACCATCGAGGATGCGAGTTCAATGAGAGTATTGATCGCCGAAGATGATCCGATTTCACGCCGCGTGCTGGCGACGATGCTCGGCAAATGGGGTTACGATGTGACCGTAACCTGCGACGGCAATGAGGCTTGGGCGGCGTTGCAGGAAGAGAACGCCCCTCGTCTGGCGATTCTCGACTGGATGATGCCGGGCATCGACGGCGCCGAAGTGGCCGGTCGCGTGCGAGAGCTCGACCGCAAGGACTACACTTACATCATCCTGCTGACCGCCAAGGACCGGCAGGAAGACATCATCGCCGGTATGAATTCGGGCGCCGACGACTATATCGTCAAGCCGTTCGACTCTGGCGAACTGAACGTTCGTCTCCGCGCGGCTCAGCGGATTCTGGATCTACAGGCCAAACTCCTGGCCGCTCAAGAGGCGTTCCGCATACAGGCGACCCACGACGGTCTGACCTCGATATGGAACCGCAGGGCTATCATGGACCTGTTGAGCGATGAGGTGGATCGAACTCGGCGAGGTGAGGATTCCTTGGCGGTGATTATGGCCGATATTGACGCGTTCAAGCTGGTCAACGACACCTACGGCCACGCTGCCGGCGATGTGGTGATCTGCCAGGCCGTCGATCGCATGCAGTCGGTGTTGCGGCCATACGATCAGCTCGGCCGATATGGCGGCGAGGAGTTCCTCGTGATTCTGCCGGGCTGTCCCGGCAAGGTGGCCGCGACCCTCGGCGAGCGAATCCGCGCGGCGGTGGCCGCGACCCCGGCAACGTGGGACGATTCGACGATCGGGTTTACGATCAGTTTGGGCGTAGCGGCGACCGACGAAATGGGCGTATCCAACATCGAAACCCTCTTGCGCCACGCCGACGACGCCCTGTACCGGGCGAAGGCCGCCGGTCGCAATCGCGTGGAGCGCGCCACCCCCGACGCCGCCTAGCTCTTCCCTGGCTATTGTGGTTCATCCGCGATTCGTGGGGAGTGATGAGTACTCGCCGTTACTAGCCCCCCGCAGTGCGGGGGGTCGGAAGGCGTGCGACCCCACACTCTATGGATCGAACCGCCGCACCCGG
>CBDVCA010000123.1:0-9172 GCA_965372365.1 uncultured bacterium
CAGCGACCCCCTGCACTGCAGGGGGCTAGTAACGGCAGATCGTTGGCCGTGAGAAGTCCCCGCTGATTCGTCATGAACCCAACGATAGCTCCCCGCCCCGATCGGCCATTCAACCGAACCCGGTTCAGCCGGCCGCCACGACCGCAATCGACTCGTGGATCTCCGCGTCGGCGGACGCATGGCCGGCGACCAAAGCCGCGGCCGCCGGGGGAGCGATCAGCGGCAGGTACACGTCGAAGCAACTGCCTTGGCCCACCTGGCTGGTCACCTCGATGAACCCGCCCCACTTGTGGGCGATCTCATTGACGATCGCCAAGCCAAGCCCATGGCCGCGACCGTCCTTCCGAGTCGTATAGAACGGCTTGAAGATTCGCGACAGCGTCTTGGCCGACATACCCTCGCCGTCGTCGACCACCGACACCACGGCGTACTCCCCTGCGCCAACGGCGTACCGGTTCCCCTGGGCCGCGCCCACCGCTCGCTTGTTGACTCGCAGTTCGATGCTCCCGTCGGCGCCGATGGCGTCGCGAGCGTTCATGAACAGGTTCAGCAGGCATCGCTGTAGGTGCATCCCGCAGCCGAGGATCATCAGCGGATACGGGAACGGTTGAACGTGCAAGCCGACGGTCTCGGGGAGCGACGGACGAATCTGCCGCGACAGTCGCTTCAGGGCCTCGTTCACTTCCAACTTCTCATCCGGTAGCGGATAGCCGGAAATGACCCCCAGCAGTTGCCTGACCAGCGTCGTGCTGGTGCGAACGGTCTCGGTAACCGTATCGAGATCGGCCCGAAGCGACTCGGTCAGTTCGGCGCTTCGCGACATGATCCTGGCGGCGCCCAGTGAGATGGTGAGCATATTGCTCAGGTCGTGGGCGACCCCGCCGGCCAATAGGCCCATGGTCTCATCGTCCTGCCCGCTGAGCCGCCGGAGAAGCCGACGATAGCGTCGGCGGTAGAGGAAGAACGTCGCGGCAATCCCGGCGTACAGAACCGTTGGCGGTAACGCCGCCGCCAGCATCGCTCCAATCGCCATCGACGGGTGGAACAGCGACTGATGCCCGAAGGCGATCGCCGCCTGCGCCACGGCCGTCACAACGACCATCGCGGCTGTCCATGACGGCGGGCAGAACAGGAAACTCGCCAATAATGGCAAAAACAGCAAGCCCGGCGCCAGAGACATGAAAAGGTGTGACGGAGACAGGACGAAAGCCGCCATCAGCAGTAGTAGGAGAGCCATCCATGGCCACAGTGTCATCACCCGCTTGAACATTGGACTTCCCCGCATAGAGCCCCATTGTTTGCACTCACCCCTGATCCTAGAAGACTTTGCTGCATTATACCGAGTCGGCCAACCGGCTCCGTACGGGCGCGCCGCCGGCTTGGCGATCCGAGAAGGACATTTTCTTTGTACTCCAAGGGTTGGACACCCTCAAAACAAATGTGTCCAGAACGGCAAATCCACGACAATCTAGATAGACACGATAATCGGACCCCCTCTCGCCCTCGTCGAGGGGGGAGCGCGACCGGGGCGTTCGCAAGCCTGCCCCGGCGTTCCCGTTATCGGCATTATGAAAACCCGCCGCGTTCGCCGGAGGCCTCGCCGGGAGCCGCTTCGGCTCCTGACCGGGGTTCGCAATACGCCGACAACGGCGCCCGGGCGGTTCTGTCGGCCAGGAGCGATACACAACACCGTTAGGCGCCGTTACGGATTTCCATTATGGCGACCGACCCGCTACCGGGGACAGTTCTCATGCGTCCTCGGCGCGCAGACAGAGGGGCGAGCCGAATGACCCGCCCCTCTGGGACGTACTGCTTCAGGCGATCGCGATCAGACGCGATAGACGCCTTGTGTCTTCGAACTCGACTAGTTGCTGGTCGCGCCGAAGTTGCCCTTCAGGATCACGAAATCATCGATGTCGACATCGCCATCGCCATCGAAGTCGCCTTGGGCCCAGGTCGTGCCGGAGCCGAAGTTGCCCTTCAGGACGACGAAATCATCGATGTTGACGTCGCCGTCACAGTTGGCGTCGCCGGGGATGCAGGCGGGGCCGGCGGGGGTCCAGGTCAGATCGTCGATGTAAATGTTCTCGCCGAAGCTGGTGGCGCCGGGAACATCATAACTGCCGTAGAGGTAGATGCCGCCGGCGCCGCCGGAGGCGGGGTTGGCGAACTCAACCGAGCTTGTGTACGGAGCGACCGGAACGCCGATGGTGTTCTCGCCGAAAGCCTTCGGAAAACCGGGGAAGTTGGGGTCTTCCAGCAGATTAATCTCAATCGTGCCGTCAGGGTAGTAGGAGATCTCCCAATTCATCCAACCGGCCACGCCGCGGCTTCGATCCTCGGGATCGTTGTCGGGATCGCCGGGATCGCCAGCGTCCATCCACGTGGCGGACGGCCACCAGAGGGCGGTAATTCCATCGTCACCGAACCCATAATTGACGCCGTAGGCCAGGCCGGAGTCCATGTAGACGCGATGGTAGAAGAAGCCGGCAATGGCTTCGTCGCCCTTGGAGAGGCCCCAACGTCCACCATTGGCGACGGCAGCGGCGGGGATCATGCCGTCGTCGTAGACCCACAGGTTCAGCGTGCCGAATTCGCCCAGCGGACGCTGCAATTGGACGCGTGGGGCCAGACGGATCGCCTGGTTACCGCTGTGCACCTGGTCCGTCGTAAAGCTCGGCTGGGAACTCCAGGTCCAACCTTCATTGAGCAAGTCGGCCACGAGAGCCTGCTCGAAACCGGTGCTGTACGCTTCGGCAAAACTCACGCCGGCGATGCTCGCGACGACCAGCAACACCACAGATACCTTAATCATTTGTTGCTCCTTCCTTAACCTCATGAAAATCGAGAAATACACGCAATATCGAAAACGGACAAGAATACACAACACCCAACCGAGGGGATCAAGAACGGACCGAACCCCCGGCTTCGAACACCGGAACCACCAAAATCCTCCTCGAACCGATCGGAACCCTGTACCACCGACCATTGGGCATCAGGATACCACCAAATGACTGAAACGTCAACCCATAAAGAACCGCCGATTCTCAGCTCTCGGCGTTCTTTTCGGCGTAGCGTCGGTTACGTCATCGCCGCAAGGTATGCCGAAAGCAGTGGTTGCCGCCCAGTAACGCCAAGAGGGGCGAGCCGGAGGAATCGCCCCCTGGCGTTACTGCGTTGCCTCGATCTCGATCAGACGCGATCGGCGCCTTGTTTCATCGAAACCGACTACTCGGCGACGTTGCCGAAGCTTGGTCTTGAGGATCACGAAATCATCGAGGTCGGCGTCGCCTGGAACCTCATGGGCGTCGATCGTGCCGGTTCCAATGATCGACAGAGAGCCGATCTGACGGGAGCCGCCGAACCACGCGGGCGAGAAGATGCTGCCGTTTGGGGGTCGGGCTTCGTTTTGCTCAGCCGCAACCGATGCGATGGGGGACGCGCTCGAACGACCCGCCGACCGGAGCCGGCGAGCCGCCATCCCACGCGATGCGGCCGGTTCTCTACCGAGAGGGGCTGACCTGCAGCGACCGCTTGATTTTCTTCTGCAACTCATCCACCTTGCTATTGAGCTTGGCGATCGTGTGATCCTTAGCCTTCACGGCGTCCTGAGCCTCTTGATGGGCCTTGGTCAGTTCACGCACTTTCCGCGCCAGCCGATCCACCTCGTCCTCGGCCTTGGCCCATTGGACCTTGAACTTCTCCTGATCGACGGCGCGGGCCTTCTGGCAATCGAGCGTCTCGGCGCGAGCCTTGGCCAGTTCACCGTTCAAATCGGAGATCGACTGGGTCGCCTTGCCGATTTCACTGGTCGCATTGGCCAGAGCGGTCTTGGCTTCAGCCACCTCGGCCTTGGCCGCGGCCAAGTCGGCATGGGCCTTCTGGGTCGTGGTCTCGGCCGCGGAGGCCTTGGTCCTGGCGTCATTGTATTTGCCGGAACTCACGCACCCGCCGATCGCCACAGCCAGGATCATCACCCCGGTCCCGGCCAGTTTCGTCGTAGTCATTATCCTTCCACCTTTCCACTTCCATCGGCCCCATGGGCGCCTCCCCAACGTCGTCGTCGGAGGGCGGCCGGTTCTCCGCCTGTCATGTCAAATGATGCTTCGGATTATCGAACAACCGCTTCCAGTCGCCGGTTAACGGTCTTCCAATCGACCAAATGCTCCATAAACGCCTTCACGTACTCACCCCGGCGATTCTGGTATTGGAGATAGTACGCGTGCTCCCACACATCGAGCACCAGCAACGGAACCGCGCCGGGGATGTCGACGTTCTCGTGCTTCTGGACGCCGGTAACGAGCAATCGCCGGCCGAGGGGCTCGTAGGCCAGCACGCCCCACCCGCTGCCCGGCACAGAGATGCTGACGGCGGCGAAGACCTTGGCGAAGGCGTCCAGTGACTGAAAACTCGCCTTGATCATTTTGGCCACCGGCCCATTGGGGGCGCCGCCCCCGCCGGGGGTCATATTGGCCCAGTAGAGCGTGTGCAGCACGTCGCCGGCGCCGTTGAAGGCGATATCGCCGGCCCAGTACTTCACCATCGACACGTCGTCCGACCGCTCGGCCGCGACCATCTTGTCGATCGCGGCGTTGAGGCCCTTGACGTAACCGGCGTGATGGGCGTCGTGGTGAAGACGCAGCGTGCGGGCGTCGATGTAGGGGGCCAGAGCATCGTAGGCGTATGGCAGCGGCGGTACTACATACGGCGCCACGCCCCCGTTGACCGGCAACTCAGGGGCTCCGGCGGCAATCGCCTGATCGCCATCGGTCCGGCAGCCCAACACCGCCATCGCGCCGGCCGCGACGCCGACATCCTTCAGCAGATCCCTGCGCGTACGTGCTGCACCCATTTCACACCCCCCTGCCGCGGCGGTCGATATCGGTCCCGAACCGGCGCGGCGAACGCAACGTCCCCGGTACCTGCCGCAATTATAGCGCCGCCTGCGACTGCAGGCCATGTATACCCCGGTCGATCACGCTGTCGGGGCCGGTCCGGCGCCTGCGATCAAGGTGGACACGTACAATGCTTACAGGGTCCGGGAGCGGCCGTTACGGAGTGTGTGGAGTGTCACGGTTACAACGAAACACCCGCGTGGGGCGTCCACCTGTACCGCATCTACGACGCCATGCCTCAAGTCCCCGGCGACGCTGACGGCGACGGCGACCTGGCCGATTTCGTAATCCTCAAGGCCAACTTCGGAATCGTCTCCGGCGCCGCCTGGAGCAACGGCGACTTCAACGATGACGGAGCGGTCAACCTCGAAGACTTCGTCATTCTCAAGACCAACTTCGGATCCTGACATTCGCCACACACTGGACACTTTCGCTTCGGGCGCCTAAGATACGGCGAGGACGGCCCGGGGCTGCGACGACCGCACTCCGGGACCACCCGGGTGTGGAGAAGCCAATGGTGACCCAGTCGTCGAGGTACGCACTGTACTGCACAATCGTATGGGCCGCGGCGTTCGCCGGCTGCGCCGGCGCGCCGGTGGTCCGGATCACCCACACCCTCGACGCCGCCATCGCCATCGACGCCGAGCCGGCGGAAATCTATGTCGGACCGTTCATCGGACGAACGCCGGCCGACGACCCCTGGGCCCGCCGAGCCCGGGGCGCCCTGATCACCGCACTGCCCAACGACCCCGCCGCCCGAGCGAGTCGATCGTTCACCGTCACCGGCTCCGTCGCCGTCGACAGTCGCCTGATTCGCGCCGGTGGCGACGACGCGGTCGCGCAGATGCGGCGGCGCTGCACCGTCGAGATCGCCTTCGACGTCACTGGCGGCGATACCGGAGCGACCGTGGCCACACGGACCATTCGCAAAGACTTCAATATCACCGGTCCCGAGGCCAAAGACGACGGCCCCCTGATCGAAACGCTTGTCGATCTCTGCACCGCCTACTTCGCCTCGATGCTCCAGGAGCACGAATTCAACTTCACCGTCCCACTGGCCGCCGACCCCGACGAAGCCGTGGGCCGCGGCAATCAACTCGCCGCCGCCGGCGAATATCGCCAGGCCCTCCAAGCCTACAAGCAGGCCTCCGAGGCCGCCCCCCCCAACGTCGCGGCCATCTTCAACGCCGCGGTCATGCACGAGGCCCTCGGCAATCTGATCGCGGCCGAGGTCGGGTACAATCGTGCGTTCGAGTTGAGCGGGCGCGATCGATACGAACAGGCTCTGGCGAGAATCCGCAAACTGCGACGGCTTCAATCCGGCGCCTAACAAGTAGCCGCGTGGAGTGTCTAACGGGATGACAACCGAGAGGAGCGTTTGGCGATGGTCACGTGGATGAGGATAGTAGTCGCGATGGTCACGGCGACGATTCTGGCCGGCGGCGCCTATGGGGCGACCGACGCCGAGAGGCGCCAAGCGACCCGGGCTGCGGCCGCCCGAGACGCCAGGGCGAACCTTCAGGACAAGATCGACCTGCTGGCGATCACCGAGACACTCAGCGTGGGTCGGTTTGTCGCCCGCACACGGGGGGCCGCCAATGCGTTGGCCAAGATGCCCGTGCAGTACGGCAAAGCCATTTGGCGAGCCGACGGGACCTGCGAAGTAGCCGCCAGTATCAAGGTGACCGCCGTTTATCGAGCGATCGCGCCGCGGATGAAGACCCGCACACCCGCCGACAAGGCCACAGCCGCGGCCATCAGGGCCAAAGCCGTCGACGCCGGCGACAAGGCGTTGCAGGCGACCGGCGTCTCCCGTTCGCGACAACAGCCGACCAAGCGGAACCGGGGCCGCTCCAGAGGCCGCGTCGGGCGCAGCACGCGCCTGCCGGCGATATGGGACCGTCGCTGCACCGCCGACGGGCGGATCGCCGCACAGAAGGCCGCCCGGGCCGACGGGGGACGCAAGCTCAGCAGGCGCATCAAGGCCCTTCGCCTCGGGGCCAACACCACCGTGGCCGACCTGGCCGCGGCCGACCGTACGATTCGCAAGCAGATCGATCTCTTCTGCGTGTCGGCCGCCAAGATAGGGACGCTGCTGTATCACACCGACGAATTGATCGTGGACGTCAAGATCCAGATCCGCACCCAAGACCTCGCCGCCAAGCTCAAGAGCCTGCACGCCAAGCACTACCGGGGCGACAAGATCGCGGCCGCCGACTTCAACCGCCTTACCGCCGCCGGGTCGCCCAAGATCATCGAGGCGATCGGAAGCGGAACGCCCCCCGAACGCTACCTTCGCGGCGCCCCGACCGCGCGCGGCGCCACGGCCCTCAAACGCCCCGCCTGGCCCAAGACGATCACCGCCCAAGGAGCCGCGGCCGTCCATCCCACCGGCGAGAACAAAGCCCAAGCCACGCTGCGAGCCAAGCGAGCCGCCGAAGCCGAGGCCCGCAAGAATCTCGCCGCCAAAGTGAACGCCCTACCGGTGGCCAAGGGGATGACGGTCAAGCAGTTCGTCGCGTCCAGCGAGCGAATCGCCTCCGATATGAACACCTACCTCAACGACGCCCGGGTCGTCAGTTCCAAGGTGAACGATACCGCCAGGGCCGAGGCCGTCGTGAACATTTCGACCGCCAAGCTGTGGACCATCGTCACATTCTGGCAGAAGGAATTGGGGATCGTCCGATAGATCAACGTCCTTGGACGGACCCGCCGCACAGTTCGCGGTACAGGCGGGCGTGAAGCGCCACGCAGTGGTCGATACTGAAATGCCGGGCCGCTCGCGCCCGACCGGCGGCGCCCATGGTCGCACGGAGGGCGGGGTCGTCGGCAAACTTGATCACCGCCGCGGCAAACTGGCGAGCCGAGCCCGGTTCCACCAGCACGCCGGTGACGGCCGGTTCGACCACCTCGTTGAGCCCGTCCACATCCGTCGCCACCACCGGCAACCCGGCCGCCATCGCCTCGGCCGCGGCCAGACAAAAACCCTCCCACTCGCTGGGCTGGCAGAAGATATCCGCCGCGACCAGCACGCCAGGCACGTCGTCGGTGAACCCCAGCACCCGTACGCGATCAGCCACCTTCGACCGGGCGAGCCACTGCTCGACATCCTTCCGCTGGGGCCCCTCGCCGGCGATCACCAGCCGCAGGCGGCCGCAGGCGCTCGCCGCGCGCTCAAAACCGTCGGTGAGCACGTCGATACCCTTTTGGGCGTCGAGCCGGCCGACATAGGCGCACAGCACGTCGTCGTCGCCCACGCCCCACCGCCGCCGCACCTCCGACCGAGACGCGGCGTCGAACTTGTACCGCTCCAAATCGACGCCGTTGTGAATCACCGTGTACCGATCCGCATCCAGCTTCGCCCGGCGGGCGTGGTCGTCGCGTACGCCGGCCGAAACGCAAACAATCCGATCGCATCGCTTCGCGGCCCATCGCGCCCACGTGAACCGCCACGGCCGAAATCGCTTCTCGGCCACGTGAACGCTATGGACCAAATGAGGGATCGCCCTCCGGCCGATCGCCAGCCGGCCGGCAAGATCGGCGTGGAACAGGTGTGTGTGGAGAATATCGTACCGACCGCGACGAAGGATGCGACGTAGCTTGAACCACTTGGTCACATCGAGCTTGCCCCGAACATCGAGCGTGTGAACCGTCACCCCCGCTGCTCGCAAGTCGTCGGCCACCGCCCCGCCGCGACAAGCGAGCACGTCGACCTCGAACCCAAGCGGCCCCAGTCGCGTCGCCAACTCATACACGATCCGCTCGGCTCCGGCCGGCCGCAACTCGGTGATCATCTGGCAAACTCGAATCGTCATAGCACCATTTACTATACCCGCCAGCCCCGGCGATGAACACCACCGGAATCGATTGGTCAGACCACCACCAACCCATCCATCCACCTTCGGCCCTGTGGGCCTGCTGCGGCGGCATCGTGCGAAAGGGAACGCAGAGCGCAGGGGACTGGCTCGGAAGCGACGCGCAGCCCAAAGGGCGAAGCGGGAGCGTACGTGCCTGTACCCGTAGCGGCGACTTCGATGCGACCTCGCGACGACCGGCGACCGGCGCGATGGCGGATCGGGGGAGGTTTCATGGCGTGCGGCCATGGGCCGGGTACAGGCACGTCCGTTCCGGCAAGCCGGAACTCCCGAGCCAGTCCCCTACGCTTGCATGGCCGGGTATCCCGGCGCCGGGATTCGCCTTACCCGGCCGTCCTATGGAGTGCGGCGGCCACGACGCCGCTTTGGCTACTCCCACGGCAGCCAAAGCGGCGTCGTGGC
>CBDVCA010000124.1:0-9148 GCA_965372365.1 uncultured bacterium
TTTATTCACAGCCTCTCAGGTCCCGCCACGGCGGGCAGGCTGAAGCCTGCCGTTCCGCCGTTCTGCCGTTCGTCTCACTCTGGTAAGTCGTTGGCAAAGCGGCCCCCGGGCCGGTAGAATGGTCGGCAGTTTGTGAGGTGTGACCGGAATGATAGTCGATTGCCATACGCATATATGGGCGACGCCCCAGCAGTTGGGCGCCGGAAGCGCCGCCAGTCTGCGCCGTCAGATGGGCGAGGCGAACCCGCCGGCGAACGCCGAAGCCCACTGGGCCGCAGCCGAGTGCGTCGACTGCAGCTTCGTGCTGGGATTCCGTAGCGAACTGCTGGGCGCCGAGATCCCCAACGAGATGATCGCCGCCTACGTACGTCAGCATCCGGATCGGCTGGTCGGTATGGCCGGGCTGGACCCGCTGGCGCCCGACGTCGACGAGACCATGGCCGAGATCGTCCAACTGGGCGTCTTCGCCGGGGTTACGTTGAGCCCCTCGGGCCAGGGGTTCCATCCCGCCGACACGCGGGTCGAACGGGTGTACCAGTTCTGCGTCGATAAGGGGTTGCTGGTGGTGATGCACCAGGGCGCCCACTTCGGCGCGGCGGCGAAGATGGAATTCGCCCAGCCGTTCCTGTTGGACCACGTACTCAGGGGGTTCCCGGCGTTGCGGATGGTGATCGCTCACGTGGGGTATCCGTGGTACGATGAAACCATCTCGCTGCTGGGTAAGCACGAGCATGTGTACGCCGATATCGCCGGGCTGATCCGCCGGCCGTGGTACGGGTATAACGTTCTGGTGGGAGCCCATCAGTTCGGTGTGGCCGATAAGCTTCTGTTCGGCAGCGGGTTCCCGTTCATCGGAGCCGGCGAGGCCGTCGAACGCATGTATCGGATCAATGAGATTGCCCACGGTACGAACCTGCCGCTGGTTCCCCGCGAGGTACTGCGGGGGATTGTGGAACGCGATGCGCTGGCCGCTCTGGCGATCAGAGCCAAGTGATGATATAGTGAGGGTCGGCCCGGCCGGGCCGCATGGAATTTGACTCGAGCGTCGTGGAGTGTGCTATGAAATTGTCAGCAGGTACCTTGATCGTCGCGGCGTTGTGTTTTGGATGGGCCGGGTGCGAGAAACCCGACCCCACCGACCCGGTCGCCGCCTTTGATGCAAGTATTGACGGAACCGTCGCGTTGCCGACGATCGAGGCCAACGCGGCCCTGCTGACCGACGCCCCGGCGATGCCGGCCGGCAGCGTGGAGCCGCTGAACGTTATGCCGACGCCGTCGGCCGATCCCGATTCGCCCGTCGGAGCGGTGGGCGGCGCCGGTCAGGAAGAGCCTGCCCAGGAGCGGTAGTCGGTCGGCGGTAAAGGACGATAGACGCAGGGGACTGGCTCGGGAGTTCCGGCTTGCCGGGACGGACGTGCCTGTACCCGGTTCATGGGGGCGGTCGCTACGGGTACAGGCACCCACAAGCTCCACTTTCGCCTGCGGCGTTCGTCTCTCTTGAAGGCGCCACCCGACATTATTCCTCGGACAGAGCTCTAGCCGGCGAGTTCCACCATCCAGGTCTCGACGAGCTTGGCTTTCTGATCGGCGACGGCGTCGGGGTCGTAGCCGGTCAGTTCGGGGGCGATGCGTGCGAGCAGCTTGACGATGCGATCGGCGAGGGCGGGCTTGGAGTGCTCACCGGTCACCGATTCCTGGAGCAGTTGGACCAACGGTCGGACGGCGCGTCGTTGCATGGCCAGCAGGGAGGCTTCGGCCTCGCGTTGCCCGTCGACGTCGCCGGTTTCCAGCAGTGCGATCAGTTCGGCCACGCGTTGGCGGTCGGCCAGTTGTTGGCGACGCATCGCTTCGGCTCGCAGGGCGATGATGTCGGCCAGTTGCTCGGCCGGGACCTTCGCTTTCAGCCGGGCGGCCGCCAGGTCGGCCATCGCCACCAGCGGCTGGTACTGCCCGGTCTTGTCCAGGGAGGCCAGCCGGTCGTTCAGCAGCCCCAAGGCCGCGGCGAAGAGTTTGGGGTCGGTCTGTTCGGAGATCAGCGTCAGCGAGGCCCCGTCGTCGGCGGCCAGCATCGCCCCGATCCAGCGGAGCCAGATCGCGGCTCTTTCGGGTGGGGGGGTCGCCTCGTGGGTCGCGGCGAGAATCTCGGCCGCTTCGGCGGGTCGGCCGGCCAGCAGAAGAGCTTCGGCCAGTTGGCCCTGAACGGCCGCCTGGCGAGGCTTGTCGTCGTTGAGCCTGGCGATGAGCATTTCGAGCACAGCGATTCGGTACGGACGCGAGTCGGCGCTCTCGGCGAGGTCGTTGGCGATGTCGGCCACGCGATCGTTGTCGGCGCGTTCCATCAGCGTCATCGCGACGTCCCAGGCGCGCTGACGCACTGCCGCGTCGCTTTCGATGTCCTTGCTGGTTCGGTTGAGCACCAGGTCCAGGTGACGCGGCCCTCCCAGGGCGGCCAGCGAGGCGATGGCGGTTTGGCGTACGCCGCGATCAGGATCGGCCGTCAAGGCGGCGATGTCGTCGGCCGCTTCGGTGGCGCCGAGTTTCTGCAGGCCCCGGACCGCTTCGAGGCGGATGGTGGCCAACTCGTCGCCCAGGGCCGATCGCATGGCCGGGGCGAACTCGGCTCGATTCAGCACACGCATCACGCCCAGCAGGGCGCCGCGGAATTCCGGCTGATTCTGGGCGTCGGATCCGTATCGCTCGGTAATGACGGCCACGGCCCGATCGATTTGCTCGCTGGTGAGGGTGGTGTGATCGGCCAGGCGTTCGGTGGCGATCGCCGCTTGGACGGCGGCTCCGTTGATCTCGGCGGCCAGCGCCCCCAGCAGAACATCGACGGCGATCGGGTCTCGTAGCGCCCCCAGCGCCGCGATCAGATTCTGTCGAACCAACGGCGCCGTCTCGACTTCGAGCCGTTCGATCAAGGTCGAAACGGCCTCGGTGTCGTTGAGGTTGGCCGTTAGCGTGGCCGCGTTGGCTCGCACGTCGTGGTCGGCGTCGGCCAGCATCGCCCGCAAGACCGGCAGGGTCCGGGGGGCGAGCGTCTCACCGGCTCCGGCTCGCTGGGCGGCCAGCGTCAGGCCAATCAGACGGATCTCCGCCACCGGATCTTTCAGCAGCGTCAACACCAGGGTCGGCCGTCCGGCCGGAGCGGTCGCCGTATAGACCTGGCTCATGGCCTTGCCTAGCCGGGCGCCCAGCCGGTCGATCTGCTGCTGTTGGTCGGCATTCTGCCGGGCCAGGCTGTCGACCTGGTCGGCCAGCCATTGCTGGCGGGGCTTGTCCCGATTGGCTCGCCACCAGATGCTCCATTTCGCTTCGTCGTCGCCGAAACGCCTGATGCCGGTCAGCGTTTCCAGGGCCGTCAACGCCGCCGCTCGAAGTTGGGGCTGAGGTTCTTTCAGCAGGCCGATGAGCGTTTCGATCGACTGCTTATCGACACGCCGCGACAACGCCGCAATGGCGGCCGTTCGCGTCGGCTCCGCCGCGGTTCGATCGGCCGCCAGGGCGGTCAATCGGTTCAGGACGCCCCTGTTCTTGTAAACGCCCAACGCCGTAGCGGCCGCGGCTCGCGTTTGATCGTCCTGGTCGCCGAGCATGTCCACAAGGCGATCCGCGAAGGCGGCGCTGGCGAGGCCGGTTTCGTTGATGGCTCGGGCGACGGCAATCCGACCGGCCGGGTCGGCGGAGTTGTCCAGCGCCGCCGTCAACGCCGCCGTGGCGGCCGGGAAGGGCATCGGCAGGAGAAGGCCGGCGGCTTCGGTGCGGGTCTTGTTCGAGCGGTCGGATTCCGACAGCATTCGCGTCAGCGTACGCAGTTGCCGGCGGTCGCCATCGGTCATCACCGTCGCGGCCGCCGGCGAGGCCGTCGGCGGACTCTGGGCCGCGTCGGTGACACATCCGTAGAAGCACAGCAAGATGATCGGGAGGAACCTCATGATCCTGACCGGATCTCCAACTAATACCCAACTACAATAAGCCCATTGGGGGCCACAAACGTGACTATCACTATCATCGGCGACAATAGATCGCCTCTACCGACAATCTTCCCTAATCTTACCGAGATCATCACGTCTACGGAACCCCAAAGCGATTTTCCAGCGAACAGCGAACGTCGAACGGGGCATGTTCGCCGCAGGGCCGGGTCGGCCCCCGGTGGCGGCCGCGACGGCGGTGTGGTATTGTGTCCCGGTCAACCACTGGCGCGTACATCGGTTGTGAAAGGAACTGCAATGGCTGAGGTCTTGATCTTCTCGCCGCACCCCGACGACGCCGAGCTTGCGATGGGCGGAACGATCGCCAAGCTCCTCGCCGCCGGCGTGGAGGTGGCCGTTGTCGACGTGACGACCGGCGAACCGACCCCCTATGGCGACGAGTCGATTCGCGCCGCCGAAACAGCCGCGGCCAACGCGGCGATGGGGGCGCCCGTCCGGGAGAATCTCCAATTGCCCAACCGGTGGCTGGAGGCGACCATCGCCAACCGCAAGATTTTGGCCGCGGTCATTCGCCGGCATCGTCCCAACTTGTTGTTCATCCCGTATCGGCTGGACGCCCACCCCGATCACCTCGCCTTGCACGAGTTGGCGACTCGAGCGAGGTTCGACGCCAAATTGACCAAGACCGACATCCCCGGCGAACCTCACTACGTCGGCCGGATCGTGCAGTTCTTCTGCACCCATCTTCGGATAGACGTAGCGCCCACGTTCCTGGTGGATATCTCCAGCCACATCGAAGCCAAACGCCGGGCGATGGCGGCGTACCAGAGCCAGTTCTACACCGGTCGCGATCGGCCGGGGGAGGTTCCCGAGATGGTTGTAGGGCTATGTGCCTACTTCGGTTCTCGCGTCAAATGCCGATGGGCGGAGCCCTTTTTTACCGATGAGCCGATCGCACTGAACGACCTGACCACGCTGATATAGCTATGTGCGAAGCCGGCGACGGCCGAGAAGGGGCCATGGTCGCCCCCCGGCAGAAGGCGTCCCCAGATGGTGATTAGGCAGATCGTGGCCTTAGCACCTAAGCATGCGGGCGCCCTGTGGGTGATCGGCTCCGGGGCGCGCAGGGCTTGGGGTCGAGTCGCGGCAGGGGCTTGGTGGCCGGAGATTACCAACAGAATACAACAGATTATCTACATATTGTGGTTTCCCTGGCAAAAAGGGCCTTCCATTGCGTACTGGCCCGAATCCACCGGCGGAAGGGGCGATGCCGAAGGCTATTGAAAACTGTTGATAGTTTTTGAACGCAGCTCTAACCATAAATGGCCCAAAGACATATCAGAATACTCAATATTTCGTACTAATGGCTCTTGACTCATACCACATGTTGCGTACCCTTTGTTAAGCAGCCTGACGGGATCGGGGCAAGGTTTTTTACGGCCTATCATTTCGACGGTCGGGCATGTCGGGAAAAGTAGCAAAAGCGGCAAATATTGTAATAGCGCCATGTGTGCTTCACTTCATTTGCTGTGATGTGCAATTCGCGAATCGTTTTGGAACCATGTGTGCGGTTCGGTTTCGTAGCGGTTTCGTAGCGGTATGGTTAGGTATATTCGGTCTCCCAGAGGAGCGGTGGTTGATGAAAGATGGAACGCCTCCCACAAAAGACAGCAATCGCGGGTCCGGACCTGACGGATCAGGCCGCCCCGCAGGAACGGACATTCGCGTTGAGCGGACGTTCTCGACCGAGGGCGTGCATCCGTTCGATGAGGTGACTTGGGAGAGGCGATCGGCGTCCATCAAGGGCGGCGGCGGCGAAGTTATTTTCGAGCAGACTGACGTCGAGGTTCCCAGTGAGTGGAGCCAGTTGGCGACGAATGTGGTGGTCAGCAAGTATTTTTACGGCAGCATCGACAACGGCGAGCGTGAAGACAGCGTCAAGAAGCTGATTCATCGCGTCACGCGTACGATTGCCGATTGGGCCAAGGGCGACGGGTTGCTCAGCGACGCCGACGCCGAGGTCTTCTACGAGGAACTGACTTGGCTGTGCTTGCACCAGTACGGCGCGTTCAACTCGCCGGTATGGTTCAATGTCGGCCTGTTCCACGAGTACGGCGTCGCCGGCGGGTCGGGCAATTACCACTATCAGACCGCCACCGGGCAGGTCGCCCGTACCGAACGGGGGTATGAGTATCCCCAAGCGTCGGCGTGTTTCATTCAGAGCGTCGATGACAACATGGAGAGCATCATGGACTTGGCGAAGGCCGAGGCGATGCTCTTCAAGTTCGGCAGCGGAACCGGCACCGACCTGTCGACGCTGCGATCCAGCCGCGAGCGGCTCGCCGGCGGCGGCACGCCCTCGGGTCCGTTGAGCTTCATGCGGGTCTACGATCAGGTCGCGGCGGTCGTCAAGTCCGGCGGCAAAACCCGTCGTGCGGCCAAGATGCAGTCCTTGCGGTGCGATCATCCCGACATCAAGGAATTCATCGAATGCAAGACGATCGAAGAGAAGAAGGCCTGGGCCCTGATCGAAGAGGGCTATGACGGCAACTACAACGGCGACGCGTACGGCAGCGTCATGTTCCAGAACGCCAACCTTTCGGTCCGGCTGACCGACGAGTTCATGCAGGCGGCCCTGGACGGCGCGGAGTGGCAGACCTACGAGGTGACCACGGGCAATCCGTCGGAGAAGTTCGCCGCCAAGGAACTGCTCGACCTGATCGCCGAAGGCACTCGCATCTGCGGCGACCCCGGCGTGCAGTATCACTCCACGGTCAACCGCTGGCATACCTGCCCCGGTTCGGGGCCGATCAACGCCTCCAACCCCTGCAGCGAGTACATGTTCCTGGACGATTCGGCCTGTAACCTGGCCAGCTTGAATCTGATGAAGTTCCGCCTCGAGGACGATTCGTTCGATGTCGAGCGTTTTTCCCGGGCGGTTCGGCTGTTCATTATCGCCCAGGAAGTTCTGGTCGACCACGCCAGCTATCCGACGGGTCTGATTTGCCGCAACAGTCATCGGTATCGTCCGCTGGGGCTGGGGTACGCCAACCTCGGTTCGCTTCTGATGAGCCTGGGGCTGCCGTACGCCTCCGACGCCGGGCGCGCCTTGGCCGGATCGATTACCGCGGCGATGACCGGCACGGCCTACGAAGTCAGCGCCGAACTGGCCGGGGCGCTTGGGACGTTCGAAGGGTTCCAAGAGAACGCCCAGTCGATGCTCAACGTTATTCAGATGCACCGGTCGATGGTCGACGCCATCAGCACCGAACTGTGCCCCAAGCATTTGCTGACGGCCGCGACGGAGTGTTGGGACCGCGCGTTGGAGGCTGGCCGGCGGCACGGATTCCGCAACGCCCAGGTCACCGTGCTGGCGCCGACCGGGACGATCGGGTTCATGATGGACTGCGACACCACCGGTGTCGAACCGGACATCGCCTTGGTCAAGTACAAGTTGCTCGCCGGCGGCGGGGTCTTCAAGATCGTCAACCGAACCGTGCCGCAGTCGTTGGCGCGGGTGGGGTACTCCCCGAGTGAAGTGGCCGAGATCGTCGAGTACATCGAGCAGAACGATATGATCGAAGGCGCCCCTTCGTTGCGTGAGGGCGACCTGCCGGTGTTCGACTGTGCCTTCAAACCGGCTAATGGGCATCGCTGCATTCATCACATGGATCACATCCACATGATGGCCGCGGTTCAGCCGTTCCTGTCGGGCGCCATTTCCAAGACGGTGAACATGCCGAAGGAATCGACGCTCGAGGAAATCCGCCAGGTGTACCAGGAAGGGTGGCGCCTGGGTCTGAAGGCTGTGGCGATCTACCGCGACGGATCCAAGCGCAGTCAGCCGGTGAACACGACCAAGGACGCCGGCGCCAAGGTCGATAAGGTCGTCGCCGCCGTCGACACGAAGGCGTTGGAAGAAGCGATGCGCCGCCCGCATCGCAATCGCTTGCCGGACACGCGTGAGTCGATCACGCACAAATTCGACGTCGCCGGCCACGAAGGGTATCTTACCGTCGGGTTGTTCGACGACGGATCGCCCGGCGAAGTGTTTATTACGATGGCCAAGGAAGGCTCCACCGTCGGCGGGATGATGGACGCCTTCGCCACCGCGATCAGTTTGTGCCTGCAATACGGGGTGCCGCTGGACGGTTTGGTGAAGAAGTTCTCCCACCAGCGGTTCGAGCCCAGCGGGATGACGACGAACCGGGATATCCCGTTCGCCAAGAGCATCGTGGACTACGTATTCAGGTGGTTGGGCCTTCGTTTCCTGGCGGACTTCCGTCAGGCGAATCTCCCTCAGCGTCCCGGCGGCAATACGCCGGCCGAGGCGCCGGGATCTACTGAAGCAGCGCCCGAGGTTGTCACGGAAGACGCTACCTCGGATCCTAGCCGCGCCGGCGAGGCCTCTGACACGGAGGTCGATGGGCCCGTCGGCGCTTTATCGAGCGCAGCGAACACCGCACCGGCGGCCAAGGTCGATCGGAAACCCATCGCTGTGGGGACCCGATTGACCAGTGGCCGACTTGCCCGAGCCGCTACCGGCGTCGGGCGGGTTGACCAGCAGTTCTCCCATTTTCAGGAGGATGCGCCGCCCTGTGACAATTGCGGCAGTATCACTGTCAGGAACGGCAACTGCTACAAATGTTACAACTGCGGCAATTCGCTGGGGTGCTCGTAGGCGGCGCACGGATTTGCGCCGTTCCTGTCGGACCATGGATGGATTCGTCCGGGCCGGCCGTCTTTGGGCGGCCGGCTTCGGACGGTTGTACATTTGGGCGACGTTGACGTCAGAACCTGCCGGAAAAGGCTTCCGGAGGGTTCGATCGGGAATCGACTGATGGAGGTTCGCGTCCAGAGCCGATAGGAAGCATTCGGGAATAGTAGATCGGGTCCGGCGCGGGCGAAAATCTGGATTCTAGGAATTCTTACCTGTTTTTCGCTATGATTCCTAGATGGATCATCGTACTTTTTCGTAGGATCCGCATCAGCCCATATCTGTTCAGGTTTCGCGGGGCGTGAGTTTGTTCTGTAGGTCGCGTTATGGCCAATTGTCCGCTGCACCCCTGTATCTCGCAGGTCTCCCTCCACCTGCGCTACGGGATGCGGCAAGTACGTCCGGCGTTCAGGTCTCCCTCCACCTGCGCGTCGGACTTTTTTTTGGTTCATGACGGATTAGCGGGGAGTTCTCACGGCCAACGATCTGCCGTTACTAG
>CBDVCA010000125.1:0-9137 GCA_965372365.1 uncultured bacterium
ACGTCTTTCGACCCCCCGCACTGCGGGGGGCTAGTAACGGCAAGCACTCATCCGACCCACTCCCCGGGAATCCGACATGAGCCTTTCTTGTTCGCCGTTGTCGTTCCTGAAGCCTGAGGCCTGAAGCCTGTAGCCTGCCGTTCCGCCGTTCCGCCGTTAAAAGCTGTACCGCCGGTTGCCTTCGATATCGACGCTGTAGAACTGGCCGGGGACGAGCTTGATGCGGTTGAGGGGGCCGGAGAATTGGTCGGCGAGGGTTTTGCGGACGCCGCTGTTGAGAATGGAATCGAGTTTGAAGCGATGGGCCGCCGAGTCGACCATAACGGTAAGCGTGCCGCGGGCGTAGCCTTCCAGGGCCGTGTGCTCTCGAAGGTCGGCGGGGATGACTTCATCCCAGAT
Organism: uncultured bacterium; assembly: GCA_965372365.1. Taxonomy (GTDB): domain Bacteria; phylum Planctomycetota; class Phycisphaerae; order SM23-33; family FEN-1343; genus CBDVCA01. Next base: position 400 of record CBDVCA010000125.1, read on the forward strand.
TCCGGCCAGCGCCCCCAGTTGGCGTACACGTTTGGCGAGGGTGTGCTTCATGAGCATGGTGAGCGGCTCGCTCATGTGTCGCACCGTATCGGTCCACTGGCGGTTCTGCCAGGCGGTTTTCAGTTGCTGGTCATCCATGGCCGGGTTGCCGCCGCTATCGGAGGAGGCGCAGAACGCCTGCCGTCGGTCCTCGGGGTGTATCGAGCCGCGAGGGCGGATTCCTTGATTGTTTCCGTCCGTTGCGGATCGCTATCAGCCCAGGTCCACCGGCATCAGGACATACAGAAAGTCGGAGCCGCTGCGGATGACCCCGGGTTTGTTGGGGCCGCTGAACTCGAAGCAGACGGTTTCGGTATCCACAACCTTCAGCGCATCAGACAGATACGCCGGATTGAAGCCGATATTTACGGCGTCGCCTTCGTATTCGATATTGGCGGTGATCTCCGCTTCGCCCGTTTCGGGCGCCCGGCTGGTGATGGTGAGGACTCCATCGTCGAAATTGAGGCGAACGCCCTTGGATTCCTCGTTGGTCAGCAGCGCCGCCTGGCGGACGCGGTGCAGGAACAATCCCGTTTCCAAGGTCGCCTTGGAGGTGGTCTCGGCGGGAATCACGTCGGAATACTTGGGGAAGTTGCCCTGGACAAGGTTGCCTACCAGGACGGCGTTGGCCGAACGGATCAGGATCTGCGTTTCGGCCAGGCGGATGCTGAGGGTCTGGCTGGTTCCGCCGGCGATTCGCTGGATCAAGCTCATCAACTTGGTCGGCACGATGGCCGACAGGTCTTTGTTGGCGTCGGGTACCGAGCCCTTGGTCAGTGCGAGCCGTCGGCCGTCGGTGGCGACCAAGCGGATCTTCTTATCGGCGATTTCCCACAGAACGCCGCTGATGGCGTAGCGAGAATGCTCTTTGGCCGTGGCGAACAGGGTTCGGCTGATCATCCCGGTAAGCACCTCGGCGGCCACCTCGGCGTCGGCTTGGTCGCCGAAGTCGGCCACCGGCGGGAACTCGCCGGGGTCGTACCCGTAGATGGTGAACCGACTGCCGCTGCCGGTGATGATGCATGTTTCCTTGGTCACCTCGATGGTGAGCGTTTCTTCCATGCTCTCGCGAACGATCGCGGCCAGCCGGTCAGCGGGGATCAGGGCCTCGCCCTCTTCGACAATCTCCACCTGCGTGACCTGGTACCGGCAGCCGATCTCCAGATCCGTCGCCAGCAGCGTCAGCATACCGTCAGCGGCCACGAGCTTGACGCATTGCAGAACCGGCTTGGGCGTGCGTCCGGCTACGATACTGCCCATCAGCCCGAGTGCTTCGGTCAGCGCGTTGGTCTGCGCGATCACCTTCATCGTACATCCTCGCAATCAGAAACGGCCGGTCATTCTCACACAGGGATTCGACAGTCCACGGGCCGGCCCCCGGGGATTTCCGTTCGTTATACGGTGGCCAAAGGTCGGTTGCAAGAATATGCTTGGCGAGCATGAGACATTCTCCGGTCCTTCGATCGCCCCGGCGACGCGGGTTCGGGGAAGTGTCGGGAAAGAGGCTATGAACGATATCGTCGGCGCGTTCGCCGGGAAATTCATCGTGATTGACGGACCCGACGGGGCCGGCAAGAGTACGCAGATCGACCTGCTCGCCGAGTGGCTCTCGTCGGAGGGCGTAGCGGTCGTTCGCGCCCAGGACCCCGGCGGCACGGCCATCGGCGCCCGGATCCGCCGGATCTTGCTGGACCCGGCCGCGGGCGAGATGAGCGTGGCCTGCGAGACGATGCTGTACATGGCCAGTCGAGCCCAACTGGTGGCCGAGGTCATTCGCCCGGCGATCGAACGGGGCGCCTGCGTTGTGTGCGACCGCTTCGTCTCGGCCACGGTGGCCTACCAGGGCGCCGGCGGGGTCGATACCTCCGACATTCACGCCGTCGCCGACGTGGCGATCGGTCACACATGGCCGGATCTCACGGTGGTGTTGGATATCTCCGCCGAGGCCGGCCTGGCGCGCGTGGGCGCCGAGATGGATCGGATGGAGGCCAAAGGCGCCGCCTTCCACCGTCGCGTGCGGGACGGCTTCCTTCGCCAAGCCCAAGACTCGCCCGACCGGTTTGTGGTGGTGCCCGCAGCCGGAGAGATCGCCGACGTCGCCGGCCGGATGCAGGCGGCGTTGCTGGAGCGGCTGTAGTACGCTTCCCCAGGCATATTGCCGGGGCCATCTTCTGCGGGAAAGAGCGTCAGCCCCCCCTTGTAGCGTGTCTACAGCTCAAGCATTTCGGAGACTCGCGTCCGGCCGCCCACGTGGAGGGTCATGTCCGGGCCGATCACGCTTCGAGCGGTCTGCAACGCGGCCTTGGGGGTGTTGTTCCGCTCGCTGAGGTGCGACAGCGTCGCCCACTGGAGGCGCCCGTCGGTGAAATCGTTCAGCAGGTGGGCCGCCTCGGCGTTGGCGAGGTGCCCCCCGTCGCCGTGGATACGCGCTTGCAGATGCGGGGGATACGGGCCGTTGGCCAGCATGACGGGGTCGTAGTTGCTCTCGAGGTAGATCGCGTCGAGTTCCGGCAGAAGGTCTTCCAGTTCCGGGAAGACAAAGCCCAGGTCGGTGAGGATCCCGAGTTTCTTACCCCGGTGCTCGATGACGAAGCACACGCCGTCGGCGCCGTCGTGAGGGGTGTGGAAGGTGTGGACGATCGCCTCGCCGATCTCCAGAACGTCGCCGGCCGCGAAGGTGTGAACGTCGTCAAGGGTGCCCAGCGACCCCCGGCACGCGGCGAGGGTTCCGGCGGTGGCGTGGATGGGCAGGCCGAACTTTCGTTGGAAAACCCCGGCCCCCTTGGCGTGGTCGCAGTGATTATGGCTGATCAGCAGGGCGTCGACGTTGCGGATCTCCTGGCCCCGCTCGGCCATGCGCTGTTCGGCCCGCTTGCCGCTGAGGCCGGCGTCGATCAGTAGGCGAGTAGCGCCCGCCTGCACGAAGATGCAGTTGCCGTTACTGCCGCTTTGACACGCAAAGGTACGCATGGTTCCCATCGAAAGTACATGTCGAAGGCGTGCACGCATATCAGAAGGTGCGCATACTCACTCACGCCAAGCTGATGTCCACCGGAGTATACACCGACGGCGCTCGCAGCGGCAGATGCTGTGGACGTTTCCCGGCGCGAACGCAGCCGTCTGGGCGATTATTCCCGGAAGACCCGCGACGAAAGGGCCGGTTTGCGGTACTCTTCGATGCCATGAGCGACCCTACGAGCGAACAACCATGGACGGTTCTGCGGCTGATCGACTGGACCAAGAACTACTTCGCCGACAAGCAGATGGACTCGCCTCGCCTGGCGGCTGAAGTGCTGCTGGCCCACACGCTGGAGTGCCCGCGTCTTGGGCTGTACACCCAGTTCGACAAGGTTCCCGGGGAGAGCCAACTGACGGCGTTCCGGAAATTGGTCAAGCGAGCCGCGGCGGCCGAGCCGGTGGCGTATCTGGTGGGCCATCGCGAGTTCTACAGCCTCGACCTGATCGTCACCCCCGACGTGCTGGTCCCTCGCCCCGAAACCGAACTGCTGGTCGACAAGGCCGTGGAGCATCTCCGCTCGCTGGGCCGCCCGAGCCGATGCTGGGACATCTGCACCGGTAGCGGCGCCGTCGCCCTGGCGGTGGCCAAGAACGCCCCCGACGCCGTCGTCCTGGCGACCGATGTGAGCGACGCGGCCTTGGCGGTGGCGGTCCGCAACGCCGCCAAGCACCAACTCGACGAGCGGGTCACGATCGCCAAAGCCGACCTGCTGACGGCCCCCGATGACGCCGTCGCCGCCGAGCCGTTCGACGTGGTGACGGCCAACCCCCCCTACATCACCGACGCGGAGATGGCCGAGTTGCCGGCGACGGTGAAGCATGAACCGACCCGGGCGCTGTGCGGCGGCGCCGACGGCCTGGACTTCATCGGACCGATCCTGCGCCAGGCGCCCGACGTACTTGTTGCCGGGGGGCTGCTGGCTGTGGAGATCGGGTACAATCAGGCCGCGGCGGTCTGGGAACTCGTCCAGCAGGTCGGGCGGTATCAGGATGTGGAGTTCGCGCGCGACGGCGCCGGCATCGAGAGAACGCTGGTGGCGAAGCGAGCTTAATGCTCTGCGCCGGCATTCCAGCCGGGACGGAGTATGATAAGGTTTCTTGTTCCCCGACGGAGGCGTCCGTGTCCAAGTGTGGTGCAGTTGTGACGGCCCTGGTCGCGGCGGCGTTGTGCGTCGGCTGCGGAGCCGGCCGGCCGAACCATCCGGCCGCGGCTCCGCTGTCGCATCCGGCGCAGAGCCGGCCGTGGACGTTCGCCGGGGTGAGGGGTCAGAGGCTGAACACGGGGCACTATCTGCTGTTCACGACGGTGGACAATCCCGTTCTCAAAGGCGGTATCGCCGGGTTCATGGAAGCGGCCCGCGCCAACTACGTCGACCTGACCGGCTTGGCCGAAGCCGCGGTCGATGAGAAGATGAAGGTGTACCTGTTCGCCACCAGGGGCGAATGGGCCTTGCTGACCGAGAAGGTCACCGGCGCCGCCAGCGAAACGGCGCTGAAGGTTCAGGCCGGCGGGTACTGCTATGGCGGCGTTTGCGTGTTCTGGGATATCGGCGTACTGCCCACGTTCAGCACCGCCGCCCACGAGGGCATGCACCAGTTTCTTTATCACATCACCCAGCAGGGCCTGCCCGGTTGGGCCGAAGAGGGGCTGGCGGTTGGGGCCGAAGGGTTTCGGATCTCCGACGGGTTGGTGTCGTTTCGCCCCGGCGGCAACAACCTGCGTCTGACCACGCTTCGCAAAGCGATTCTCGGCGGCCGGTGGCGGCCGGTCGACCGGCTGATCGGCATGAGCGCGTCGAGGAACATCAACCAAAACGGGCGCCACGCGGCCGACTACTACAGCCAGTTGTGGGCGCTGCTGCTGCTGATTCGTAGCGACCCGGTGTACAGCGACGGGCTCAGGCGGATGTGCAGCGACGCCGCGACCGGCAATCTCGGCCAGGCCCTTGGCTACGCGCCAGGCCCGTGGGCCAAACTGGAGCGTAACGGCCAGGCCTATGAGGCCCTCGTCGGCTCCAAAGCCTTTTTCCACTATATCGACGCCGACATCGAGCGCTTCGAGCAGCGCTATCTGGCGTTCGCCCGCCAGTTGGCCAAACTCGACTGACCCATCAACCGTTCGAGATGGCGATCAGTGCTTGCAGGGTCTTGGCCGCGGCTCCGTTGTCGATGCTCTCGGCGGCCATGACGAGGCCGGCTGCGAGGTCGGCGGCCCGGCCGCTTACGACGATCGCGGCCGCGGCGTTGATGGCGACGATGTCACGGGCGGGACCGGCTTTCCCGGCGAGCACCTCACCGATCACCGCCGCCGACTGCTCGGCGGTGTCGACCAGCAGGTCGTCCAGTTTCGCTCGGGGGATGCCCAGATCCTTGGCGTCGACCTTCCGAAGGATGATGGCGCCGTCGATCAACTCGGCGACCTCGGCAGGGGCCGTGGTCGAGATCTCGTCCAACCCGTCGGCGCTGTGGACCACCATCGCCCGGGTGGCGCCCAGCTCTCTGAGCACGCCGGCGATCGTCGCGGTCAGATCTCCCGACGGTACGCCCATCACCTGCCGGCGGGCGCCGGCGGGATTGGTCAGCGGGCCTAGAACGTTGAAGATCGTTCGCACCCCCAACTGCTTGCGAACCGGGCCGGCGTGTTTCATCGCCGGATGATGCGTGATGGCGAAACTGAAGCACATCCCCGCCTCCCGCAAGCATTTCGCCTCCGTGGCGGCGTCGCATTCGATATTCACCCCCAACGCCGCCAACACGTTCGCCGATCCGCTCACCCGGGTGCTGGTCCGGTTGCCGTGCTTGGCGATCGGAACGCCGGCGCCGGCGGCGACAAACCCCGCGGCGGTCGAAATGTTGAACGTGCTGATGCCCGTTCCGCCGGTGCCGCAGGTGTCGACGACGTCGAGACCGCCGGCGTCGACCGGTACGACGTGGGCCCGCATGGCGCCGGCGGCGCCGGTCAACTCGTCGACGCTTTCGCCTTTGATCGCCAAAGCGACCAGGAACCCGGCGATCTGCGCCTCGGTCCATTGGCCGCCCATGATCTGATCGAACGCCCAACGAGCCTGATCGGCGGCGAGGCTGCGACCGGCGATAAGCGACTTCAGAACACTACCTTGCGATTGCTCGACCATGAATGGCTCCTTCAGGCGATAAACGGGATCACCATCGACTGGCGCCCATTATAGCCGCTGCGTCACAGCGGGCAACCCAAGGCCTTCGAAGCCGGCGAATGATGGGGATAGAGCAGGTAGCCTAAGGCAAAAGTCGGGGGGGGGAAGAGAGTTAGATCCTGACAGCGCACAAAAAAAGCCGCTCTCGCGACCACCTCATCAAGCATCATAACTAACTATTAAACCACAAAACGGCAAATCTGTCAACCCCTTTTATGGCTTCTTGGAGAAGATTGTAAAGCCATGTTTCGCGTACAGTTAGGGCAAAATAGACGATCCGGCTGCAAAAAAGTCGAATTCTCCTGCCCCCTGGCTTGCGAAAACGCCCCTGTTGACACGGTTGTGGCCGGACAGCTACTATGACCACACCATCGGCGTTGGGGCCGCGTTGACATAGGCTTGTGATCTCGCGGCCGATCGGCGCCTGGGGTGGAGACCCGTTTTGCGACATGCGGTGAACGATGGCTGATTCCGTCTACCAACCCGAAGCCGGTCTATCAACGGAGTCGTCGCTGACCAGCGAGGTGATCGCCGAGCGTGAGCACTGGCTGATCCGCATGCGGTGGCTGGCGGTGGCGGGGATGTTCGGCATTACCTCCTTCGCCCGATGGGGCCTTGGCGTCGGCCTGGCGGTGACGCCGATCTTCGCCCTGGCGGGCTTGGTCGCCGGCTACAACGGATTGTTGTGGTTGTGGCTTCGTCGGCGAGACCGGCTCGGGTCCGGCGAGGCGCCCCAAGGCGATCTGCGGATCATGACCAACATCCAGATCTCCATGGATCTGCTGGTTCTGACGCTGGTGCTGCATTTCTCCGGCGGCGTCACCAATCCGCTGGCGGCGTTCATGGTGTTCCACATGGTGATCTCGTCGATTTTGCTGCCCCGGCGAGATTCGTACTGCCAGGCCGCCTGGGCGAGCGCCTTGTACATCGCGCTGGCGGTTGTGGAGGTGATGTTCCCCGGTCTGCATCGTCCGATGCTTGGTTACATGACGGCGGTCGACGCGCCGGCGGAGATAACCTTCGCCCGACCGCTGTACGTGGCCGGCGAGTGCGGAATGTTGACGGTCACGTTGTTCCTGATCGTCTACTTCTCCACCGATATCGCCGGCCGGCTGCGTGAAGCGTACCGTCGCCTGGCCGCGGCCAACGGCGAACTGGCCGAGTTGGAGAAGACCAAGAGCCGGTTCCTCAATGTCGCCGGTCACCAGATCCGCACCCCCCTGGCGGCGATGTACTCGCTGCTGGAGAGCATGCAGTTCGCCCCCGGGGACTTGAGCGAAACGCATCGCGACCTTCTTGGCCGCGTGAAGCATCGGGCGTCGGGGATGATGGAACTGGTCAACGAGATGCTGGTTCTCTCGTCGGTCAAAGAGGACGTTCGCACCTTGGTCGAACGGCAGCCCGTGTCGGTTCGCACGGTTTTGGAGTCGGTCGAGCAACTGCACCGCGAATCGGCCCGCGCCGGCGGGGTCGAGTTGGTGGTCGACGCCGACAGCGACGCCGAGGTTCTCACCTGGTACAACGCGCTGACCGATATCATGGGCAATCTGGTCAGCAACGCCGTCAAGTACACGCCGTCGGGGGGAACCGTCCACGTCACATCGCAGCGCAAGGGCCGGCGGATCGCTATCACCGTGTCGGACAGCGGGATCGGGATCCCCCCGGCCGACCAAGCCAAACTGTTCGGCGAGTTCTTCCGCTCTCAAAACGCCCGCCAGTTCGCCGGCGGAACCGGTTTGGGGCTAAGCATCGTCAAGGAAACCGTCGATCGCCTCGGCGGGCGCATCACCGTCTGCTCCGACACCGACTGCGGCACTATTGTTCGGGTGGAGCTTCCGACGGTGTAGCCGGTTGGGACGTGGCCGTGGCCGTGGCCGGTTGCGATCGCCACCGGTAGACCTTCGGGATAATCACCGCGGCGGCGGCAATCAAGAGGATCACCAGCAGCAGTATCACCACCAGGCGTGCGCGCGATTTGGGCGCGCCGCGGCTGCCGGTGGGGTAGCCGGGACGCTGCGTGAAGAACAGCCTCTGGCTTCGGGTGAGACGCATACGAGCGTTGATGCCCCAACCGGAGGCTTCGAGAATGGCGCTGAGGTCGCGGCCGCGAAGCTTCAGAAACGCCAGGACGCCGGTCGGCAGCATGACGACCAGAATCGCGCCGACGACGCTGCAGGCGATGGCGCCCGGGTGGGCCTCCGAGAGCGTCTTGGTGATATAGGCCAGGGCCGAACCCAACGCCGCGATCGTCACCCCGGCGCCCATCAGCATTCCCCCGGCGGCCGGCTGCTGCTTGGGGGCGGTCGCCTTGGGAGCTGAGGCCGCTTGGCTCATCGCCGCGTTGGCCTTCGTGTCCAGTTGCTTCTCGGCGGTGGCGGTGAGCGATTCCAACTTGCCGCTGAACAGGCGCCCGAGGCGCTTGAACGGCGAGACCCTCGCCTCGCCAATATAGAGCTTCCCCTTCCCTCCGATCGACATCGAGTCTACAGCGGGAGCACCATCGGTCCA
>CBDVCA010000126.1:0-9136 GCA_965372365.1 uncultured bacterium
ACTGGTCGCCAGCGCAGGGGACTGGCTCCGAAGCGTCTCGCCGCAGCGCCAGCAAGGGCGAAAGCGAAGGCGCCTGTACCCGAAGCGGACGCCGCATATACGATTGAACGGGGACAGGACGCTGACGCCAGCGAATGCCGCATATACATTGAACGGGTACAGGCACCTGCGCTTTCGCTACGCTGCGCTACGGAGCCAGTCCCCTCGTCGACCCCCTCGCCGACCCCCTCACTCCTCTCGATCGCCTCTTTCCCTCTCCAGCCACAGTCGGCAAAGGTGGTTGTCCCTCACGAAAAACAGGTACGCGCTTTCGTGGGGCCAGGGGTAGGCTACTTCCTCGTCCACTTTCGTCCCTTCGACGATCTTCATCTTCTGCTGCAAGATCAGCAGGCGACCCTGCTTGTAGCGATGGCGCCGCAGCGGGTCGGACTTGGTGTCGCCAAGGATCACCCCCACGTCGTAGGTGGCGAGGTCTTCGGCGTCGGTAACGCCTTCGATGAACATGTTGTACGTGGCGCCGCTGAAAATCATGTCGTTGTACACCGACCCATCCGAACGGTACTCCGCGAAGCCGACCATCCGCTCGTATGGATATTCGACCAGTTTCAAGCCCGGGAACACCCGGGTAACCCACAGCGGCGCCGCCCGGCCGCGCGTAACGCCGTCGATGAACGTCGTCTTCCCCCACCCCTCCAGCGGCGCCTTCACCCGAGGGTCGATCAGGCTGGCGGTCATGTCGACCAGGGGCGCCTCGACGTCCAGCTCTCGCCACATGGCCCCGTGGACTTCGTTATCGGGGAAGAACGCCGCCACCTGCGCCTGCAGGCTCTCGACGCCCATCATGTCGCGGATCGTACTGACGTACCGCAGCCGCGGCTGGGGGCCGGTCAAATCCGTCCGGTATCGATCGATCAGCGTACCGCCGTTGACGCCGGCGGCATACTCGACCTCGACCCGACCATGATCGATCTCGGCCCGAAACGACAGGTTGTGGGCGTCGTACAGTTGGTTGACCTTGTCGTCGGGGAAGTTGCGAACCAGGTCCAGGTCGGCCGCGACGGTCAGGTCCGATTCGATCAGCGTCGGACCGATCGCTTCGATCCACTCGGCGATAGTCTCCTTGAGCTGCTCGACGTATTCGGCCGTCACCTCGGTCCGCTCGCCGACCGGAGCCAGCCACTGGCGTATCGCGGTAGCGTCGACCTCCCGCCCCACCACGACCACCCGTCCCCGCGGACGGGCCGGTACGCCGGCCACGTCCATCACCACGGCGACCGCTCCGTCGTCGGCCGACAAGCGGAAGTCGTCGCTGCTGACCCGACCCACCTGAAGCGAGGCCCGCCGGAAGCGACGATCGGTCAAGCGGACATCCTCAACCGCAACGGTCCCGGCCGCTGCGACGCTCTTACCCAAATACTCGCCCCCCACGTCCGTCATGCGGCACTCGGCCCGGGTCAGCGTCAGGCCCGCGGCGTCATACCGCAACCGGCCATCCAGTTCAACACTCCCCGACGGAGCCCACCTCGCCACCTCCGGCGCCAGGTCGGCTAGGCCGGCGGCGTCATCGACCCACAGGCGGAATGTGGACGCCGCCTCAATCTCGGTCGCATTATCGACAAGCCCCACGCGAAAATCGCCCATCCCCCCCACCGTCCCGAGTTGGAACCGCCAATCGCCAACCGTCAGCCCGATCGGGTCGCCTTCCAGCGAGGCCGACCACTGAAACCGAGCCGGCGTCCCGGCAGGCTTGGCCGCCGCCGGCGAATCGGCCGGCCACGCCAGAGCCATGGGTTCGGCGTCGATTTCGCCCTCGCTACTCAGCGCCAGCCCCCGCCCCCACACGCGGCAACGCCCCTGCAACCCCCCGTCGGTCTGCACGCCCCATGCGTCGAGCGACTCGGGCAGCCAGCGGAGTATATCCTCGCTCATCACCGCAAACGACGCCGTCAGGTCCACCTCGGCCTGATCGCCGGCGACGAACCAGCCGGTGACGTCCGCGGTGGATTCGGCGTACTCGATCGTCGCCCGAGCGATCTCCAATCGCGACGCCCCGCTGACATCGGTCCCAAACGTCGCATCAATATCGGCCCGAAGCCCCACGCCGCGAGCCTTGCCGCCGACGCCGGCGATCGGACCGATCTCCAACGCATCGCCGATCATCTTCACACGAACGGCCAGGCACTCGTCGCGACCGGTCAACTCCGCCCGAACGTCGGCGGCGCCGGCGATGGCCGGGTCCAGACGAGACGCCGGCGGAAACTGCTCGGCGAACGATTCGATGTCGATGATCTTCATCCGGGCCGAGGCCCACCAGTGGTCCGGGCGAACGATCCACGTTCCGCTGGTCGCCGCACCGGGGACGTCGGCCTCCCAATCGACCGTGAACGTTCGCAGGGACGGCTCCCACCGGCCACGCACCGTCGCGGCCACAGGTTGACCGGCCCGCTTGTCCAGAACGCCGCCGGCGCGTGCGCGAAGCTGGGTCGCGTCGCACGTAACCGTAACAGTCAGAACGTCAGCGGCCCCCCGAAGGCGAATATCGCCGCCGACCGAGCCGCTGATATCGGTCGCGAGGGACGCCATCTCCGGTTCGCATTCAGATTCGGATTCAGATTGGGATTGGGATTCAGATTCAAATTCACAAAAACCCTCGATCCGTTCGACGCGGTACCGGCCGGTCGCCGAGCCGATCCAAGGCCCGTCGCGATAGGGTTGCTCAACGCCCATGGCGGCCAGCACCACGTCGGCCCGGCCGTCCCCGCAAACAAGCGACGCCTTCGCCCCTTCGAAGCGACGCATCTGATCGTCGCAGGCGACCTCGACCTCCAACGTCAGCGGGACGCCGGCCGGCTTGACCACCCGACCGCCGCCGGCCACTTCGGCTTCTCCGGCGTCGATCGTCAGCGCCGTCTTGACCCGACCGTCGGTATGCTCGTACGCCAGATGCAGTTTCACGTCGCCGGCGATCGTCGGCCAATCCGGGCTCCCGGCGGCCCCGCCGGTCAGCAGCGAGGCGATCGCCTCGGGGTCGAGGGTCCCGGTAAGGTCAAGCGACTCGGCGGCAAGCCAGTTTCCCCCCAGCAACGAAACGTCAAACTTCGCCTCCCCCCCAAGTTGAACGCCGGGACCTCGAAGATCAATGCTCCTCAGCACGAGCCGCCCCGCCCCGGCGGCGATGTCGGCGTCGCCGCCCATGACCAGTCGGACGTCTCCGATCGTCCCCGATCTCTCGCCCCCGACCCTCTGTACGTCCAGGGCGCCGACCTCCAACGTGATGCGACCGTCGGTGATTTTCCCGTCGATCATCGGCAGTCGAATGCGCGCCATACATACCCCTTCGAGCCGATCCAACGGCGACCCCGGAAGGTCGATCACGCCAAGAGCGGCCAGGTCGAGCCCGGTCAGGGCGCCGGTCAGCAGGTGTCGGCGCCGGCCCCGGGGACCGAGGGCGTATCCGCTGGTGACGGCGATCGGAACGCGGCGGTTGCGTTGAACAATGAAGGCCGACATGCTCACCTGTTCGACCGGCGACCACGGCCCGCCGCGGCATTGAAGATCGGCGATTTCCACGCGGAGCGGCTCGGCGAGTCCGGGAGCCGCGACCGTCACGACGGCCCGTCGCACGCTGATTCGGCCGACGCGGCTATCGGAAGCCGGCCTGTTAAGTTGGGCGATGTTCCATCGGCCCGATTCGTCCACGACAAGCCTCACGCGGGGCGAATCGACGATCAGGTGCTCGACCGGCTCGCCGGTCGCCAGCGACAGGGGGTCAAAGGCCATCTGAATCCGGGGGATCTCGATCATGGCCGCGGCCGTCGGCGACGTGGGGTCGGCCACGCGGATCGAATCGACACTGAGCCCCTCGGACCAACTGACGGTCACCTCGCCAATCTCAACGGTCGCACCCAATCGTCGGGACAGTTGGGCCGCCACACGTTCGGCCAACCAGCCGGTCGGCAGCCACCACGGCAGCGTTGCGTACGCCACCGCCGCCAGCACCGCCGCAGCCGCGACCGTTCGCACCGCCCGTTGACGCCACGGGCGGTGTGGGCCTCGCCGAATTCTCAGCCATTCACGCAGCTTCACTCGACCCTCACTGGCATGCTCGGCTATTACCAACCCCCTGCCGCGCAAAGGGTGCTTCCGATGATCATCGCCGGACAGCCACCCCCCGCACTGCGGGGGGCTAGTAACGGCATGACCCCCCGATCGGGGGCGTCGACGACGTTCTACACGTTGAAGCGGAAGTTGATCACGTCGCCGTCGGCTACGATGTATTGCTTGCCTTCGAGGCGAAGCTTCCCGGCGGCCTTGACGGCCTTCTCGTCTCCGCCGGCGGCGAACAGGTCGTCATACGCCATCGTCTCGGCCCGGATGAAGCCCCGGGCGATATCCGAATGAATCTCCCCGGCCGCGATCACCGCCTCGGTGTCGGCCCCAAGTGTCCACGCCCGGCATTCGTCGTCGCCGGCGGTGAACATACTGATGAGGTTGAGCCCCTCGTAGCAGGCTCGGATCAGCCGGTCGCGGGCCGAATCTTCGATCCCGAGGTCGGCCATGAACTCGGCGCGATCGTCCTGGTCCAGTTGGGCAAGTTCCTCTTCGATCTTCGCCGACAGCCGCACCGTCGGCACATCGGCGATCGGTTCGGAGGCGACGGCGACATCGTCCTCGCCGCAATTGACGACGATCAGGTGACTCTTGAGCGACAGGAACGCGAAGGATCGAAGGGTCTTCTCCTCGGCCTCGTTGCGGATCGCGTCGCGGATCGGCCGATCGTTCTCCAGCGCTTCATGCAAACGCTGCATCAGGTCCAGCTCGCGCTGGGTCGCGTCACGATTGGCGGGCTTTTTGAGCTGGGCCTGCAGTTTCTCGATCCGAGCGCCCACCTGGTCGAGGTCGGCGAAGAGCATCTCGGCCAGCAGTTCCTCGGCGTCGGAGGCGCCGTTAACGCGATTGCGATACGCGGCCACCGAATCGTCGTCGAAGGCCCGGACGACCATGACGATCATGTCGCAATCGCGAACGGTGGCCCAATGCTTACGCCAATGCGTGCGGGCGACCTCGTCGGCGAGATCGACGCCGGGCATATCGACGAATTCCAGTTCCGCCGGCGTGGTCTTCTTGGGCTTGTACAAGTCGCGCAGCCAGAGAAGCCGCTCGTCGGGAACCTTCACCACCGCCCTATGCGCCTGCCCGGGCCGCGTATCGGCCGCCGCGGCCGCCGATCCGGCGATGGCGCCGAATAATGTCGTCTTCCCGCTGAACGGCGGGCCGATAATCGCTACTCGCATGAAGCTTCTCCTCTCGCTCGCGCTGCGCGAGCCGAAACCGTATGGATACCACCAACACAGCGCAAATGCAACGGACAGGAGTGTTCGCCAAAGCGAGAACGCCGCGTCGAAAGAGGACTACTTCAGGTCGAACAGTTCGTTACTGTTGGGGCCGAACCATCCGAACCCCAGTTCGATGGCGTCGGAGATGGATACGCCGTACGCGCCGTAGGCGGCCGAGAACGTCATTCGCTGGGCGTCGACGTGGCCGTCGACCCAGGCGACGCTGCACCAGTCGTCGTGACGGAACTGGATGGTGGGCGCCAGAGGCTCGGCGGCGCCGCCATAGGGGTTGGGTGCGTAAGGGGGCTCGCAGAAGCTGTATTCAATCACCCCCGACCTCTGGGCGATCGCCGCGTCGGTGAACATGACCGTTCGCGAGGGCTGGCTCACATCGGCCTGACGGGCGCTCTGCTGACAGGCCTTCGGGCCGTCTCCGCGAACAGACCGGCTGTACTTGGTCGAGTCGTACCGCCCGCCGATGTAGTACTGATTGTACCCGTACCCGCCGGTTCCCGCTTCAAAGCCGTCCACCAGGACGCCCCTCTTGAACGACGGGCACATCTTCACCAGGCCGCCGCGATCGATGAAGCCGGCCAGCGGGCTCAGGGCCGGGTCGAAGGTGTTGGCCACGGGGTCGACGCTCTCGCCGGACGATTGTCTTTCGCCGTGCCACCGCTTGCGATTGCCGCCGATGGTGAGCATGTCCTCGGCGGCCGGCACGAAATACCCGCGATTCTCCGCGGAGTACCCGAGGTTCGCCATGGCCAACTGGCGAACATTCGACGCACACACCGTCCGCTGCGCCACTCGGCGAGCTCGGCTGAGGCTGGGCAGCAGGATCGACATCAGCAACGAGAGGATTGCGATGACCACCAGAAGTTCGATCAGCGTGAAGCCGCGTTTTCCGGGCCGTTTGGTCACAGTAGTCTCATTACCACGGCAAGGACAGTCCGCCGCCTGCGGCCACGGCGCCGAATCCGAAGTTGGCCTTCAGCAGGAAGAAATCGTCCAAGTCGACGTCGCCGTCATGGTCGAAATCGCCTTGGCCCCAGGTCGTCCCGACCCCGAACCCGTTCTTGAGGATTATAAAATCGTCCAAGTCGACGTCGCCGTCGCAATCGGCGTCGCCGGCGATGGGGTCCATGTGCAGCACCCCGACGGCGTCGAGGTCGAAGCCCCCGGTCCCGGCGGTTCGCCATGCGTCGTAGATCGGATCGCCCCAGGAGTCGACGAAATCGCCGCTTCCGGGAATGTCCACGATTCGAACGTATCGGATATCAAACAGGTCGACCGCCCCGTCGATCACGGCCGGGTCGGCAGCCAACTCGGCCAAATCGAACGGCGTGCCCATGCACATCCCGCCGCGGTTGGCGTGCTTGCCGGCGAGGTTGTACACGTCGGTCGGGTCGAGGGTCCAATAGGCGTAAAGCTCCACTTCCGGCGCCGCCGTCAGCGACCGCGACGGGAACCGCACGAAGGTCGCGTTATCCGTCGAGACCTCCACGTAGGCCAACTCGGCGAAGAAGCCCCCGGTCCCGACCTCGGTGAAGCCGTTCTCGAACACGGCGAAATCGGCGCCGGGGCCATCGAAGACCGGCCCGTCAAACGTCAGCGTAATGAACCCCGGATGCACGATTGCAGGATCCTCCGGCGCCGCCAGATGCCCGGCAATCTGCCCGGCGTCCATATCGCCCAAGCACACCACGTCGTATCCATCGCCGACCGCCGGGCCCAGGGCGTAGGACGTATCGGTCCATTCGGGATCCACGTAATCGGCCCAAACGTAATCGACCACGGCGATCACCCAGCCGTCGAAGGCGGGGTTGACAACGCTGCCGGGGTCGCCGACCGGACCGGTCCAACCCGGCACGCCGGGATCGTGGGGGTTGGCGGGATCGTCCCCGCCCGTCGCATAAGGCCCGGCGAGGGCCGCCGGGGCGGCCGCTGCGACCAGCAACCCCATCATTATCATCGATAAACGCTTCATATTCCAGCCCTCCTCGATCGATTTCGGAACAGGCGGCGCCGACGCCGATGGCCGTCGCACGTCGGCGCCGCCCCACAACGGTGCATCCACTACTTCCGACGACGCGGCAGGATGGCCGCCCCTCCCAGGGTCAGCAGGGCCAACGTCGTCGGTTCCGGAACGATCAGGTTATCCATCGCGAAATAGGCGGGAGTATTGAGGCCGAAAGTCCCCATATCCGTCCCGCTGACGGCGAACTCCAGGCCCGTCACCGGCCCCAAGCCGCTCAGGTCGACCCAGGTCCAGTCCGTCAAAATGTAATCGTCCTCGTCGGCGGCGGCGCGGAAGTCGGCCAGGTAGAACTCCATGCTCGACCCGGGGCCGGAGGGGGTCAGGCCGGTGATCGTCAGCAACAGGTAATCGGGATCGGAGCCGTCAAACCCGCCGAACTTCTTGGCGAACGCGTCGCCGTCCCGCATCGACAGGTACGAGTACGTGGTGTTGGTGAAATAGGCCCCGTCCAGCGTGTAGCCGGTCGCGGTGTCGGTCAGTGCAAGGCGCGGCGCGGAGCCGGCGAAACTGGGGACCGGATCCCAAGCGACCGAGTAGATCCCTCCGCCGCCGACCCCCGAACCGGTGACGGACGCGAACTGGTTGCCGAACCCCGGCGTGGTCGCGTCGGAAACGTTGGAATACGCGAAGCCGTCCCACGTCTCCATGCCCCACTCGGCGATGTAGGCGTAGTTGGTCTGAAAGTCGACGACGCCGGAGGTGAAACCGGCCGAGACCGCGTCGCCCCGCCAGTAGCTGTCGGGGGCCAACACCAAGTCTTCAAAATCGGCGATCACGGTCCCCGACGCCATCGCGGCGGCGGCCTGAAGCAGAACCACGGTGATCATTGCAAACGTTCTTCTCATCTTGCTACTCCCTCGGCCCGACGTTTCTCGTCGAGCGTTTTGGCGGCGCGACGCTGAGGCTCTCAGCGCCGACGGCGACATGATTCGTACAAACGCAAACTCCATCTACCTACCCATCAAGCGTCCCTCGTATCGCGAACCATGTCCGTCCCTCCACACATGCGCTGCTCTGTCGGCGACAGCTCGCCCAAGCGCAAGGCGGCGCCATCGGCAACCTGGGGGAATGCTGGGGAGGGGAATTCCGACGGCCGAGCGTGATCGGTGCGCAAGATGGACGCCTGGAGAGACGTCGCCGCGATTCGCGCACAGCCCGGGGAGGTCGCCAGCACCCGGAGGCTCGACCGGCGACCGCTCCGACGAAAAAAGCCCCAGCGCCTTCGCGGCGCCGGAGCCTGCATGTGCAAGAGCCGACGAGGCCGAACGCCTTATCTGTTTCCAGACCGCGAAGGTTCGACCAGGTTGGTGCAGGCAGGTCTTCTGACTCCCGGGTCATCCTTCCGCCGCGCCTTCCCATCCGGGTTCCACACCCAAACAGTGGCCAACATGCGGCGGTCGTCGCCGGTTACAGCGGCGCGTCCGCGGCCGATTCTCACGGCCTTCCCTTTTCGCCCTCATGGGGCGCCTGCAACGATCGAACTGTAGAGCCGCAACGGAGGCGTGTCAACAAGGAATGAAAAAAAAGGGTTCATGACGGGTAACCGTTCACAGTTTCTTTTCAATAATCGGGCTCTCATCCCGAACCGGTGGCGGGTATTCGTTCGGCCATGATGCAAGAGCGTGCTTGGAATAGGGTTCGATCGCTCAAGTGAATCTGCCGTTGAGGCCCGCAGGGTCGACAGATTTGTAGCTCGCCGCGGCGAGATAGGGTCCGCCCCCTAGCGCCGCAAGCCCCGATAGGGGCGACACCCCGTGGCCCT
>CBDVCA010000127.1:0-9136 GCA_965372365.1 uncultured bacterium
CATCACCGGCGCGGCGTCATAACACCACATTATCCCTGGGACAGAGTACTAGTCGCCGCATTGGCCACGAAGATCCCCCGCTCATCCGCCCTCGCGACCGGTCCACAGGTACATGAATCGCGGCCGGGCCATGTCCAGCAGGTTCACGCCGGTGAGGTTGATGATGTTCACCTGGGGCGGCCGGCCGGTCGCGCCGGCGTCATAGGAGCCGCGGTACCCATGGGGCCGATGGTACATGACCACTTTGACGGCGTCTTTGCCGGCCAACTCTTTGACCCGCTTGATTGCGTCGGGCATCTGACCCAGGCGGTCGACCAAGCCGTTTTCGAAGGCCTGGGGGCCGGTGTACACCCTCCCGTCGGCCAGCTTGCGGACCTGGGCGGTCGTCAGCTTCGCCCGGCCGGTGTCGACGACGGTCACGAACCGCTCGTAGAATTCATCCACAATCCCCTGCAAAATGGCGATATCGGCCTGGTCGAGCGGCTTCAGCGGGCTGTTCATCGCCTTGAACGGCCCGGAGGTGACCAACTGGGTGGTCACGCCGATCTTCGACAGGGTTCCGGCGAGGCTGATCGCCGGGGTGATGACGCCGATCGAACCGGTTACCGAGGTGTGATGAGCCCAAATCTCCTGGGTCGCGCAGGCAACGTAGTAGCCGCCGCTGGCGCCGACGGCCTCGATGATCGCTACGACGGGAACCTTCGGTCGCTTCCGGCGAAACGCCATGAGTCGCTGGTGCATGATCTCGCTGGCCGTCACGCCCCCACCGGGCGAATTGATCCGAACGATCAGTCCGACGACCTTCTTGTCGCGTTGCGCTTTGCGAATCTTCTCCGAGAACAGCGCCACCGGGTTCTCCGACGCCCAGATACTCCGGTCGCGGCTGTTGTTCAGCGTCCCCTCGACGTCGACGATGATGATCTTGTCTCGCAGCAGTACGCCGCCGTCGGTGGCGACGGTCGTTTCTTTGAGCTTCTCGTTCGTGTTCACCGGGCGAATCAGCAGCCCTCCCCCCGGTGCGCATCCGGCCAGGGCCGCCAAAAAGGTCGTCAGCGTCAGGCCAAGTGACCTGAGAATGGATCCGTTACGTGTCATGGTGTCGCTCCTTCTGTGCGGCGTTGCGAGGCCCCGTTCCAACCGGCAAGAGATGTACGCCGGTCGCTCCGCAGTATGGTAGCAGCCACGCGGGGCCTTTCCATGTACAATCGTCCGCAGGCAGAGAAAATCGACAGTTGGTTGTGTATAATTGCGTTACTTCATGCGATCGGCGTGGATCGTTGCCGACGAGACCAACTGAATCTCGCACAGACATGCGGCCGGGCGAGTCGCCGGTCGCCAGTGGAAGGGTTGATACAATGAGAGCGATTGTCGATGCGGACCTGTGTATCGGGTGTGAAGCTTGTGTCGATATCTGCCCGGAAATATTCGCGATGGCCGGCGACCTCGCCGTGGCGAAATCGGGAGAGGTCTCGGCCGATCTGGAAGCGTTGACCCGTGACGCCGCGTCGGCCTGTCCGGTCGATGCGATCGTCTGTCAGGAATGAGGATGGGCCATGAAACGCCAACTTGCCGACAAACAGTGCGTCCCGTGCAGAGAGGGCCGACCGCCCTTGGCCGGCGAGGCGTTGAGCGAGATCGCCGCCGAGATTGACGCCGGCTGGCGGGTCGTCGCGGCCCACCACATCGAACGGGAGTTCCATTTCAGGGATTTCCGCGAGGCGCTGGCGTTCGTCAATGGTGTGGGCGAACTGGCCGAACAGCAGGGCCACCATCCCGACATGGAACTGTCGTGGGGCCTGGTGAAGGTTTCGATTCACACGCATAAAATCGACGGCCTGACCGAAAACGATTTTGTATTGGCCGCGATGATCGATCGGATCGAGACTCCCGCCCATAGCTAGCGACGGGGCGGGGCGTTTGTGAGAGGTTACGTAACGATGACAGATCCACAATGTTCCCTGGCCGGCAAGACCGCCTTGGTGACCGGCGCGGCCAAACGGCTGGGGCGGGCCGTCGCCGTTGCGCTGGCCGACGCCGGGGCCGACGTGGTGGTGCACTATCGCCACAGCGAAACCGAAGCCAACGACGCCGCCGAATCGATCCGCCGGGCCGGTCGGCGAGCGTGGACGCTCGCGGCCAATCTGGCCGAACCGGAGCAAGCCGCCGATCTGATGGCCCGGGCCGTCGACGCCGCCGGGGCGATCGACATTCTGGTCAATAACGCCTCGACCTTCGACACCGGGCGTATTCTCGATACGACCGCCGACCAGATCGTCGCCAACGTTCATCTGCACGCCGCGGCGCCGCTGTTACTGAGCCAGGCGATGGCCGCCCAGGAGCGCGAGGGGCATATCCTCAACTTCCTGGACGCTCGCATGGTCGACTACGACCGCGAACACGCCGCGTACCACCTGAGCAAGCGGATGCTGTTCACACTCACCCGAATGCTGGCGATTGAACTGGCGCCCCGCATCGCCGTCAACGCCATCGCCCCGGGTCTCATTCTTGCCCCGGACGGCGACGACGACAGCTACCTCCGCCGGCTCGCCTCCACCAACCCCATGAACCGCCACGGCGACGCCGATGAAATCGCCCGAGCCGCCCTGTTCCTGCTGACCAGCCGATTCATCACCGGTCAGGTCATCTACGTCGACGGCGGCCGCCACATGAAAGGCAGTGTGTACCACGCATGACCGATCTTCCGCTCGACCGCATCGGCATTCGCGACCTCGCCCTGCGATGCATCATCGGAGTGTACCCCGCCGAACGTCTCCAGAAGCAGGATGTGAATATCGACATCACGCTCTGGGCCGACCTTCGCCCGGCGGGGCTCAGCGACGATCTCGCCGATACCGTCGACTACAAGGCGATCAAGAAGCAAATCGTCGCGATGGTGGAGCAGTCCCAGTTCCAACTGGTCGAAGCCCTCGCCGAAGCGATCGCCGGAATCTGCCTGGCCGCCGAACGCGTGCAGCAGGTGCGCATCGCCGTCGCCAAACCCGCGGCGTTACGTTTCGCCCGAACCGTCTGCGTGGAGATCGTCCGGCGCCGCACCGGGACGTGACGGGCCGTCATTCAATAATCATCGCGTCGCCGTAGGAGAAGAAGCGATACTCCCGGCCGACGGCCTGGCGGTACGCGTTGAGAATCATTTCGATCCCGTCGGTGCTCCCGGGCGTGCAGAACGCGGCGACCAGCATAATCAGCGTGCTGGCGGGGAGATGAAAATTGGTGATTAAGGCGTCGACCAGCGCGAATTCGCCGGGGGGATAGATGAAGATATCGGTCCAGCCGCTGCAAGCGGCCAGAGGGCCATCGTTGCGTGCGGCCGATTCGAGAACCCGCACCGCCGTGGTCCCGACGGCGACGATCCGCCCCCCCGCTGCTCGCGTCCGTTCGATATCGGCCGCGGCCGATGGGGGAAGATTGTACCACTCGCTGTGCATGTGATGCTCGGCGAGCGACGCCGCTTTCACCGGGGCGAAGGTGCCCATCCCGACGTGAAGCGTCACCCGGGTGCTCCCGACGCCGCGGGATTCCAGGTCCCCCAGCAGCGATTCGGTGAAATGCAGGCCCGCCGTGGGCGCCGCGACGGCGCCGGGGGTCGAGGCGAACACGGTTTGGTACGACTGGCGATCGTCCTGATCGGCCATCGGCCCGGGGCGGCGGATATACGGGGGCAATGGCGTCACGCCGACGACGTCGAGGATATCGGCGGCGGGGGCCGGGGGATCGGGGCGAACTTGCCATTGTCCCTTCTGGCCGCGAGATTCCAAAATGATGCCGAACCGCTCGTCAAAGACCAATCGCTCGCCCACGCGGCAGCGTCCGGCGCTCCGCAGCAGCACGTCCCACGCCCCGTCGGCTCGCTCGTGGAGAAAAAGCCCGTCGATTCGCCCACCGGTGGCTCGACGGGCCGAGAACTTCGCCGGCACCACGCGAGTGTCGTTGAGAACAAGCAGATCACCGGCCTGTAGAATCGAGGGAAGATCGCCGAACATCCGGTCGCTGACCACGCCACCGGCGCGCTGGACCCGCATAAGTCGGCAGGCGTCGCGCTGAGGCGAAGGTTGCTGTGCAATCAGCCTTTCGGGCAGGTCATAAACAAAATCTTGTGGTTCCACTACGTCAAACCTTCATCATACTGTGTTTGCCCTATTGGCATATATCCTGCCCCTACTAACATTCCTTCCTAGGCCCATGAACGATGACAACCAGCAGCATATGCAGAGGTTAACCCATTCGATCAGGCGTTTATCCACAGTTCGTCAACAAACCGCCGCCGGACGCAAAGTCGCGGCCACCGGCACAGGGCAAGTCCTTGACCCTAGAGAGACTACCTTATGGATGATGTCTACAGCCATATCCGATTGTAGCTGCTGATTCTGTGAACTCTCTGAATACTCTGTACGCGACGAAGCCATGGATCCTACAATCATCAACCGCGACAATCTCTTCGCAACGCTGCAGGCCATGGACCGGCCTGCGTTGACCCGGGCCTTGCTGGGCCTGCCGGTGCGATTCCCGCTGGACTTCTCCCGGGAGTTCCTCCAGCAGTGGTCGGAGGACAAACTTCGCCACGTTCTCTACGCCGCGACGATCGAAGCCGAAGCCCCGACGCGGGCATGTTGAGCGGCTATTTCATTCCCAGCACGGGAATTCGCAATTCGTCAGCCAGGGCGAGCGTCCGGGGTTTGTCGATGATGATGGTCCGGCCGGCCTCGACGACGAGGCATCGGCCGCCGCAGGATTTCAGTCGCTGAATCGTGGCCGGGCCCACGGTCGGGACGTCGAACCGCATGTCCTGATCGGAACGGGCCACCTTCACCAGCGTCCACCCCCCCACGCGGCACAGTTCGCCGGCCCGCTGAATCATCCGGTCGGTGCCCTCCATCGCCTCCACGGCGATAATGTCGGCGTCTTTGACGGCCAGGGCTTGGCCGATGTCGAGATCGGCGCTTTGGCGGGCGATCTGCCAGCCGAATCGGGCGTCGGACATCGCGGCCGCCGAGGGAGCGAGCTTGGTCAACTGCCCCTCATCGGCCAGATGCTCGGTACAGTACTCGACCGAACTGATCATCTCGATGCCGTCGGAGGCCAGTTCATCGGCCAGAGCGCCCAGCACCTTGGCGTCGCGTCGGTCCTTGCGAAGCTTGCCGTACCACAGCTTGGCGGTGCGAAGATCGGGCATCAATTGCAAGATTCGAAGAGGGTTGTACATGGTCGCTTTCGAAACGTGCCCCACCATCACCACCTGGCGGACTCGCCATCGTTTGAACAGGCGGACAATCGTATTCAGCCGCGTCATCGACGCCAGCGTGAAGCGGTCGCCGAACGCCGCGAGCCCCGCATCCACACTGCCTCGGAAGCCGACAATCGCCAATCGCCGCCCGGCGTGCTTGACGCCTTCGGCGACCATGAACGGCAATCGTCCGCCGCCGGCGAGCAGACCGATAGGGGGCTTGGCTCCGGCGCGGCGATCCGTTCGGCCGGCGTCGTCAGCTTCGCTCGCCATCGCCGCTCGCCTCGCGTTTTAATTGCGCCAGGGTCTGTTCGATCGCTCGAATGCGGTCTCTCATCTTGGGCAATTGCCGCCCCACGACCGCCTGGCGTTTCGCATCGGCCAACGGCGTCGCCGGCGTGCCCCACACCTGGGTGTTCGACGGAATATCGTTGGTCACGCCCGCCTGGGCGCCGACGCTGACGAAATCGCCGAGCTTCAGATGCCCGACCACGCCCGCCTGACCGCCGAAGACGCAGTACGCCCCGGTCGTGGTCGATCCGGCGATGCCCGTCTGGGCGACCATAAGATTGTTGGGGCCGATCCGGCAGCCATGGCCGATAGCCACCTGATTGCTGAACTTGGTTCCGGAGGCGATCGTCGTCGCACCCATCGTGGACCGATCGACGGTGCACCCGGCGCCCAGTTCCACATCGTCGCCGATCTCGGCCCAGCCGGAGGGGGGAATCTTGTGATGAACGCCCTCGTGGGTGGCGTAGCCGAACCCGTCCTGACCGATGACGGTGTTGGCGTGCAACGTCACCCGATCGCCGAGGACGCAACGGTCGTAGACCACCACATTGGGATGCAGAATGCAGTCGCTGCCGATTCGGGCGTCGGGGCCGACGAACACTCCCGGGTACAGAACCGTGCGATCGCCGATGGTCGCCCCGGCGCACACCGTCGCCGACCACGCCGCGGCCACCTGGTCGCCAAGTTTGGCCTCGGGGTGGATCTGGGCGCTCGCCGAAACGCCCTCGAAGGGCGCGGTGCGGAAGCCGAACAGCAGCACCATCGCCTCGCGAAAGGCGTAATATGCGTCCTCGCACCGGATCATCGGCACGTCGGCGCCGCTGAAGTCGGTGGCCACAATCACCGCCGCGGCCTTCGTGTCGGCGACGTACTTCTCGTACTGAGGATTGGCCAGAAACGCCAGATCGTTGGGTCCGGCGTCCATCAGAGTCGCCGCTCCGGTGACTTCACGGGAGCCGTCGCCCAAAAGTTCGCCGCCAATCGCGTGTGCTAGTTTTTCTAGTTTCATTTGGTTATCGACTTGCGATCAACCGCAGCTTCCCCGCGGGCATTCGCGCAAGTTAACGAACCTTAGCGACTGGCCGGACCAACGTCAAGGACGCTCAGGCGCCGGCGATGCGGTTGTGAGCGACCTTCTTTTGTGGCAGTGGCCATGCGGCTCTTTGGGTTTGCCGGTAGTCGTCCCATGGATTGGAGTAGCAAAGGCTCCCCAGGGCCATGATGGATTCGGCGTTGTCTCGGTCCCATCGCATGCCTCGGCCTTTGCGGCGGGCGGTCAGCTCGCCGCAGAACGACTCGGTGGGGCCGGAGCCGCAGTCGCAAAGAACGTCTGCCTCCGACGACTGCCCCGTTGCGTTACATGATGCGGCAACCCCATCGCTATAATGCTCGCGATCTCCAGCATGCACGATTGTTACTACGCTCCAAGCGAACCGTCAAGCCGAGGCAATGAAGTATGGCGCCCCCCGAACTCCCTCTCACCCCCCTGATACCGTGAATTCTCCGGGCTCAGAGTCCGTTCCGAGGCCGTTTTGAGGCCGGTCACCGGACTATCGCCTCCCCCTGGAAACTCCGAATTCTCCCAGTTTGGGTTCGTTTGACTTTCTGTCGTTCCTTCCGTATCTCCTTGCTAGATCATCGCTTCTGTTCATCCATGCCGAAACGCGGCATCCCCCCTCACTCTAATGGCGCGTTTCAGAGGTATCCCCCGTTCAGCCAGCCGGATTGGCTTGACGAGCGGGTGGGTCGCCGCAGGCTGTCAGCCGTATCGGGGTCGTGAATACGGCAAGTAAGCAAGATGTTCCTGGAACCGATGGAATTAAGTATGGTGTCCCCGGAACCCTGTCCCCGGAACCCTCAACCCGGAACCCTCCCGGAACCCGTCAATTTACAGAAAAGAACTTACACTACCCTTGACAGAATCCCGATGCGCGGTAGACTCCTATTTGCTCAGCCTGCTAGAGTAGGGAGCGGCAGAGCTATTTCTTGGGGTAAGGGCGTCTCTCGCTCATTCGAACCTACCCAGGCCGCCTTGGCCGAGTTCCCTCTGTGATCCGCACGGTCCGATTCTAGACAGGGAGCGAAGCGATGTTCAAGACGACACTGACGATGCTAGTGGTTCTGACGGTGGCCTTGGTCGGAATGGTCCTCATCCCCACAACAGCGAGTGCTGATGTGTTCAACATGCCTGACAGGCTGACCAGCCTGGAGACGGTTCATGTGGGCAACCCCGGCAACGCCGCCGACACGCGGTGGGGGCAACCCAGCTACGGCGCGGTGTCCTACGAGTACAACATCGGCAAGTACGAAGTCACGGCCGGTCAGTACAGCGAGTTCCTCAACGCGGTGGCCGATACGGACACTTACGGGCTGTACAGCGTCTCCATGGACAGCCACAACTACGGCTGCAAGATCGAGAGGAGTGGCTCATCGGGCAGCTACACGTACAGCGTGGCGGGCGACTACGCGAATCGTCCGGTGAACTTCGTCTCTTGGGGTGACTCGGCACGGTTCGCCAACTGGCTTCACAATGGCCAACCGACGACGGGCGTGCAGGACGCGACCACGACCGAGGACGGGGCCTACTTCCTCAACGGCGCAACGACGAACACGGCCCTGCTGGCCGTCAGCCGCGAGGCCGACTGGAAGTGGGCCATTACAAGCTTGGATGAGTGGTACAAGGCCGCCTATCACAAGAACGACGGCGTGACGGGCAACTACTTCGACTACCCCACAAGCAGTGACAACGTTCCGAGCAACGACCTGATCGACCCCGACCCCGGCAACAACGCGACGTTCTACG
This sequence comes from uncultured bacterium, assembly GCA_965372365.1. Taxonomy (GTDB): domain Bacteria; phylum Planctomycetota; class Phycisphaerae; order SM23-33; family FEN-1343; genus CBDVCA01. The sequence goes on from CBDVCA010000127.1 coordinate 8,337, forward strand.
ACAGCGGTCATACCATCGGAAACCCGTACTATCGGACCGAAGTCGGCGCACACGAGAACTCCGACAGCTCCTATGGCACGTTCGACCAGGGCGGGAACGTCTGGGAATGGGACGAGCCGTTCACCGGGTCGTCTGGCGGCTTGCGGGGCGGGTCGTTCTTTCACAGCGACAGCGCCCTGCTCGCGTCGTCCCGCGGCAGCTGCCACCCGGCGTACGAGTACCGCATCACCGGGTTTCGTGTCTCCGAGGTTCCCGAGCCCGCTACGATGGCGATGTTGGTGTTGGGAGCCGTGGGGATGCTGAGAAGGCGAAAGGGGTTCAAGGGGTTCCATGGGTTCCGGGGACACCATGGGTTCCGGGGACACCATACTTAATTCCATCGGTTCCAGGAACATCTTGCTTACTTGCCGTATTCACGACCCCGATACGGCTGACAGCCTGCGGCGACCCACCCGCCTCGTCAAGCCAATCCGGCTGGATGAACGGGGGATACCTCTGAAACGCGCCATTAGAGTGAGGGGGGATGCCGCGTTGCGGCGTGGATGAGGAGAACCCAAGCAGTAGAAGGGAGATACGGCCGTAGAGAGCGGATACCAAACGAACCCAAACTAGGAGAATTCGGAGTTTCCAAGGGGGGCGATAGTCCGGTGATCAGCCTCAAAACGGCCTGAAACGGACTCTGCGGAGTTCGGGCCGCCATACTTCATTGCCTCGGCTTGACGGTTCGCTTGGAGCGTAGTGACATTCGTGCATGCTGGAGATCGCGCGCATTGTAGCGCCGGGGTTGCCGCATCATGTAA
>CBDVCA010000128.1:0-8935 GCA_965372365.1 uncultured bacterium
GCAGGGGGTCAAGTTGTGCCACATGGTGCGACAGTCGAACTCCATTGCCTTCGCTCGGGCGCCTCGTCCCTTATTGACAACTCCGCCCAACACCCATCCGCATGTCTATTTGACTACTTCAACAGCTTTCTCAGATGCTGCGCGTGACCCCCTGCACTGCAGGGGGCTAGTAACGGCATGGGGCCGGCCCAATGACTACGGCTCCTTCAACCAGTTCACATCTTGGTTCGTGACGTATCGAATGGCTCCATACAACGACCTCTCATCATTGAGATAGCGTTTGCTCCCACCCTTGGTCCACCAACGTCCCCGCCTACCACAGGCAGCATTCAGGGCCTTCGTGCATTCTTTCTTCAGGAACCCCATCACTCTTCCGGGCTCCACATCGCCTGGGGACACCACCACATGCACATGGTTCGACCTGGCGTTCACGGCACGAAGCCGCCATCGGAGGCGTGCACTGGCTTCTTCGACTGTCCTCTCAACAAGCGACCGGCATTCGTCACTCAAGGTTACCGATACCTCCGGCATCCTCGAGTTGGCTCTGCTCACTCTCATAGAATCCGGCTCACGAACCGGAACGTGCCAAGCGCCGTCTCGATCATCGACCCATCCCCGTTGATCGCCGGGAAGCCACGTCCCATATGCAGTCCAAGTCAGCAGAAAGCCTTTTGGCCGCGCCATCGGACTCATCCCCCTGCCGCGTCTGAAGCACCGAGCCTCGTGACCACACCTGCGCTGCGGTACTGTTCGAATGACCCGGCGAAATCGTTTCGAACTATGGATGGGGCACACACATCACGACACGTATACCCCCTGCACTGCAGGGGGCTAGTAACGGCGAGCCTCACGATGGCGATCACGATACGCCCTCCAGGAGGTCGACCATCGCATCGAGGTCGGCTTCGGTGCGTTTCTCGGTGCAGGCGACGAGGAGGCAATCGGCCATGGATTTGTCAAGCCGCCCCATCGCTACGCCGGGCAACAGGCCCTTGGCGGCGCCGTCGGCGACAATCTGCTCCGGAGACGCTTGCCGGCATCGAACGACAAACTCGCGGAAGATCGGCTGGGCGCCGAACGGCAGTTCATAACCGGCCATCGATTCGATGCGTCGTGCGAGTTCGTGCGCCCTCTGCATACTCACGACGGCGGCGTTGCGAAGGCCGATCGGACCCAGGGTCGCCATGTAGATCGCCGCTCGCAGGGCGCAGAGGCCCTCGTTGGTGCAGATATTGCTGGTCGCCTTGGCTCGGCGGATATGCTGCTCGCGGGATTGCAGCGTTAGACAGTACGCGGTGCGCCCGTCGGCGTCGACGGTCTGGCCGATCAGCCTGCCGGGGATCTTTCGCGTGTACTTGCCCCTGACGGCGAACAGTCCCAGGTACGGCCCGCCGAAACTCAGCGGCATGCCCAAGGGTTGGCCCTCGCCGACGGCGATATCGGCGCCCAGTTGGCCGGGGCCTTTCAATACGGCCAGGCTGATCGGGTCGAACACGTGCACGAGTCCGGCCCCGGCCTCATGGGCCGCGTCGGCCAGGTCGGCGAGGTTTCGCTCGATGACGCCGTAGAAATTCGGCGACTGCACCACCACCGCCGCCGCGTCGGCCGAAAGCTCAGCCCGCAGCGCCTCGATATCGGCGGCTCCGCCGGCGTGGGGAATCACCACCACCTCCAGCGGCAAGTCGGTCAGGTAGGTTCGCACGGTCGCGAGGTAATGCGGATGCAGCGGCTCGCAAAGAATCACCCGGCGTCGACCGGACGCCGTCAACATCAGCACCGCCTCCGCCAGCGCCGACGCGGCCTCATACATGCTGGCGTTCGCCACGTCCATCCCCGTCAACTGACAGATCAGCGTCTGGAATTCGAAGAACGCCTGCAAATGCCCCTGGCTGGCCTCGGCCTGGTAGGGGGTGTAGGCGGTGAGGAACTCGCCGCGAGATGACAATGCGTCGACGACGGCGGGGATGTAATGATCATACGCCCCCGCCCCGGCGAAGCACACGCCGGGACGATTGGCCGCGGCCGCCGCGTCGATCTCCGCAGCCAACTCCTGCTCACTGAGCGCCGCCGGCAACGCCAGCGGACGATCCAGCCGGATATCCTCGGGCACCGCGGCCAGCAGCTCGTCGATCGACTCGGCCCCGATCGCCTTGAGCATCCGTCGGCGTTGGGCGTCGGTTATCTGGGTATAATCCATCCGTTGTCGCCTAGTCTTCCAGCATCTGATCGTATGCGGCGCCGTCCATCAGGTTGTCCATTTCGGCCGGATCCGAGGGTTTGATCCGCAAGATCCAGCCGGCTTCAAAGGGGGCTTCGTTGAGCAGACCGGGGTTATCGACAAGGGCGCCGTTGGCTTCGACGACCTCGCCGGAAATCGGGGCGTTCAGGTCGCCGGCCGACTTCACCGACTCGATCTCGCCGAACGGTTCGCCGGCCGTGACGGCCGTGCCGACGGCGGGAAGTTCCACGAAGGTGATGTCCGTCAACTGGTCCGCCGCGTATTGCGTGATCCCAGCCGAAGCGATATCGCCGTCGAGCTTGCACCATTCGTGACTGTTGGAAAACTTCCGATCCGTTGGAACCGCCATCTGATTTCTCCTGCCCCGCCCGACCGACACTCGGGTCGGTCCGTATGGGCTGCAATGAATAACTCGATTACTTCGGCTTCGCCCCGAACGCCGACCCCCGATAGAACGGCCGCCGTACCACGAGGGCCGGCAATTCATTATTGGCTCGAATCGCCACGAAGACTTCCCCCCCCGCTTCGGCATACTGACAATCCACGTACGCCATCGCAATCGACGCGCCGCAACTGGGGCTATACGTCCCGCTCGTCACCACCCCCACCTCGCGGCCGTCCGCCTTCACCATCACGCCCTGGCGAGCGATACGCTGTGTGTCGAGTTTGAGACCGACCAGCTTCCGGGCCGGACCCGCCTGACGAATGGCCCCAATCGCTTCGCAGCCGACGAAACCCTCACGCTCGCGCACGGCCCGACCGAGCCCGGCGGAGATCGGGTCGATGGTCTCGTTAAGCTCGTGTCCATACAGCGGCAGCCCCGCCTCCAAGCGGAGCAGGTCGCGAGCGCCAAGCCCGGCGGGGGTTACGCCCCCCTTCTCGCCGGTGATGAACCCCCACGCCTTGGCCGCGATTATCGACGGGAGGATCACTTCCAGCCCATCTTCGCCCGTATAGCCGGTGCGGCTGGCGGTGTAGGACATCATCATCATGCTGTCGCGTTTAACCTGGTGACGGCCGATTTCGGCCACGTCGAACGGTAGAATGGCGCCGAGCTTGGCTATGGCGTTGGGCCCTTGCACAGCGACCATGGCCGACGAGGTCGTCTGGTCCTTGATCTTGGCGCCGAAGCCGCCGGCGTCGTTGAGCGACTGCAGATGGGCCAGCACCTTCAGACGATTGCTCGCATTGCACACAACTAACCACTCGTCGGGGAATCGCATGACGATAATGTCGTCGAGAACACCGCCCGCCTCGTTGCACAGCAGGCTGTAGCGGGTGGTGTGGTCTTCCTGGGTCAGGATCTCGGCGGTGCAGGCGCGGTCGAGCAGCCGGAAGGCGAAGTCGCCCCGGATTCTGAGCCGACCCATATGGGAGACGTCGAAGATCGTCGCGTCGGATCGGGTCTTGGCCTGCTCGTCGAGAATCGACGTATACAGCATGGGCATATCCCAGCCGGCGAAGTCGACAAGCCTGGCGCCGGCCGTCTCGTGAACGCCATGCAACGGGGTTTTCAGTACTCCTTCCGACGAATTCACCGGCACTCTCCTCGCCCCCTCCAAGGCAGGGCGCAAGGGTAGTGCTCGCCGCCGAGGATGTCAAGGCCGCGGCTCCTTGGGGAACCTCTCCATAGCCGGCGCCGGACGAAAGGACATTTTCGCTATGTGTGCAAGACATGCAAGAGCGGAATAGCGACAGCGCGACCGGCTCACCCGCCCAGTTTCGCCTTGATCCACTCGGCCGCCTTGGCCAACGCGTCGGGGAGTTTGTCGGGGAGTTTGCCGCCGGCTTGGGCGAGTTGGGGCTTGCCGCCGCCGCCGCCGCCGACGAGGGGGGCGATCTCGCGGACCCAGTCGCCGGCCTTGGCGCTGTGGGACTTGATCACCTCGTCGCTGATCGCGGCGATGAGCATGACCTTGCCGTCGTCGACCCAGCCGACGAAGGCCGCGGCCTTGGCGCCGCATTTCTGACGGATCTGGTCCATCGCCGAACGAAGCTGGCCCACCGAGGCGACTTTCAGCTCGCCGATAACCACCTTCACGTCGCCGATCGTCTCGGCCTTGGCGACCAGGTCGTCGACGCCGGCGCCGCCGGCCGCGGCGCCGTCCGATTCGAGTTTCTTGCGTAGCGCCTTGATGTCTTTTTGTAACGCGGCCACCCGCTCGGGGATCTGCTCGGCCGGCACTTTGAGCGCCGCGGTTGTCTTACGCAACGTCGCGGCCATCGTTTGAACCCACTCGGCGGCGCCGCGACCGGTCACCGCCGTGATGCGACGGATGCCTTTGGCGACGGCCTCTTCGGCGACAATCTTGAAAAGACCCGCTTGGCTGGAACGGCTCAGGTGCGTGCCGCCGCAGAATTCGATCGAGACGGCCGGCGCCGTTCGCGGATCGTCGGCCCCCACGCTGATCACGCGGACCGGGTCGGGGTATTTTTCGCCGAAGACGGCGCGAACGCCGTCGATGGCCATCGCTTCTTTCAGCGCGATCACGTTCACGCCCACAGCGTGGTCGGCGAGGATCTGCTCGTTGACGAGCCGCTCGACTTCGGCCTGCTGGTCGGCCGTGACGGCCTTGGGGTTGGAGAAGTCGAACCGGAGCCGGTCGGGGTCGACCACCGAACCCTTCTGGTCGACGTGGTCGCCGAGGACTTTGCGTAAGGCCCGGTTGAGCAAATGGGTGGTGGTGTGATTCCGCATCGTATCCGCCCGGCTGGCGTCGATAGCGAGCGTGGCCTGCTGGCCGGCGAGGATCGAACCGGACTCGACCTGCCCGACGTGGAGGACGCAATCACCGTTGATCTGCGTATCGTGGACGGCGAACACGCCCGTTTCGGTGGTGATCGTACCGGCGTCGCCGACCTGGCCGCCGGATTCGCCGTAGAAGTTGGTCTTGTCGACCACCAGCGAGAGGGCTTCGTCTTTGCAGATCGACCCTTCGGTGACAAATCTGCCATCGACGGCCCAGCCGAGTACGGTAGCCGTCATTACATGCGATCCGAACTTGCCCGTGTCGTCGGTCGCCGGCAACCCGGTGACGTGAACGACCTTGAACGATCCGCCGCTGCCGACGGAGGCCTCGCGGTGGCGAGCCATGGCGTGATCGTACGCGGCCATGTCCACCGTCATCCCGCGCTCGCGAGCCATCAGCTCGGTCAGGTCGACGGGGAACCCGAACGTGGCGTACAGTTCGAAGGCGACGTCGCCGGCCAGTTCGGTCGTACCGGCCGCGGCCAGTCTGTCGGCCTCCCGGTCAAACAAGGCGATGCCGCGATCGAGCGTCTTGTTGAAGCCGGTCTCCTCGTCGCGAATGATTTCGGCGACCTCGTCGGCTCGCTCGCGCAGTTCGCCAAATGCGTCGCCCATCTGAGCGACGATCGTGGGCGCGAGCTTGTACAGGAATTCCTCGCCGCCGGTATTGAGATACTGCCGACCGTACCGAGCCGCCCGGCGGCAGATACGCCGCAGCACATACCCCCGGCCTTCGTTGCTGGGGCGAACCCCGTCGGTAAACGCGAACGTCAGCGCCCGGATGTGGTCGGCCACGACGCGGTAGGCCACATCCTTCATGTCGTCCTTCTTCCGAGTGTACGGCTCGGCGCCGGTGATTTCGCCGATGGCCGCGAAGATGCTGGTGAAGATGTCGCTGTCGTAATTGCTCTTGGCGCCCTGCAGCACCGCCGTGACGCGCTCAAAGCCCATGCCGGTGTCTACGTGCTTAGCCGGCAGCGGGGTCAGCTTGCCCGAGACGTCGCGATTGAACTGGATGAACACGAGGTTCCATATCTCGATCACCCGAGCGTCGTCGGCGTTAACGAGGGCTCCGCCCGACATATCGTCGGTCATGTCGATGTGGATCTCGCTGCACGGCCCGCAGGGGCCGGTGTCGCCCATCTCCCAGAAGTTGTCTTTCTTGGAGCACTTGAGGATGTGCGAGGGGTCGATATCGGTCTTCGTCCGCCAAAGCTCCGCGGCCTCGTCGTCAGCGTCGAGCCCGTCGGCTTCATCGCCGCCGAAGACGGTGGCGTAGAGCCGCTCTTTGGGTAGCCCCCACACCTTGGTGAGCAGTTCCCACGCCCACTCGATGGCCTCGGCCTTGAAGTAGTCGCCGAACGACCAGTTGCCGAGCATCTCGAAGAACGTGTGGTGGTACGTATCGTGCCCGACATCTTCGAGGTCGTTATGCTTGCCGCCGGCGCGGATGCACTTCTGAGTGTCGACCGCCCGTGTGTACTCGCGCGACCCGGTCCCGAGGAACACATCCTTGAACTGGTTCATCCCGGCGTTGGTAAACAGCAGCGTCGGGTCGTCCAGCGGCGCCAGCGAACTGGACGGAACCAGCGTGTGACCCTTGGCGGTGAAGAAGTCGAGGAATTCCTGTCGGATCTGGGATCCGCTCTTGCCTGTATCGATCAAATCAGCCATGCGTCGAGTATCCTAAAGACGTCCAGTTCGTGACCCAACAACGTCCAGAGATACTACATCGACACGCCCGAGGAGGCAACATGAGTGATGCTTGGGTGCTGCGACGTGAGCGACTTGGTTCCCGCCTGGTACCGCAATAGCAGGGCCATTGCAGGGCGTCACAGGAGAAGCCCCAACGGAGCGGCACAGAACGATCGGCTGAACGCGTCGGCCGATCGATGTGTCGCCCCGGGTACTCTGTCCCAGCCTGCGGCGTCTTCACCGACGAATCCCGCGGCCTCGCGCTCACGCCCGATACTGCGAATTCCATGGCCCCAGAGTCCGTCAGGAGGCCGTTTTGAGGCCGGTGACCGGACTATCGCCCCTCAAACTCGGAATTCTCCTAGTTTGGGTTCGTTTGATTTCTCTGTTCTCCGGCCGCGTCTCCTCTCTGTGCCCCAACGCGGCGTCCCTCCTCACCCTAATGGCGCGTTTCAGAGGTATGCCCCGCGTGTGTGACTCGTTTTCCTGGCTTATCGCAACGACTGTCGCATACGAGGATAGGCGCGAGGGCCGTTGCTGTCAGCCGCCCACCTACTTGTAGCTAATCCCCTTCCGCTCCGCCTGCGCCCGAAGGGTTCTGACGACTTCGAGGTCGAAGCCGGCTTTGGCGTTCTTGGTGTTGGCTTTGGCGAGGTGGTCGCGGATGTGGGCGTTGCGTTTTTCGGCGAGGGTTCTGATCTGCGTGTTGATCTTGTCGCGTTGGGCCTGGTTGGCGGCGACGTGGGCTTTGCGCTGGTCGGGGGTCATGGCTCGCATGGGTTCGGGGAGCTTGTCGACTGCGACGGTGGACAGGTCTACCTTCTTGGCTTTGACCTCGACGAGCAGATCGTTGGCCGCGACGGTCTCGGTCATGGCTCCGTAGCTGACCCGTCCGGCCGCGGCCGGGGCGGACATGGCGATGGAGGATTCGTTGAGCACGGTCTGCCTGCCGCGGACGTCGGCGTCACCGTAGACGATGGCGGTGCCGAGCAACTGGGTGTTGAGGCGTGCGAGTCGGTCGTCATACGGCGTGGCGACTTCGCGGACGCCGCCGTCGGCCTCGATGGCGAGGAACTCCCCTTCGGCTCCGGAAGCCACCTCCCGCCACACGCGGCGGGCTTCGCTATTGGAGCCGCAGAGGATGGTGTTGATGTAGACGCCCTTCTCGATAGCGGCGCGGGCGGACTTGTCGTACGTCGGCACGTCGGTGTACTCGTTATGCGGCGGGCAGTCGCCCACGAGATAGATGATTTTCAGCGCCTTGGGATCGGTCGACCACGAAAGCTTGTGGACCGCCTCGTAGAGCGCCTGATTGACGTTCTCGGGGCCGTCGCCGCCGCCGCTGGCTTTGAATTTCATCAGGTCGTCGTAGACCTGATCGATATTGTCGGTCAAATCGAAACGCTTCGTGACGTACTCGTCGCCCTTGTCGCGATACCCTATCAGGGCGATGCGCACCTTCGGCGTCGGTTCGCCCTGGACAATCTGATTGGCGATGAACCAGATCTTGGCCTTGGCGGCGGCGATCAGCCCCCCCATCGAGCCTGTGGTGTCGAGTACAAAGGCGACTTCCACAAGGGGTTGCGGCAGCGCGGGCTTCGCGACCGGCCGGGCCTGCGATTCGGCGATCAGCGTAGCGGCGAAACCGACGATGACGACGGCGACGATTGCGATGCGTTTCATGACGACCTCCAGTGTGCGGTTTTCCAGGTTTCCGCACATTTGGACGCGACTCCGGTCGGAAGGTTCCCGGAAAACTCCCGCGATGTGTCGGGGGCCGAAGTTCGCTTTGATGAGTATGACGTGGTCTGCTACTCCGTTGGAGCAATCTTGCTAAGAGAAACGGACGCCGCAGGCGGAAGTGGAACTTGTGGGTGGCGATGCCGGCGTCGCTTTGTTTGGGCGTATCGCCAGGAATACCCAGGAGAGCGACACAAGGATGACCAGACGGCCATTGTTGTGTCGCCCCGCTGGGGCTTTTCCGCTTGATGGAATCCTTATCCGGGGGCTTACGCACCCCGGCTAAATGCCTTCGCCCCGTCGGGGCTGACAGAGTCGAAGACCTCCCTGTCGGCACCGCGTCGAGCGACGAGCTCCGGACCTGTGATCTGCTCGTAATCCCGCACAGGAGGGCGACACGAGGACGACCTGACGGCCATTGTTGTGTCGCCCCGCTGGGGCTTTTTGTGCTTGATGAAATCCTTATCCGGGGGCTTACGCACCCCGGCTAAATGCCTTCGCCCCGTCGGGGC
>CBDVCA010000129.1:0-8919 GCA_965372365.1 uncultured bacterium
ATTCACTTGAGCGATCGAACCCTATTCCAAGCACGCTCTTGCATCATGGCCGAACGAATACCCGCCACCGGTTCGGGATGAGAGCCCGATTATTGAAAAGAAACTGTGAACGGTTACCCGAAAAAACGCCGGCCCGCCGGGCATGCCGATCAGGCTAACGCTCCCGGTCCGGTCCATTGGCTACCAGCCCAGCGATGTCAGCCAGGTCAGGGCCATCAGCGAATGGCCGATGTCGTTGGGGTGCACGCCGTCGTCGGTGAGGGTCGGACCGCCGGCGGCGACCGAATCGAGCATGGTCTCGTGGATCGGGACGCAGAAGGCGTTGAACTTGGCGGCCAACTGCTTGACCGTGGCGATATAGGGTTGCAACAGGCGGTTGCCTTCGCTGTCGGGGTCTTCGCCGATGACGCCGGGGGTCATCAGGATGAAGCCGCACCCGCTCAGGCGAGAGCGGGTCAGTTCCAGCAGTTCCCTGTATACGGCCGAGAACTCGCCGATGTCGACGCCGCCGGGATCGCCCTTCACCTGCCGCCACACGTCGTTGACGCCGATGGAGATGCTCAGCCATTGGGGCCGATGGGCCAGAACGTCGGCCTCCCAACGCTGCTGGAGGTTGAGAATCGTGTCGCCGCCGACGCCGGTGTTGACGAAGTGGATCGCCCGGTCGGGCCGCTTGGCGAGCGAGAGGCTTCGAACCTGTCTGACGTAGCCCCCGCCCCAGGGCGTCTCGGCGTCGCCGCGGCCGCAGTCGGTAATACTGTCGCCAATCAGCACGATGGTCTGACCGGCCTGTAGAACGAAATCACCCACGGTCATCAAATACTCCTTGGTGCATCGGCGGTCTAGAGCGTATTGGGCTCCATGGCTTCCAGAGCAGCGGTCTCATCGTCGAAAAAGTTGAACATCGGCTCGAGGTTCATGATTTTGAACACCCGTCGGATCTCGTCGCACATGCTGCAGATCGCCATTTGGCCGGCGGCCGCGTCGGCTTTTTGCTTCAGCGTAATCAGCACGCCCACCGCCTGGCTGGCGATAAACTTGACGCCGGAGAAATCCAGTACGAGCTTGGCGGCCGTCTTCTCGTCGACCAGGGCGTACAACTGGCGAGCAATCGAATCGATCACCAGACTATCCAGAATCGACTCGCCCCGGAAACCGACGACGACGGCGTCTTGGACATCGTGAACCCGTAGTTGTGATTCCACCATGACTTGCCTCACGCCCACTCGCGGGGCGGTTCTTATCGCTTGTCAGTTACGTCAGCAGCCTGTCGCCCCAAGGCGCCCAAGCAGGCGTCTCTAGATGGCGATCACTTCCGTCACTTCGGGAATCTTCTCTTGCAGGTTGCGTTCGATTCCCATCTTCAGCGTCATCGCAGCGCCGGGGCAGCCCACGCAGGCGCCCTGGAAACGAATGCTCACGACCCCGGTATCTTCGGCAACATCAACCAGTTCAATATCGCCCCCGTCTTGCTGGACCAAGGCTCGCAACACGTTGACTTCCGTGGTAACGCGCTCGGTCAGTGTAGGGCTCTTGCCTTCTTCGGGCATGGATGTATCTCCGTTGGACGTTCAAGTTCCGTTCTCAGCGCATCATGCGCCACGCGCCGAATTATAGCAGTTCGGGCGGCTGGAGCAACCATTCACCCCACGGCGGTTGAGCAGGACCGGACCCGGGGCGGTGAATCGCCGACGGATTGAGCGTATCTTCTGTTTGCTACTGAAGCTACGGCCTACAAACGCCGATACCCTCACCACGAACCGATGGCGCCGATGCTCCGGCGTCAGGGGGATGCCGGCGATTCCGGAATGGAGAATCCCATGAAGACTCGTCGCATAATCAAGTGGGCACTCGGACTAACTCTGCTGGCGATTCCGGCAATCGGCGGCGTACTGTATCTGCTTGCCAACTCCACCCCCGGCGACTATGAGCCTGTCGCACTCAGCGAAGAGCAGAAGACTGTCGCTCGCGAGGCCATGGAGAACAAGCTGTCGGTAATGTTCGACCCCGGCGCCCTGCTCAGCGGCGATGCCGGGAATCTCCAAGGTATCGAAAATGTCCATTCCGAGGAGATTGTCGTCGTTGACGAAGAAACGGGCGAGTCCAAGGTGATGATCAAGACCACCTTCGACATGTCGTTGAGCAGTAAGGAACTGAACCGTTGGATCAGCTCCATGCCGACGGCGTCGATGGATCGGCTGAAGAACGCCGGCGTCAGCAGCCCGGCGATTTCGCTGTCGAAGGATCGGCTGACGTTCTACACCCGCGTTGACAAGTTCGACAAGGTGGTCGGCATGAACATGGGGTTCAAGTTCAATCAGGACCAAAGCGTCGTGCTGGATCTGAAGTCGTCGAAGGTGGGCAAGCTGCCGTTGCCCGATGGAGTGGTCGACAAGTACAAAAAGAAGCTGGTTCAGCAGGCCGTCGAACGGGTCGGCGGTGAAACCGGCAAGATTGCCTCGGCGGTGGTGACCGGCCTGGGTCCGAAGATGGGAGCCGCGTTAGGGGGCCGGCCGGTCAAGTTGGACTTCAAGCAGGGCGGCGCGAGCGTGCGAATCCGCGGCGTCAAAGCCGTCAAGGGCAAGATGACGCTCGATATCATTTCGCTCGTCGCAAAGGGAGTCCCTCCTGCCGGGACGCCGGACGTTGCCGCCGCCGCCGAATAGTACACGCCATTTCCATTCGCCCTGTCCACATGCGGCGCCATGCGCGATACACTAGGGCCGGTCTCCGCGGCGGCGGATGCAACGCACCGACCGCTTTGGAGCATGGAGTTGGCTTAGCATGACCGATCACGGGCTGTACTGCTTGGGCGTGATTCCCGCCCGGGGCGGGTCCCAAGGCCTGCCCGGTAAGAACCTCACCGAAGTGGGGTCCAAGAGTCTTCTGCGCCGCGCCGTCGAGGCCGCGACCGCCAGCGGCCGCTGCACCCGCGTGATCTGCAGCACCGACAGCGATACGATCGCCGCCGAAGCCGTCCTCGCCGGGGCCGATGTCCCGTTCCGACGGCCCGCGGCTCTGGCCTCGGCCACCGCCCCCACGCTGGATGTCGTGATCCATGCGATCGAATACATTGAGAACGCCCTGGGCAAGCCGATCGATCTGGTGTGTCTGTGCGAACCGACCACGCCCCTTCGTTCGGCGGCCGATGTACGAGGCGTCGTGGACATGCTTACCCAAAGTGATCCGCCGGCCGACAGCGCCGTGAGCGTCTGCGAGGTCCACGACGCCCACCCCGCCTGGCTGCGGAAGATCAGCGACGGGCTGCTGGGGCCCTACTTTCCCGACCTCCCCGAGCCGACGCGTCGGCAGGATCTCGCGACCCATCCCACGCCGTACCGGCGCAACGGGGCCGTGTACGTCGTCCGGCGAAACGTGGTGATCGAACGCCGCAGCCTCTACGGCGACCGCTGTCTGGCCTACGTGATGGGCCCGGAGCGCAGCGTGAACATCGACACCGAGTTGGATCTGCTGTGCGCTCAGGCGATCTGGGAACATCAGCGATAGTATGGACTTCTAGCCGGCGAACTCGTCGTCATCGGGATTGTCCCGGTCGACGGGCTCGGGGCGGACGACGATATCGGTCGACTCGCACCACAGGCAGGCTTTGCAGATGAGGTACACGACCAGGGCGCAGGCGGCGCCTTTGGCGTGATTGAGCACGTCGGAAGTTTGAGCGCTGCGTGAAGACAGCTTCCACTGGGCAAGTTCGCCGAGCCCCGCCGCGCTCAAGGTGACGGCCATCGCGATCACGGCTCCGAAGCGGCGCCGGCTCAGCAGCCACAGGAGCAACTGCGTAACAATCCACCCGGTGAACAGGTGCAGCGTGCCGTCGCCCCGGTCGTACATGCGAACCACCCACACCAGCAGGCCCATTCGGCGAACCAGCGCCAACGCCAGGGTCAACAGGATCAAGACGGCCAGCATCCACCACCCGCTTCGTCGGCGCACGGGCTTGCCCACTGCTGACGGCCACATCGCCCACACGACGGCGAACACCACATTCACCCCGGGTGTGAACATCCCCCCCGGCGACAGCCAGGTGATCGTGGCCAATAGGGCGACAAGCACCGATAGCAGAATTCTCGCCTGAGCCCCCGGGGCGGCCGTTCGCGCCGTCAGGAGGGCCGCGAGCAGGCAGGCCCCCAGGCAGATCGCCAGCCACAGCGCGCCGGCCCAGCCGACGGCGCCGATCAGCAGCGAGAAGTTGCACGCCCAAGGTCCGACGTCCAGGAGCACCTGGCCGCCGCGGCCGAACCAGTCGGCCATAGACACCGGATAGGCGGGATGTTGGATCCATCCCATGCTCGCCAGATGCGTCGCGGCCGAAATCGCGGCGATCAGGCCCGCCAAGGCGAAGTTCTTTCGCTGGCCGGGCAGGAACGCCGCGCCGCCGGCGAGAGTGAGGGCGACCGCGGCGGTGGTAATCGGAACGCTGGCCGGGCACAGAATCGCCAGGGCGATCGACGCCATCAACGTCGGCGTCAGCCGCCAGAATCGCCGGTTCCGCCACCGGATCGGGGTCCGGGCTCCGGCCGGGGTGACATAGTGGCGCCACAACGGCAAGCAGAGCATCGCCAGGCCCGTCCAGGCCATCATCGCCAGCATGAGTTTGCCTTCGGGGCGGCTGCTGAAGACCAAGCCCATCAGACCGCCGCCCAGCACAAGGGAGCCGAACAGCGTTGGCGCCGGCGAGCGAAGTCGGACCCGGCCCCAGAGGTCCTGCACCAGGACCACCAGCAGGGCCAGCAGGCAGATCTGCGTCACCAGCGAGGCGTCGAACTGACCATGCAGCGACCGGCCGCCGGTTGACTGCGCCCCGGCCCGCACCAAGTGGACGCAGGCGATGACCCCTATCCCCGCCAAGGCCAGATGGAGGCGGTTGCCCGGAATGTCGGTCTGGCCGGCGACGGTTCGCCGGCAGAGCCAACACAGCCACAGCAAACCGGTTGCAACCACCAGTGCGGTCCACCCTTCGGTGCTGGGCCACCACAGCGCCATCGGCGCAGCGAGGATCATCGCCAGCAGCGACCCGCGAGCGATGCTCAGGATGTTCTTGGCGTTGGCGCCCGGTGCGGCCGGCAAAGCGAGTCGTCCTCCAAGGGTCTAACGTCTATGCTCGGTGACGAGGAAGCCCTATAATAGAGCCCATCGTCCAAGCTTGCTATCGGTCTGTTTGGCTTGAGGAGCACAATGTATCTACGCACAGCACTGTGGTTAACTATCGTGGGCTCGCTGGTTCGGCCGGCGTTCGCCTTGAAGCCGGCTGAGATCGTCGTGATCGTCAACCGCAATGTGGCCGAATCGGTCGCCCTCGGTCGATTCTACTGCGACAAGCGCAAGGTCCCGCCGGCGAACTTGGTGGAGTTGGATCTGCCGACGGCCGATTCGATATCGCAAGAGCTGTACGATTCGAATCTCTGCGATCCGCTCCGGGCGGCTATCGCCACTCGAGGGTTGACCGACCGGGTCAAGTGTCTGCTGACGGTTCGCGGGGTACCCTTCCGCCTCCAAGCCGGCGCGCCGGTCCCCGAGATCCAGCGAATGCTCACCTGGTATGCGTCGGCGGCCGCCAAGGCCGAACGCCGCCTGGCGCGCAATCTACTGCTGCTGAACATGGTAGGGACCCATTTTCCGCCGGCGGCGACGCCGTCGACCGAGCCTGAGGAATTCGATACGCTGTTCACGGCCACCCCCGAGATCCCCGCTCAATTGCCCCCGATAGCGGTGATGAAGCAGCGATTCAGCTTGCTGGCCCGCCGGAAGGCCGCCGAACTGGACGCCTTGGACGATCCGGCGAAGCGAGCCGTGGCCGCCAAGCAGATTGTGGCGCTGTTCATCGACTCGTTCGGCCTGATGGGATGGGCGACCTCTGTCGACCTGGTGGGCGTTAACGGACCGCCGGTGCCGGGGTCGCTGAAGGAACAGCGTGCGATTACCGAAGCCAAGCTGCGAAAGCTGATTAGCGTCAAGAATCCGGGCGCCAAGACGTTCGCGCAGATCGAGCAGGCGTATATCGACTCCAGGGGCGCCGTGGGCATGCACAAAGCCGTCACGGAGATGGCCCAGGGCACGATGAACAGGAATAATGACGCTCGCGCCGCCGTTGACAGCGAGCTAAGCTTACTGTTCTGCCAGGGCTATTCGCGCGAAAGCTGGCGGACCAACTCCCTGCGATGGCAGAACTTCCTTCGCAAAAAGGAGCTGGAGCGGGCCTTGGGCGGCCGGCCGGTGATGACCGCCCGCATCGACGGGCCGACGGTCGGATCGGTCATGCGAATGGTGCTGGACTCGATCGCTGTCGAGGCCGAGGGCCTGGAAGGAACGTTGTACGTCGATCTGGGCGCCAGGCGGCCCCAGGAGTTCGACGAGGGATTGGTCAACCTCGTTCGCGGGGTCAAGTACGCTACGGAGGTCCCCGTTGAGTACGACGACCAGGACGCCGTCTTTGCTCCCGGCACGTGTCCCGACGCGGCCTTGTACGTCGGCTGGCAGAGCTCCGGGGAGTACGTGCCCGCCTTCACTTGGCGACGCGGGGCCGTAGGGTTTCACGTGGCGATGACCGAGGCCGGCGAACTGCGAGACCCCAACAGCCACCAATGGGCGCCGCGGATGCTCGCCGAAGGCGTCGTCGCCACGCTGGCGGCGGCCGACGATCCCGAGATCAGCGCGTTCCCCACACCTTCGGGGTTCTTCGCGCTGCTGCTCAGCGGGCGTTTGCCCATCGTCGAGGTGTACTGGAAGACCCTTCCCCAGGCCAGTTGGCGAATGATGCTGTTGGCCGACCCGCTGTACAACCCGTTTGCCAACAAGCCCCACGCCATGGAACTGCCCGAGGCGATGCTTCGGGCTACGGGTGCGAAGTGATGACGGCGACCGACGCTGACGACGTTCAACTGTTCGTCCCCGGCCGTCTGTGCTTGTTCGGCGAGCACAGTGACTGGGCCGCCCAGGCCGGTCTCCATCGGGGGTACTGCCTGGTGGTCGGCACGGATCAGGGTCTGCAGGGATCGGCGACCGCTTCGGAGAGTTTCGATATCAGTACGGCCCTGCCGCCGGGTCCGGGGCGGAGGCCCAGCGAATGGCGAACGTTGACGTGCCCCTGGAGCGACCGCGCCCTGCGCCGGGCCGCCGAAGATCAGGAGGAGTTCTTCCGCTACTGCGCGGGCGTGGCGCTAATGATGATGGCCCGAGGAGGCGTGGGGGGGCTGGACTTGTCGATCAACCGGATGGATCTGCCGCTGAAGAAGGGCGTATCCAGTTCGGCCGCGGTGTGCGTACTGGTCGCCTCCGCGTTCGACCGGGTCTACGACCTGGGCCTGTTTCCCCACGAGATCATGGAACTGGCCTACCAAGGCGAACGCATGACCGGCAGCCAGTGCGGGCGAATGGACCAGGCGTGCATTTTCGGCAAGACGCCCGTCCTGCTGACGTTCGACGCATCCGACGATATTCGCGTCGAGCCGGTGTCCTGCCAGGGCGAGATCAGCATGCTCTTCGTCGATCTGGCCGGGCGGAAGGACACCATCGCGATCCTGAGAGATCTCCGGGCCGCCCACGCAACCTCCGAGGCGATCCAAACGGCCCTGGGGGCCGATAACGAGCGAATCGTCCGCCGGGCCTACCGTGCACTATCGGAGGGCGACCCCGAGCAGTTGGGCGTGTGGATGACCGAGGCCCAGCGGATCTTCGACCGCAAAGTGGCGCCGGCCTGCCCCGAGCAGTTGCGTAGCCCGCGGCTGCACGAGGTGTTGACCCTGGCCGAGATCCAGCCCCATATCTACGGCGGCAAAGGCGTCGGAAGCCAAGGCGACGGCACCGCACAACTCGTCGCTCGATCCAAAGAGGACCGCCGGGTCGTCATCGAGATGATTGGTCGACGGATGCCCGAGATGAGATGTTTTCCTCTTTCTATATCCCCGGCGCCTACGGGCCGATAAAAAAGTAGATGAATCACAGCACACGCGAAGTTCTGGGTCGGTTGATGCGTTGGCTGCTGCTGTCCGGCTGCGCCGGCGCCGGCGGCCTCGCCGTGGTGGTGGTGGTGATCGGGCTGGGCCCTTCGGCTCTGGCCAGTCGCGGGTGGACCCTGATCCCCGACGCCATCGGCCCCACGCACAGATATGTGCGGCTACAGGTGCATGGTCGCCCGCCGCTGAGGCCCCGGCTCCCGGGCTTCTACTGGCGAGGGCTCGACGGGCGACTGCAAAGCCCGCACGCCAGCGCCGCCGGCGTGACGTACCTGGGTGTCCCGCCCGGCGCGCAGCCGGGGCCGCACAGCGTGCGAAGCATTCCCAACCCCTACGGGTCGCGAGCACCGGCCGGTCGCGCCGCCGTCGCTTACCTGTTGCCGCGGGGCTCCGAGATTGTCGTGCTCGACGCGCGCGCCGTTCTGGCAATGACTCCCGACGGCCGTCTGGCCCCCGACGCCGGCCGGCAATGGCTGGAGACCTCCTCGGCGGTTCCGCTGCTGCCCCTGGCCGAGGCCCGGCCGCTGGCCTACCTGGTCGCAGCCCCCTTGGCCGATTACCGGCGAGCGAGAAGCCTCCTGGCCCGTGGACCGTTGGGGGCGGTGCTGGCCGCGTCGAGCGAATGGGAATCGACCGCCGCCGACAAGGAGATCCTCGACACCGTCGCCCGCATCGCCGGGCAGGGAATGAAGCCCGTGTTGATTACCGAGGACGCCGCTCTCGCGCGCCGCTTCGCAGCCGCACGTCGAAAGGTCATCTGCGTCGGCGATCCCCCCGACATGCCGCCGGGGTGCGTAACGGTTCGGCAATGGTCGGACGCACCCGCCGCTCTTGACGCAACAGCCCGTTGATCAATGGGCTCCGTCGCGATTCGTGGGGAGTCCTCCAGATGAGTGCTCGCCGTTACTAGCCCCCCGCAGTGCGGGGGGTCCGAAGGCGTGCGACCCCG
>CBDVCA010000130.1:0-8814 GCA_965372365.1 uncultured bacterium
CCCCCCCCCCGCCCCCCCCGCCCCCCCCCCCCCTCTCGCCGCCGCGGGCGCGCAGGGCCTGCTGGGGACGGGGGCCGAAGCGTATCGCAGGCGGCCGTACACGGGACAGGTAACGAAACACGCACGCTTGGCTGATGCGAGGAAGAGGGCCGGGTACAGGCACCTGCGCCTCCAACGGCGAGGCTTCGGAGCCAGTCCCCTACGCCCCTATGGCGCTACGTGCTCAGCCGATATCGTAGGCGGTGAGGATGAACCCGTCCCACTGCCCGACGGGCTCGTTTCGGGCGATATGCAGCAGTCGGGTCATCGGATCCGCTCTTTCAGGAACGCCAGATCGGCCACAGCCGCGGCGTACAGGTCGTCGATATTCTCATCGGCCGCCAGCGTTCCGACGGCGAATTCCAACGTCATCGAACCGGCGAACCCTTCGCCTTTCATAATCCCGATGGCTTCGTCGGCGCAATCGGGGTCGCTGTCGAACGAGACCATATTCCCGTCGTTACGCATCTGGAGGTGCGCATGGGCCACGTCGGCCCCGAACGCCGCGAACCATTCGGCCAGGGCGTCGACGGCGTTGAAGGCGTGAACGATCACCTTGATCCCGTCGCAGCCGACCTCGTCGAAGAACGCCTTGGCGTCGCCGGGTTTTTCAATGATCGTCCCCGGATGGCACTCGCACAGCAGCGTGACGTCGTCGGGGAACATCGACCGCCACTGGCGAACGGCGTTCAGGTACATGCCGCGTTGGGCGGGGTCGCTTCCGACGTTGAACTTCACCCCCGACGCGCCGAACCGCTTGGTCAACTCGGCGTTCCGGCGCCGACGATCGGCGTCGGCGTCGGACATATCGGCGTAGGAGTTGAAAATCGTCACCTGGGGCGCCGCCGCCGCCAGCGCCGCACGCTCGGCGTCGTCGCACAGCGTGGCGTGATACTCCCACAACTCGATCCCATCGAAACCGTCGTCAGCGAATCGTTGCGCCCACTCGCTCACGGCATAGGTGGGCTGCTTGTCCTTGGCCCAACGGTTCCGTTCCAGCAGAATGCTGCCGATATAGATCTTCGGTACTTCGCTCATCGTGTATATCTCCTCTGGGTCGTGACTCGTTTCTGAGCCGATTGCCAAGACTTCACAGTACGTGTACTGACTGTTCCGGCCGTTGCTTCAAGCCCCAACGGGGCGAAGGCATTTTGCCAGGGGCGTGAGCCCCCGGTCCGCAGACCACAGAACTCAAAGCCCCGTAGGGGCGACACAACAGTCGACGGTAGCGTCGCCCCGCCGAGCCTTGGGGCCATGGATCGCCCCGTTCACCCGCCGCGGCGGGCCAACGCCTTCGGCTCTCCGGGCCTTCTCCGACGACATTGTGCAATGGCCGTACAGAGCTGACGCCAGAGGCATCCTGCCGGAGAATCCAGTCAGGCGTCTGCTCCGGTTCGCTCGAAACACTGCTGACACGGTCGAGCCAAGTCGTCACAATGGACTTGGGCGCCGCGACGTTCAGTGTACGGAACGTGCGTCGTGAGTCAATTCGGTTGTCATGAAAGGCTGTGGATATGGCGCCGGACGGTTCGATTCTTGTGGTTGGCTCGGTGAATATGGACCTGGTGGTCCGCACGGGCCACATCCCCGCCCCCGGCGAGACGGTTCTCGGGGGCGATTTCGTCACCTCTCCCGGCGGCAAGGGCGCCAATCAGGCGGTGGCCGCGGCTCGTTTGGGCGGCCGGCGCCGCATGATCGGGCGCGTGGGCGACGATGATTTCGGGGCCGCCCTGCTGGACGCTCTCGGGGCCGAGGGCGTCGACTGCACGTCGGTCCGCCCCGTAACCGGTTGCCCGTCGGAGGTGGCGATCATCGCCGTGGCCGACGACGGAGAGAACGCCATCGTCGTCGCCAGCGGGGCGAATTTTCGCCTGACAGCCGCCGAGATCGAAGCGGAGTCGGAGGCCTTCGCCGCCGACGTGGTGGCGGTGCAGTTGGAATTGCCCTTACCGACGGTGCTGGCCGCGATCGATCAGGCCAGGCGGCACGGATGCCGGGTGATTCTGGACCCGGCGCCGGCCCCCGAATTGGCGCCGGCGGCGTTGTGTCCTGTCCTGGAATAGGTTGTCACGTTGAGTGAATACCTTTTCAGGAGAAGGGCATGCAGAGCAAGGCAATCCGAATCTAAGGGGACAGGCTACTTTTCGGGGTCGCTCCATGTAAAAGTAGCCTGTCCCCTTAGCCTGTCCCCTTAGACTCGACCGCAGCGGCGACGCCCCGGGAGAGACGGCTATCGCCGAAGCGTCGGCCACGCTGACGAACGGATTGATCACGGCCGAGGTGCAGCAGAACGGGCGGCTGCGGTTCACCCGAAGCGACACGGGCGCCGAACTTCTGTCGGAGGCGCCGATCCATCCCATTAGTCCCGGGGCGCGGCACTACCGGAAGCTGGCGGGCGACCACTACTGGCTGGAGGCGAGCTTTGGGGCCTGCGATGGCGAGCGGCTCTGGGGCCTGGGACAGCATCAGCACGGACTGTTGGACCAGAAGGGCTGCGTGATCGACCTGATCCAGCGCAATGGCGATGTGAGCATCCCGTTCCTGCTGTCCAGCCGCGGGTACGGTTTTCTGTGGAACAACCCGGCCGTGGGTCGCGTGGACCTCGGACGAAATCTCACGCGGTGGACCGCCGAGTCGACGCGCCAGATCGACTACTGGGTCACGGCCGCCGAGCCCCCCGCCAAGATCGTCGAGCGGTACACCGAAGTGGTCGGCCGCGCGCCGATGCTGCCGGAGTGGGCGGCGGGGTTCTGGCAGTGCAAGTTGCGATACCAGACGCAGGACGAATTGCTGTCGGTGGCCCGGGAGTACAAACGCCGCGGCCTGCCGCTATCGGTCATCGTGATCGACTTCTTCCACTGGACCGCCCAGGGAGAATGGAAGTTCGATCCGGAATGCTGGCCCGATCCGTCGGCCATGGTGGCCGAACTCGACGCCATGGGCGTGAAGGTGATGGCGTCAGTCTGGCCGTCAGTGAACCCGGATTGCGAGAACTTCGACGAGATGGACCGCCGCGGCCTGCTGATCCGCAGCGCCCGGGGCTTGGCCTCCCACGCGCCGTTCACCGATGTGCACGCCAAGGGCCGCGTGCAGATCGTCTTCTACGACGCCACCCACCCCGAGGCCCGAGCCTACCTGTGGGACAAGATCCGCGAAAACTACTACCGCCACGGGATCAAGTCGTGGTGGTTGGACGCCTGCGAGCCGGAACTGTATCCGATGGACCCCGACAACATGTCGCTGCACATCGGCGACGGACTGGCGACGGCCAATCTCTATCCGCTGCTCCACGCCCGGGGGTTCCATGACGGAATGGCGGCCGAGGGGGAGACCGAGATCATCAATCTGGCCCGCTCGGCCTGGGCCGGCAGTCAGCGCTACGGAGCGGCCGTGTGGTCGGGAGACATTCCCTCGACGTTCGAGGCGCTCCAGACGCAGGTATGCGCCGGACTGAACACCGCCCTGAGCGGCATCCCCTGGTGGACGACCGATATCGGCGGGTTCCACCTGGGCGATCCGCGGACGGCGTATTTTCGCGAGCTGATCGTCCGCTGGTTCCAGTACGGGGCCTTCTGCCCGCTGTTCCGCCTGCACGGGTTCCGGGTGCCGCACACGCATCTGAATGGAGCCGACAACGAAGCCTGGTCGTTCGGCGAGGAGGCCTAGGAGATCATCCGCGAGCTGCTCTTCCTGCGCGAACGTCTGCGGCCGTACATCATGACCCAGATGCGCGCCGCTCACGAAACCGGAGCGCCGCCGATGCGTCCGCTGTTTTTCGATTTCCCCGACGACCCCGACGCACAAAACGTGGAAGACCAGTTCATGTTCGGGCCCGATCTGCTGGTCGCCCCGGTGCTGACCGAGGGACAGCGGCAACGCGAGGTCTACTTGCCGGCGGGTACATCGTGGACCGACGCATGGACCGGCGAGACCACCGAGGGCGGGCGGCGACTCGTGGCCGCGGCCCCGTTGGACCGGATTCCGCTGTATCTGCCAGGGGCGGCGACGCTGCCGATCCGCGCCGATTCGATCCACCCGACACCATGACGCGCCACGACGCGGGAATCTAAGGGGACAGGCTACTTTCCGTCGCGAGCCACGAAAAAGTAGCCTGTCCCCTTAGACGAAAAAGTAGCCTGTCCCCTTAGATTCCCTTAGATTGGCGTCGGCGGAAGGCCGGAGAGGGGTCGAGAGGTGATCGACTCGATATAAGATCGAGCGAGTCCATTGGTGGAAACGGACTCGCCCGAGTGAGGCTCAAACCGGCCATGGAGACCGGGTGAGCTTATGCTCCGTTGGTCGCGACGACGTCGGCGGCCGACACGCACGCTATGCGACGATACGGGGTCGGGGGGTTGCGTCTGACGGCTCCATCTGACAGGGCCGGCGCTCCCTCCGAGCGGACGACATCGACAAATCTACACTACCCCAGAGGCGCCATTCTGTCAATCCCATTCGCCTTATGTGCGAACGAGCCGCAGGGCGATGTCTTCGCAGTATCTTGGCGATTGGAGGCGGAGGCTGCCGCCTGTGTGGTCGTGGGTGTCGGCGCGAATGACGGCGCCGCTGACGGGGTGAATCCACTCGGCGCTGTAGGCGCCGGCGGGGATTCCCAACCCGATGGTGACGTTGGGGGGCGCCGCCGCAGATGTGGACGGCGTAGGCGACGCCGGGTTCGGCCAGGGCGTCCAGATAGCGGAGGTAGTCGAAGTTCCGGTTCAGCTCCGCTCCGTAATGCTCGGCCGAGGTCACCAGGACACCGGACGATCTTGGTAGTGCAGGTAATGCGGGTTCTTCGGGCAAAGCCGTATCGGTCCCACCGCTCGGTCTCTCCATTCTAGAACGAACTGCCTTCTCAGACATTACAGAAGCGTCCCGCCGATGAACAGTCCAAAAGGCCGATCCGCCGGCGCGACCGATCGCCAACTCGGCCTCGAATCGCTTGTCCGGGTTGGCCGCGGCGGCCTATCCTTCTAATGTAATGAACCTATACGGAAGCCGCCGCCGAGGACGCCAACGATGATGCGTGCGGCTTCTGCAGGTTCAGGGGAGATTGTGATGATACGTAGGATCTGTCTGATCGCGGCTGTTATCCTGACGGCCCTGGCGCCGGCGACGTTCGTGGCGGCCGAGGTGTGCGTGGAGTTCGATGGCCACGACTCCTTCGGCCACGACTGCATCTCCGGTTCCGACGCGTTCGCCGTCCAGACGCTCGGCCCGCCGTCGATGAATGACGGGCGGTATCCTCTTCGCCGGCCGGAGGGGACCGACGCCCAAGGCTCGCTGATCGAGGAATGGGCCGATACGCCCTTGCCCAAGGGAAGGCCCACCAGTTGGTTCAGCCCCCCATCGAGCGGCGGCGGCTGGGGACTCTTCAGCGGCCTGCGAACTACCGGCGGCCATGGCCGGCGTCGACGATCGCCCCATGGCGTTATCGACACCTTCAGCGACCTCCCGAACACCGACCCGATCGGCTCCGACGGGACCGCCCACGGCGACGGCTTCGTCTACCCGGTGGTCCCGGCGCCTGGAGCCGCGGCTCTTGGGGCGATCGGCCTGACGATGATCGCCTCGCGCCGACGTCAGCGGGCGCACGGCCGGTAGAACGAATCCGGCTTGGCGCCCAGCGTGACGGTCAGTTCGCCCAGTTGGGCGATGCTGACGGTAATCACGTCCCCGGCGTCGAGATAATCGTCGGTCGCCATACCCACGCCCGCCGGCGTGCCGGTGGCGATGATATCGCCGGGGGTGAGCGTCATGATGTGGCTGGCGAATGAGACCATGTCGTAGGCGTCGAAGATCATGTTGGACGTATTGGAATCCTGGCGAACCTTTCCGTTGACGGTCAGTTGAATCGCCAGGTTGCGAACGTCGTCGACCTCGTCGGCGGTCACCAGGTACGGACCGATCGGGCAGAAGCCGTCGGCCCACTTGCCGTTGAGCCAGTCGTAGAACTCGTCCCACGGGCGATCCGCCCTGCCCTCGGCGAAGGTGACGCTTCGGGCGGAGATGTCGTTGGCAATCGTATAGCCGGCGATGCAGTCGGCGGCCTCGGCCTGCGATACGCACTTGGCCTCGGCGCCGATCACGACGGTCAACTCGGCCTCGTAATCAATCTCGCGGCTGTAGCCGGGCCATTCGATGGTGTCGCCGGGATGGGCGATGCACGTCGACGGCATCAGGAACGGGCGCGGGGTCGTCGTCTCGTGCGGATTCTCGGCCAGGCCCTTGTCCAGCTTGGCTTCCTGGATGTGCTTGACGTAGTTGCCGGCCATGGCGATCACCTTGGGAGGCGCCGGCAGCGGGGCCAGCAGCCGCACCGATTCCAGCGGGATCGTCTCGGCGGCGGCGCCGGCGGCGGCGGCGATTTGCGCCATGGCGTCGGGGCCGCCCTGCAGGGCCGCCAACAGCGATCCGGGTCCGCCGGGGACCGCTTCGGGGATATCGACCATACCCCGATCGGTGACCACGCCGAACGACTGGGAACCTTTGCGAATATACGTAGCGAGTTTCATCTGCATTCCTTCTGTCAGACGGCCGTTGAACACACTTCGCCCCCGGGGGCACGGTCGCAGAAGATACCACAAGAGGGCCGTCACGCCAATGGAGCGACCAACGATCGACCTGCGTTACTCGCCGGTGACCCGATCGATCACGGCGTGGACGTCGGTGGTGTACTTGCGGCCGAAGACCGAAACCACCAGATGCCGCCAGAATTGATCGCCCTGAGCGAGCGAGAACGAAGCCCCCCCGCCATAGGAGGCGATTTCCTTGAGTTCCGGTAAGACCGATCTGTTGCGGCCGACGTCGATGACGTTGATGCGACCGCCGAATTTGCGACTGAATCGCCGGGCCAATTGCAGCGTGCGCGGACGATCCTGCTCGTGCATGGGCGCATCGCACACGAGGATGATCACTCGCATCGCGCCTTGACGCCAGCCGAGGATCCGGGGGTCCACGGCGGCCGCCATGGCTTCGACGATCGCTTCGGGGAGGTCGCCGCCGCCGCTGGTGCGAACGCCGCCGAGGAACCGATGGACGGCCTCGCTGTCGGAGGTGAGCGCACGGGTGCGGATGGCCTTGGCGCCGTAGTCGTCGCCGTGGTCCTTGTAGGTGACGATGCCGAATCGGGCGTCGGGGACCAGGAACGAAACCACGTCGATCACGTCGGTCAGTCGGCGCCGAGCGTCGTCGATGGTCGAATCCATACTGCCGGTCGCATCGAGCAGGAGCACGATGTCGAGCCCGCGTTTGCGAAGGCCCTGAATCTCGCGCCCGAACCCGGCGCTGACGCCGAGGCCGAGGCCGCCGACGCCGCCGGAGCCGAGACCGCCGCCGGAGCCGAGACCGCCGCCGGAGCCGAGCGAACGCATCAATTCGCCCATCCCGTCATCCATCGGCGCCGCCGGAGTCGGCTGCGCCTTCACCAGCAGTGTCGTCATCGCCGCGGCCAGCGCCGTCGGTTGGGGGGGCTCGGGGGGCGTGACCGCCGCTCGGGCGGCCGCGAAGGCTGCGGTGCTTTGCCGGGGCGGGCCGACGGGCGTATCGTCTCCGACGGCCCCGGCGTCGAACGTCTCGACGGGCGCGTCGATCGCCTCAGAAAGCGTCAGCACCCTGTCCGGCGGCGCTGGCTGGGCGACTGCCCACGTGAACATCGCCAGAATCAGCAGGATCACCCCATGGATGATCAGCGACAGCCCCCAGGCGGTGGAGTTGCCGCTGAGGTGAAGCCACATCTTCTTGGCTCGGCTCGCGGCTCCCATACTCACCGACCCTCGGTCCGGGCCAACGTCGAGGCCGTCGCGATCGGCAGTTTTCCGATCGACACCTTCTTCATCGGCGTAACCAGCACCGCATCCAACGCCGCGGCCACCTGGGCGACGGTCAGTTCCGGGTCGGCCAGAATCCGCACGGTGATCTCCGGCATGTTGATTTCGTTGAGCTTCGCCGACAGCACCGACAAATCGCTCGTCGGCGTCGTCCGCCCCACAGCGACCGTCATTCCGTCGCCGACGCGTCGAATCCGCACGGGAATGTCAGAGGGGAAATCCTGCGCCGTGGCGCCCTGGGCGAGCGTAACGGCCGCCGGACCGGCGATGATGTCTCGCTCGGCGGGGTCGAACTGCGACGCCATCACGAAGAAGGCCAGCAGAATGAACACCATATCCACCATCGCGGTCATCTCGAACGCGGGCTTGGAATGCTCGTCAGGGTGGGCCAGAAACTTCATCGCTCCCCCTCCTGCGCACGGAGGATCACATCACGGATCGTCAACTCGCGGCAGACGCCGAACAGCTCATCCAACGCCGCGTATCGCTGCTCCCGATCGGCGCGAATCACCACGCGGACCGGCTGATCCGTCGCCTGGGCCGCCACCACGCTGTCGGCCAGCAGCGACCGAACCTGATCGAGCGTTACGACGCGCCCGTCCATGACCAACTCGCCGGTCGCACGAAGGTTCACCACCACCTCGGCGGGGTTCGGCCGACCCGCCATGGCGCTGGTCATCGTCGGAAGCTTCACCGCCGGATCGCTCTGGTTGGTGATCAGTTGGGTCACCAGCAGATAGAAGCAGATCAGCAGGAATACGATATCGACCAACGGGGCCATCTGAAGGGTCGTCTCCCGTCGGATGTCCGGCGATGTAAACTGGATTCTCTTCACCGTGTCGGCCATGGCGTTCAGTCATTCCGTTCCGGCGGATTCGCCCTTGGGGGCGGCGGCGACAACGACGGGCTGGGGCTGGGTCGCGGCTCCGTTGAAACCGGCTCCGTT
>CBDVCA010000131.1:0-8798 GCA_965372365.1 uncultured bacterium
GACTTCCGATATGTACCGGCCGATCAGGTGGAGCACCTGACGACCGAACAGATCGCGTCGATTCCGAGCAGCTACAACTTCAGCCGATGGAGCGCCGAATCACGGGACGCCCTGACGGTTGATCAAGTTCAGTCGCTGAATGTTTCGGATGTGTCGATCAGCTACCTGACGGCCGACCAACGCAGTGAACTGACGGTGGATCAGGTGGCGGACCTCAACGAGCCGGACTTCCGATATGTGCCTGTCGATCAGGTGGAACACCTGACGACCGAACAGATCGAGTCGATCTCAAGCAACTACAACTTCAGCCGATGGAGCGCCGAATCGCGGAACGCCCTCTCGCATGACCAGATCAGTCACCTTAGCGCGGAGCTGACCAGCTACACCATCGTCGGCGCCGACGGCGACGATGCGTTGACCGGCGGCAACGACGTTAACAACATGATGGGTCTTGAAGGTGATGACGCCATCCGCGGCGGCGGCGGGACCGACGTACTCACCGGCGGCGGCGGCGACGATGTGCTTGACGGCGGCGATGGCAACGACGCTGCGGTGTTCAGCGGCGCGCGTGATGACTATGAGATCACCCAGAACCCTGACGGCTCCGTAACCGTTCGCGATCTCCGAGACGGCGGCCCCGACGGGACCGATTCGATCAGCAATATTGAAGTGCTGATCTTCAACGATGGACAAATCAACGTCATCGACATCAACAGCGAGCCTGTCGCCCAGACCGACGCCTTGGTCACCAGTGAGGATGTCTCCGTCACGACCGGCGACGTGCTCGCCAATGACACGGATTATGACGGCGACCCGCTGGCGATCGACAGCTACACTCAGCCGGCCCATGGCGAAGTCATCGACAACGGCGACGGCACGTTTACCTACACCCCTGACGCCGACTACAACGGCGCCGACAGCTTCACGTATACGATCACCGACGGCAATGGCGGGTTCGATACCGCCACGGTGAATGTCAACGTGGCCGCGGTTAACGACGGCCCTGACGCCGTCGATGACGTTATCGCCACCAACGAAGACACGGCCGTCACCACCGGCGACGTTCTGGCGAACGACACGGACCTCGACGGCGACGCGGTCAGCATTGATTCGTTTACGCAGGCCGCCCATGGTGCGGTGGTCGACAACGGCGACGGCACGTTCACGTATACTCCTGACGCCGACTACCACGGCGCGGACAGCTTCACGTACACGATTACTGACGGCGCCGGCGGGTTCGACACGGCCACGGTGAATGTGAATGTGGCCGCGGTTAACGACGGCCCTGACGCCGTCGATGACGTTATCGCCACCAACGAAGACACGGCCGTCACCACCGGCGACGTTCTGGCGAACGACACGGACCTCGACGGCGACGCGGTCAGCATTGATTCGTTTACGCAGGCCGCCCATGGTGCGGTGGTCGACAACGGCGACGGCACGTTCACGTATACTCCTGACGCCGACTACCACGGCGCGGACAGCTTCACGTACACGATTACTGACGGCGCCGGCGGGTTCGACACGGCCACGGTGAATGTGAATGTGGCCGCGGTTAACGACGGCCCTGACGCCATCGATGACGTTATCGCCACCAACGAAGACACGGCTGTTACGACCGGCAATGTTCTGACCAATGACACGGACTTGGATGGCGATGCGCTGTCGATTGACAGCTACACTCAGCCGGCCCATGGCATAGTGGTCGACAACGATGACGGGACGTTCACCTACTTGCCTGACGCCGACTACAACGGCGCCGATTCGTTCACGTACACGATCACTGACGGCGCCGGCGGGTTCGACACGGCCACGGTGAGTATAAACGTGGCCGCGGTCAACGATGGTCCCGACGCGGTCGATGACGTTATCGCCACCAACGAGGACACGGCCGTCACGACCGGCGATGTGCTGGCCAACGATACGGACCTCGACGGCGACGCCCTGGCGATCGACAGCTTCACGCAGGCCACCCATGGCGCGGTGGTAAACAACGGGGACGGTACGTTCACCTATACCCCTGACGCCGACTACAACGGCGCGGACAGCTTCACGTATACGATTACTGACGGCGCTGGCGGGTTTGATACCGCCACGGTGAATGTCAACGTGGCCGCGGTTAACGACGGTCCCGACGCCGTCGATGACGTTATCGCCACCAACGAGGACACGGCCGTCACCACCGGCGACGTGCTGGCGAACGACACGGACCTTGACGGCGACACGATCAGCATCGATTCGTTCACGCAGGCGGCCCATGGCGCGGTTGTGGACAACGGCGACGGCACGTTCACGTACACCCCTGACGCCGACTACCACGGCGCCGACAGTTTTACCTACACGATCACCGACGGTAACGGCGAGTTCGACACGGCGACGGTGAATCTCACTGTGGAGTCGGTTAACGATGGCCCTGTCGCCGCCGCCGACGAGGCGTCGACCGAGCAGGGCGTAGCGGTTACGACCGAGAACGTGCTGGCCAACGATACCGACCTGGAAGGTGACAGCTTGACGGTTGGGAACTTCACCCAGCCGGCGCATGGCCGCGTGATTTATAACGGCGATGGAACGTTCACGTACATCCCTGATCCTGACTTCGCCGGGACCGACAGTTTCACCTACACGGTCAGCGACGGTGAAGGCGGGACCTCCACGGCGACGGTGACGGTGACGGTCGAAGCGGCGCCCGACGTACCTGACGACGCCGCCCCAGACGCCGACCCGGCTGAGGCGTCTCCGGCGTCTCCGGTGACGGTATCGCGTGAAGCGACGGCCGTCGCGTCGGACGCGGCCTCCGGCGGCATGCGGATTCTCAACGCCAACGGTATGACGGCCGCAACCGGGCCTATGGAGTCCGGCCGGGCCGTCAGCGATGGCGACGTGGAACTTGAGCCGCAGTTGGGGGCGATGTACCAGCAGGTCGAGGAGATTCGTGAGACGATCGAGAGTATGGATCCCGCCGGCGGCGTATCCGGGCCTCTGGCCGGTTTCGACAATGTGTTCGAAGAAGTTCCCATGGATGAGTTCGTCGCCCCTCCCGGCGAAGTGATCGCCGGCGATGAGCCGGTCGATGACGATGGCGACGCTGACGGTTCGGCGACCGACGAGTCGTTCCTGGCCGGATTGTGGGGCTTGTTACGCGGGGCGGCCGGTACGAGCGATCGCGTGGGGCAGGTGGACGGTTCGGTCGAACAGTCCGATAACAAGTCTCGACGTAAGTAAACTCGGGGTGGGATGAGGCCGATGATGACGTTTGTGGGGTCTGAGACGATGTATCGCATCGGCGCCATGGGGTTGGTGTAGCTAGGCCGGGGAGAAGTGAAACGGAGAAGCACTTGGCGGACCAAACAGGATTAGCCAATGAGGATCAGGCGTTTGACGCGCTGAAAGACTTGGAGCGTCAGACCAGCGAGGAGATACGCAGCCAGCGTGCTCACGACCGCCTGACGGTTAAGGCCAAGGTCGTTGTCGAGCCCGGCAACTCCAGCGATAAACTCACCTTCCGACTTCAGGGTGTCACCGGCGACATTTCCGAAGGCGGTTGTCAGATCATGCTGCCGATGCCGGTCTATGTCGGCGATGTATTTCGACTGACGTTTGATTGCGAAGAACTCCAACTGCCTGTGGTCTTCGCACGTTGCATGCGGTGCCGCTTCATTCGGGAGGATACGTTCGAGACGGGGTTCAAGTTCTTCTCCCCGATCAACGTTTCGCCCGCCGCATCGGAACAGGCGTCCGGGTTGTTGATCTAGCCGACGGTATTCGGGAATAAGTTTGGCGATGAGTGAAAACACCACCACACAATCAATGACGACGGAGGCGGCCGCCAGTCCTGCCGACGCCTACAGCCGCATTGCACGGCTGGCGTTGGAGGCGACCTCCCAATCGCAGTACTACGCCGGCGCCCTGGGCGTGATCGGTGAGGCCTTTGATAGCCCATTCGCGGCCATCGAGGTCAGCCTTTCGGCTCAGTCGATCAGCGAATCCTGTCACCGCGGCCCGATCGATCCGGGCTTCTGGAAGCCGGTGATTGGCGAGTTGATTACGGCGTCGCTGTCAGAGGGCGGGCCGGTCGCAAGGAGTTACGTCGCCAACGACGGCAAACTCCGCGTTGCGCTGCTGGCCAGCCCGATCCGAAGCGAGACCGGAGCGCCGGTCGGCGCCGTCGCACTGGCGGTTCCATGCAGCGACCGCGTCGGCGTGGCTCAGCACCAGGCGGTGTTGGGGTCGTTGACGAGCCTCATCTCCAGTTGCGCCCGGATGATCGGAACGGCCGCGGGTCGTTCGGCCTCCGGAGGCGACGCCGGGCTCGGCCAGGTTCTTGCCAAGGCGACCGAATACGCGTCGCGGCAGGAAATGGCGTTGGCCATCACGAACAATCTACGAAACAAGACCGGGTGCGAGCAGGTCGCCTTGGGAGTGGTCCGCGGCGGCCGCGTGCGGGTGATCTCGATCTCCGGATTTGACGAGGTCAAGAAGCGCACCCCCGGTGTGGACAAGATTCGTGCGGCGATGGATGAGTGCTATGACCATCGCTCGCCGATCGTATACCCGCCTGACGGGGCGGGGGTCGGGCAGGAGGGGCCGGCGGGGTATTCGCTACACAAGCAGTGGCGCGCCTCGGTCGCCGGCGCCGCGGTGGCCTCGATTCCGCTTTGCGATGGCGATCGTTGTATCGCCATACTGAGCATGCGTCGAAACGCCAACCAGCCGTTCGCCGTTGAGCAGTTGGCCAAGCTGGGTGAGATGGTGAACCCTTACGCGTCGGCTCTGATCCTTGTGGATCGCGCCACTCGCGGGCTGTTGCCCCACGCGGCCGGCAGGATGCGGAAGATCGCCCGGGCCATCATCACGCCCAATCGCTGGGCTCGCAAGGTCACGCTGGCTTGCGCCGTGTTGACGATGGGCTGGGTGATATTTGGGACGATGCCTTATTCAGTGACGACGCCATGCACGGTCATGCCGGTGTCGTATCGGCATTTCAGCGCCCCGCACGCAGGCGAGTTGGTCTCGGCGGCGGCGGTGGCCGGCGATCGTGTGAAGGCCGGCGATGTGCTATGTGAATTCGACAGCAGCGATCTTCGTATGGAGAAGGCTCGGCTGGCGGCGGAGGTCGAGATCGCCGGCATCGATCGTCACCAGGGTTTGGCCGAAGGCGATACGGTTCGAGCGACGTTGGCGGCCGCGACGATGCGTAAGCTGAAGTCGCTGTTGGCGATCGTCGATCTCCAGATCGAGCGGTCGCAGGTTCGCGCTCCCTTCGACGGCGTTGTCCTGGAAGGTGATTTGCGTAAGAGCGTCGGCCGGATGTTCACCGTCGGCGATCCGCTGTATCAACTATCAAGCGAGCAGGGCTGGACGCTTCGCCTGCGAGTTCCCGAGTCCAGTGCGGCTGATCTGGCGACCGATCTGACCGGCACGTTTATCAGCAACGCCCGTCCCGGCGCGAAGAATCCCTTCCGTGTGGTTCGCGTTCATCCGGCGGCCGAGGCCGCCGACGGCGGCAACGCCTACGTGGTCGAGGCCCAACTGGACGCCGACCCCGAGTGGGTTCGTGCGGGGATGGAAGGCATGGCGAAAGTCCGCATCGGCCGTCGGCCCACGTGGTGGGTACTGGGCCATCGAGTTATCGACGCGGTGAGGATGAGCCTGTGGCTGTAACGGCACAACCGGCGCCCGGCCCCGATCCGGCCGCGGCCGCTGAGGACTCGTACGCGTCGCGTCTGCGTGAGATCCGCGTCGGCGTCCGAAGCGACCTGGACGTGAGCCGCCACCTGTTCAGAGGTGTCGCGGCCTACGTGGTTCGCGACCCGATCTCGTTCGACAGTCACCGACTGAGCCACGCCGACTACGAGGTGTTCGTCGCCCTTCGAAGCGACCGCCCGTTGCAGGATATTTTCGCCGATCTCGTCAGCGCCGGCCGGTTGGCCGAGGCGGACGAAGAAGCGTTCTACCGATTCATCGTCGAACTGCACCGTTTGGGCTTCCTGAGTCTTCCGATCGTCGACAGTCGGGGCCTGTACCGCCGGTACGAGGCCAAGCGGAAGGCCCGCCTCCGCAAGCTGATGATGGCGCCGCTGTTCCTGCAGATTCCCCTGTTCAATCCCGACGCCTTTCTGGACCGGACGGTTCGGTTTGTGCGGCCGATTTTCAGTTGGGGGTTCTTCGTATTCTGGCTGATCCTGGTGGGTGCGGCCATCGTGACGGCGATTCTTAACGCATCGCGACTCACCGAGCCGCTCAGTTCGATCATGGTCGCCGGCAACCTGCCGGTGATGTGGATAACGCTGATCGCCCTTAAGGTGTTGCACGAATTCGGCCACGCCTACTCGTGCAAAATCTTCGGCGGCAAGGTGCCTCAGATGGGGGCGTATATCATCGCGTGCACGCCGTGCGCCTTTGTGGACGCGACGGCCGCGTGGGGGTTCACCGAGCGTCGCCATCGGCTGATTGTGTGTATGGCGGGCATGTACGTGGAGTTGGCGATCGCCGCGGTCGGCATGCTGGTGTGGGCGTGCACGTCGCCTTCGCTGGTCAACTCGATCGCTTACAACGTGGCCTTGCTGGCCGGCGTAGTGACGGTGTTGTTCAACATCAATCCGCTGATGCGGTATGACGGATACTACGCGTTGAGCGACCTGCTGGAGATTCCCAACCTTCGGCCCCGGGCGAAGAAGATGCTGACGGTCTTGCTCAAGCGCGTCCTGCTGGGGGTGAAGAGCACCGGCGGCGACACCGACGCCTCGTGGGGCTTCCGGACGTTTTTGTTCACCTTCGGCCTGGCCTCGACGATGTATCGAGTCACCGTGGTGATGGGCATAGCAATGCTGATCGC
The DNA here is from genome assembly GCA_965372365.1 of uncultured bacterium. Lineage (GTDB taxonomy): Bacteria > Planctomycetota > Phycisphaerae > SM23-33 > FEN-1343 > CBDVCA01. The sequence goes on from CBDVCA010000131.1 coordinate 6,836, forward strand.
CACCAAGTTGTTCCTGGTCGGCATGGTGCTGGCCTGCGTTTACGTCGGCGGCGAGTCGCTTCGCCAGACCAAGAATCTGCTGCGATACCTGATCCGGTCGCCCGAGACCGCCTGTGTTCGCGTCCGCGCGATCGCTGTGGCGGCGGGGGTGTTCGTTCTGGCCCCGATGGCGGTGTTCATGCTGCCGACGCCCTCGCAGGTGTTCGCCGACGGCGTGTTGGCCGCCCAGCGAGAGGACGTGGTCCGGGCCCGCACGCCCGGGTTCGTGAAGATCGTCCACAGTTCACCCGGACAGCGTGTTCAGCGGGGGGCGGCCCTGGTGGAGTTGGCGAACCCCGACGCCGAGCGGGCGCTGATCGAGGCGAAGTCGGCCTACGCCGCCGCCGAGATTCGATTCAACGCGGCGGTCGTCTACCTGCCGTCGGAGGCCCCGAAACGCCGTCAGGATCGCGATGCGCAACGGGCGCCGCTGGAGATCATGCAGCAGCGGCGCGACCGGCTGAGCCTGCAGGCTCCGGTCGACGGCGTTGTCGTCGGTTGCCTCGACGTCGGCGAGACGGGCCGCTATGTCTCCGCCGGTGAACCGGTCGCCACCATCGCATCGGGCGGATGGATTGTCCGCGCGGCGATCACCGAACAGCAGCTCGGCGACCGCAAGCCGCAAGTGGGGCAGGAGGTCCAGTTCCGCCCCTCGAGCGACCCCTCCATCGTCCTCGACGGACGCATCGAACGGGTCGGCCTCGCCGGGAGCAGACACATCGGCGACGCGGCGTTGACCCAAATCGGCGGCGGCTCCATCGCTGTGGACCCCCGCACAAACGCCGCCGCCGGGGCGCATTTCGAACTGGTCATCGCGCTGGAAGGCGATCAACTGGACCGACTCAGCCAGGGCATGACCGGCCAGGTTCGACTCGGCGCGGTCTACGAGCCCATCGCCCATCGCATCGGCCGCAGCCTCCTGCGGCTGGTCCATCGGCTTCAGCAATAGAGACGCCCCCGGCGTCAAGTGATCCTCCACAGGTCGCGACGCGTGGTGATTGGCGACCGACCCGCCCATTTCCCTAACCCGCTTCTGGCAGACAACCTGCCGTCACCATCGCTGCGCCGTCAAGGGTCGGAGGGGGTCAGCGGGGGCGCGAAGGTCCTATAATTCAATGTAAGTAGTCGCTTCGTTTGCAAGTCGAGGGAGGTCGTTATGTTCCGTAACATCCTCGTTCCGATCGACTTTTCCGACATTACTCAAAGTGTGCTCGCCGAGGCCCGGCGGTTTGCCCGGCAATTCGGCGGCAAAATCACGCTGATCCACGTCGCGGCCCCGGAGCCGGATTTCATCGGCTACGAGGTCGGTCCGGCGTACATCCGCGACAGCGTCGCACGCCACCTGCGAGAGGAGCACCTGACGCTCCAGAAGCATCAGGATACGTTTCGCCAGGAAGGGCTGGAGGTTACCTCCATGCTGGTGCCCGGCGTGCCCGTGCGGAAGATCGTCGCCGAAGTCGATCGCCTCAAGCCCGACCTGATTATCATCGGGTCTCACGGCCATGGCGCCCTGTACCACCTGCTGATGGGCAGCGTCGCCGAGGCGGTCGTCAAGCACGCCTCCTGTCCGGTGCTGATCGTGCCGGCCCCCGCCAAGGTCGCCGAGGAGGTCGAAATGGCGGTAGGAGCCGCAGAGACGACGTAGCCAAGGGTAATGTGCAAAAGCCGGCGCCGATAGCCCGCGAGGGCGACGGCATGTAGTTGGTGTGTGGAACGCCGCACGCACGAAGTCAGTTCGCGCGTGTATATTGCGTCAGGCGTAGGTTGCAGTGGGCGCCGGAGGTATGCTTTCGGTACGGAGGCCAATATGAATCATATGGTTCATGACGAATTAGTGGGGAGTTGGTTTGACGAGTGCCCGCCGTTACTAGCCCCCCGCAGTGCGGGGGGTCAAGAGACGTGTGACGCCATCACATGTAGATAG
>CBDVCA010000132.1:0-8776 GCA_965372365.1 uncultured bacterium
ACTTGGAAATTCGAAATTCCGTGTTGGGTATTCTGCGGTTCGCCGTTCTCCGTTCGCCGTTCCTTGGAAATTCGAAATATCGTGTTGGATATTCTGCGGTTCGCCGTTCTCCGTTCGCCGTTACTTGGAAATTCGAAATTCCGTGTTGGGTATTCTGCGGTTCGCCGTTCTCCGTTCCCCTCGTCCGGCGGAAACGCGTTGACTTCACCCGCGCCGGCCGTATGATCCTGATTGGTCGTGAACGGGTTGCGTAGCGGCTTTTCGGCGCGAGGCGGCCCGTTGGTCTTGTTCGATTCGTTCTCATGGCGGAAGGTTCAGTGATCCCAATTCAACGTGTTGCGGCCGTAACGGCCCTTTTGCTCGCGGCCGGCCTCTGCCAGATTCCCCCCGCCCGGGGCGATGATGCTCCGACCGACGATCAGACGGTCATCGAGATCTCCGTCCGAGGCGCCCGCCGCATGAGCGACGACGCCGTGCTGGCTCATGTGATGATGCGCGAAGGGAGCCGCTTCAGCGAGAAGGTCGCCCGGGCCGATCAGCGACGGCTCATGGAAACCGGTCGTTTCGACAACGTCGTCGTCGTCAAGGCCCCCACCACCGAAGGTCTGGTGGTCACCTTCGTCGTCACCGAACGCAAGCTCATCAGTGCGGTGCTGCTGCGGGGGGCCAAGTCGATCTCCCAGAAGAAACTCCGCGACGAGATCTCCATCGGCGCCGACGATCCCGTCGATCCCAGCCGAGTGGCGCTGGCGCGAATGGCCATCGAAGACTTCTACCTCTCCAAGGGGTACTACTTCGCCGCGGTAACCGTCGACGCGGCGGCGCTTCGCAACCGTCTGCAGGTGGTGTTCGTCATCGTCGAAGGCCCGAAGGTTGCGGTCAAATCAGTCGACTTCGACTTCGAGACCACCCAATCGTTCAGCAACTACAAACTCCGCCGGCAGATCAAGACCAAGCGAGCCATCTGGCTGCTGACGCAGGGAAAACTCGACCGCCCCCAACTGGCCCGAGACGTGGCGTCGTTGCGGAACTTTTACCGCGATGAGGGCTACCTCGACGCGGAGGTTTCCAGCAAGCTGACGTTCAACCCCGCCAAGGACAAAGCCTCGGTCACCTTCCTGGTCCACGAAGGGCCTCGCTACCGGATCGGCGAGATCCGCTTCGTTGGCGCGACGGTCTTTTCCGACGCCGAACTGCTCAAGCGGGTCGTCATGGTCCCCGGGCGGTACTACAACGCCCTGGAGTTGCGGCGCGATGTCCAGACGCTGCAAGACACCTTCGGAGAAGTCGGGTACGTCGACGCCAGAGTCGGCCATCAGACGGTGTTCTCCGCCCCCGATGAAAACGACGAAACCCGGCCGGCGAAACTGATCATTCAGTACCACATCCATGAAGGCGACCTGTTCCGCCTCGGACGGGTGACGATTCGCGGCAACGACATCACCAAAGATCACGTCATCCGAAGACAGATGACCATGTACCCCGGGCAGGTGTTCAATACGCTGGCGATGAAGAAGGGCGAGCGGCAACTTGGCGAGAGCCGGCTGTTCGCCAGGGCCACCCTCAGCCCCTACGGCGGCGACGACGACGAAAACACCCGTAACCTCCTGGTCGACGTCGAAGAAGGCCAGACCGCCGAGTTGACCTTCGGCGCCGGCTTCAGCACCAACAGCGGCCTCGTCGGAACCATCCGATTCCTCCAGAGGAACTTCAGTTGGACCGAAGTCGCCACTTCATGGGCCGATATCATGAGCGGACGCGGGTCCAAAGGCGACGGACAGACCCTGCAAGTGGCGTTGGAAGTCGGGGACGACGTGTCCCGAGGCAAGATCAACTGGCGGGAGCCCTTCCTGTTCGATCGGCCCATCGGGTTGGGCGCCGGGCTGTTCACCTTCCAACGCGAACGCGAGAAGTACACCGAATCCAGTTCCGGAGCCATGGTCAGCCTCGGCAAACTGTTCAAGAACCGCTGGTACAGCGAGATGGCCGCCCGGGTGGCGGCGACCACGATCGACGACTTCAAGGTCAACGTCTCCAGCGAGGCCAGGGCCGACGCCGGATCGCACACAACCGTCAGCTTCCAAGGCATGCTCGTGCGAGACCTTACCGACAGCCGCTGGCAGCCGGCCTCCGGCGACCATATCCGCCTGAGCGCCCAGCAGTTCGCCGGCGATTACTCGTTCACCGAGCTGTCGTTAGCCTACAAGCACTACTGGACGACGCACATCGACGCCCTCGACCGCAAGCATATCATCGCCGTCAAGGGCAACACCTCCTTCATTCTCGGCGACGCCCCGATCTGGAACCGACTCTACGGCGGCGGCATCGGAAGCGTCCGCGGCTTCAGGTTCCGAGGCATCGGGCCGCGATCGGCCGACGCCGACAATGACGACCCCATCGGCGGCGATTTCCTGGCCTACGTCGGAGCCGAGTACAGCGCCCCCCTGGTGGCCGACACTCTTCGATACGTCGTCTTCATCGACTCGGGAACCGTCGAGAAGAACGTCTCGATCCAGACCTGGCGCGTCAGCGTCGGCGCCGGCATCCGACTGCTCATCCCCATGATGGGCCCGGTCCCGGTGAGCCTGGACATCGCCTGGCCGATCGAAGAGGATCCCGCCGACAGGACCGAGCAGATTAGCTTCTCGATTGGGTGGACATTCTAATCGTTTTTCGTACAGAGGCTTACACGCAATCCATCACGCCGGCCCCAGCCCCAAGACCCGCCCCGCCCCGCCACGGAGGCGTGAGCCGTGGTTGGCCGTTTCGGAGCTTGGCGCCCGACGCCGGGTGGGCTCGGGAGGAGTTATCTCCCTGCGAGGCGTTGAATAATGCTCCCCGGCCTGCTACCGTATGCCCGTTCAACTGGAATCTAGCTCGAGAGGAAACAGCATGAAATCGACTCGACTGTTCGTCGTCGCGGCCATAGCCGCTTTCGCCGCGGCCGGCTGGCTTGGACAGGTCACCGCCGATCAGACCGCGACCCCGACCGCCGGGCCGGTGGCGGTATGCGATGTCGCCCAGGCGTTCGGGCGCTACAAGAAAGCCGAAGATCAGGCCATGGGGCTCAACGCCATGCTGCAAGAGCTTGAAGCCCAGAGGAAGACGCGCAAAGCCGATCTGGACGCGATGGACGCGGAACTGAAGGAACTGTCGCCGACGTCGCCGGCGTTCGACCAGACCCTTGAGACGCTGGAACTGAAGGTCGCGGAGTTGAAGGTGTGGCAGGAAGTTCAGCAGGTGCGTGTGCAGAGCCGCCAACGTCGGGCCTCGTCGGTGATGTACGCCGAGGTCGTGGCGGCCGTCGAAGCCGTCGCCGTCGAACGAGGCTTCCAGATCGTGGTCAGCCAGAGTCCTGAGGGCGCAAAAGCCTCGTCGGCCGAACTGATTACCGGCCACAAGGTGCTGTACCACAGCGCCGAGGTCGACATCACCGACGCCGTCGTCCATCGGCTGAACGCCCAGTACAACCCGGAGTAGCGGTCGGGAGCACCGGGGGGTGATGGTACGCACTGAAGATGAGGCCCAAACCACAGACAGCCGGGCGGATCGCTGAAACGATCGGAGCCCACGTAGAAGGCGACGCGGAGGTGATGATCACCGACTTCGCGTCGGTCGACCGCGCCGGCGAGGGCGACTTGACCTTCGCCGTCGACGCCGCCCGAGGCAGAGCTTTGGGCAAGTCGAGCGCCTCGGCTGCGATCGTGGCCCCTGGCGTTGCCACCCCCGAGGGCATGACCGCCCTGCGGGTCGACGACCCGACCGACGCGTTCGCCCGGGCGTTGGCCGCGGCGGGCGAGCCGGAAGACCTGCCCCCCGCCGGTGTACATCCGACGGCGATCATCGACCCGACGGCCCGTATCGGCGCCGACGTCGCGATCGGCCCCCACGCGGTCGTGGGCGCCGGAACCGTCGTCGGCGACGGCGTCGCACTGTCGGCTAATGTCTGCCTGGCCAATGACGTAGTGATCGGCGACGGGTCGATCCTGTTCCCCGGGGTGGTGGTTCGCCAGCGATGCCGGCTCGGCAAGCGGTGTCGGATTCATCCTAACGCCGTCATCGGCGCCGACGGGTTCGGGTACTACCACCGCGACGGCGTCCACCGGAAAACGCCCCATATTGGCGACGTCGAAATCGGCGACGATGTCGAAATCGGATCCAATTCCTGCGTGGACCGGGCTAAATTCGGAGCCACGCGGATCGGCGACGGAACGAAAATCGACAATCTCGTGCAGGTCGCCCACAATTGCCAAGTCGGTCGCGGCTGCGTGCTGGCCGGCCTGGTCTGCCTCGGCGGAAGTTCGGAATTGGGCGACTATGTTTCCCTTGGCGGACACTCCGGCGTTCGCGATAATGTCAAGGTCGGCGCCGGCACACAAGTGGCCGCGTACTCGGCGGTGGCTCTGGACGTGGAGCCCGGCAAGGCGATCGGCGGAATCATGGCGGTTCCGATCTCCCAACACCGTCGTTCGTTGAGACTCTATGGCAAGATCCCCGAGATGTGGGATCTCACCCGAAAGTTACAGAAGAGACTGGATGCCCTCGAAGAAGCAGCAAAAAACGATCGCCCAAGCGGTTGAGGTTCAAGGTCGCGGCCTGTTCACCGGCGAGGCGTGCAGATTGCGTTTCCGCCCGGCTGAGGCGGATACCGGCGTGGTGTTCGTTCGGACCGATCTGGACCCACCCGTGCATATCAGCGCCACGGTGGCCAACGTGGGCAAGCGTGCCCGTCGCACCACGCTCCACAGCGGCGGCGCCTCGATCGAAACCGTCGAGCATGTGCTCTCGGCCGTCGCCGGGGTCGGTCTGGACAACCTCCTGATCGAAATGAACGGCCCCGAGACCCCCGGCCAGGATGGCTCGGCCCGCCCGTATCTCGACGCCCTGCTGACCGGCGGCGTGACGGCCCAAGACGCCGAGACGACGCCCTACGTCATCACCGAGCCGGTCGTCGCCCAAGACGGCGACGCCATGCTCAGCGCCATGCCCGGCGACAGCGACAACCTCGACATTCTCTACGATATGGACTACTCGGGCCATCCGGCCATCGGTCGCCAAGTGCTGGCGTTCCGCCTCGGCGTCGACGACTACGCCGCCGACATCGCCCCCGCCCGTACGTTCGTGCTCGCCGAAGAGGCCGAGGCGCTGCGGGCCCAGGGGCTCGGAACGCATCTGACGGCCGAGGATCTGCTGGTGATCGGCGACGACGGCCCCATCGACAACAAACTGCGATACCCCGACGAGTGCGTTCGTCACAAGGTGTGCGACCTGATCGGCGACCTGCGTCTGTTCGGCCGGCCGCTGGCGGGACGCATTGTGGCCTCCAGATCCGGTCACGCCCTCAATCACAAACTGGTCAAGCAACTGACCGAGCAGGTGACCGCCAGCCACCGAAGCCGCCAGGCCATCGGCAAGCCCCTGCTCGACATCCGCCATATTCAGCGGATCCTCCCCCACCGCTACCCGTTCCTGATGATCGACCGTATCATCGAACTCGACGGCGACCGCAAGGCGGTGGGGCTCAAGAACGTGACGATCAACGAGCCGTTCTTCCAGGGCCACTACCCCGGCCAGCCGGTCATGCCGGGGGTGCTGGTGCTGGAGGCGATGGCCCAACTGTCAGGAGTGCTGCTGAGCCGTCGGCTGGACAACACCGGCAAGGTGGCGCTGCTGATCAGTATGGACCGGGTCAAGATCCGCCGTGCAGCCAAGCCGGGCGATCAACTGATCATCGAGGCCGTAGCGCTGCACATTCGCAGACGAACCGGCCACTGCAAGTGCCGAACGATGATCGGCGACCAGTTGGCGGCCGAGGCGGAAATCAAGTTCATGCTCGTTGACGAAGACGCAACCTGACACCGGACAACCATACGATAGTGAAGTGAAAGCGACGTAATTATATGCCCCCTATTTCACCACGTGCGATTATCGCCTGCCCGGCCAACTTGGCCGAGGACGTTGTCGTGGGCGCCTTCAGTTACATCGGCCCCGACGTCCACATCGCCTCCGGTGTTCACGTGGACAACAACGTCACCCTCGACGGACACGTCGAGATCGGCGCCGATTGTCATATCTACCCTTATGCCGCCATCGGCCACGCCGACGACAACGGAGCCGGATGGGTTCGCATGGGCGCCCGCAACAATATCCGCGAGCATTCGGTCATCTTCGCCGGCGACCCGTCGACCGATCGCGGCACGCAGATCGGCAGCGATAACCTGCTGATGACCGGCTGCTCGATCGGCGCCGACGTCGTCATCGGCGACCACATCGTGCTGGGCAACTACAGCCAACTTGCCGAGCGGACCCGCCTCCAAACCCACGTATGGGCCGCGGCGTTCACCGTAACCGAGGCCGACGTCACCGTCGGACAGTTCAGCTTCACCAGCGGGTACACCGGCATCGATCGCGACGCGCCGCCGTTTGCGGTGCTGCACGGGTTCCCCTTCCGCGTTCGAGGCGTCAACGCGCTGGGCCTTCGCCGGTGCGGGTTCACCGAACAACAGGTCGGCAGCCTCAAGGAGCTGTTCCGAACCCTCTTCGATCGATCCGAACAGCCGACCGAAGAGACCGTGGCGAAACTGGCCGCCCGTGACGACCTTGGCGAGCACGAACGCTATCTGGTGGACTTCCTCCAGGCTCACCCCGCCGCCGCGAGCAAGGAAGGCGTCTGAGTCATGACCGACCTCACCGTCTTGAGCGAGATCGCCCCCGAGGCCGCTATCCACCCCGACGCCCGCATCGGTCGCTGGTGCGTCATCGGCCCCAACGTCAACATCGGCCCCCGAACGCGTCTGGACCGTCGCGTGACGGTGCTGGGCCATACCCGCATCGGCGCCGACAACGTCATCGGCTCCGGCAGCGTCATCGGCGGGGAGCCCCAGGACCTCAAATACCGCGGCGGCTCGACCTGGCTGCTGATCGGCGACCGCAACCGAATCGGGCGGAATGTCACCCTCAACGTTGGCACCGAGCTGGGCGGCTGGGTTACCTACCTCGGCGACGATAACATCCTCTCCGACGCCTGCCACGTGGCGCACGACTGCTATGTGACCTCCGGCGTTCGCCTCGGCGGTAAGGTTCTGCTGGCCGGGCACATCTTCATCGACGTCGGCGCCGTCGTCGGCGACATGACTGGCGTGCATCACTTCGTACGCATCGGGCGATACGCCTACGTGGGCCCGCGGATCCCCGTTCGACGCGACGTGCCGCCGTACGTCCGGTTCTACAGCGAACACGCCTACTGGGGCCATCCGATGATCCGCGGCGTTCACGAAGCCGGAATGGCCGCCGCGGCCTTGGGCGAGCGGAACGAGTCGTTGCTGCGGAAGGCGTTGGCCGACCTGTTCGACGACCCGGCCGCGATGGCGGGAAAGATCGACACCGTCGAAAACGCGACCACGGACCCGGAGGTGGCGTATGTGTGCCGCTTCTGCAGGGAGTGCCTTGACGGCCATTTCGGGCGATATCGGGAACGGTTCCGTAACCAAATCCCACCCGAGGCCGACGCGTACCTCCCCGACTCTTTGCTGAAAATGATCCGAAAGGAATCCTCATGCCGCTGAAAATGGCCGTGATTGGCGCCGGACGTATGGGCAAGCTGCACGCCCGAGTCCTTTCCGAAATGCCCGAGGTCGAGTTGGTCGGCGTCGCCGACACCAGCGCCGCGGCCGCCGAAGCCGTGGCCGCCCAACGCGGCTGCGCCAGTTTCAGCGACCCCAACGAACTGATCGACCTCGTCGACGCGGCGATCATCTCGGCGCCGACGATCCGCCACATGGACATCGCCCGCCCCTTCGTGGCCGCCGGCAAAAGCGTGCTGATCGAGAAGCCGCTGACCGACGATCTGGACGCCGGGCGAGAGTTTATCGAACTGGCCCGCAAGAACAAGGTCATCGTGCAGGTCGGCCACGCCGAGCGGTTCAACCCGGCGGTGATGGCCATGAAGAAGTACGCGATCCGCCCGAAGTTCATCGAATCGCACCGGATCAGCCCCTACACCTTCCGCTCCACCGACGTCGGCGTGGTGCTCGACCTGATGATCCACGATATCGATATCGTCCATATGCTGGCCGGCTGCGACGAGGTCGAATCGGTCGACGCCGTGGGCGTCAACGTCATCGGCGCCACCGAAGATATCGCCAACGCCCGAATCCGCTTCACCAACGGCTGCGTCGCCAACATCACCGCCAGCCGCCTGGCGATCAAGACCGAACGCAAGGTCAGGGTCTTCAGCGAAGAAGCCTACCTGTCGGTCGATTATCAGGCCAAGACCGGCCTGGTCGTCCAGAAGAGCACCAACCTCGACCTGCTGCAAATGGCCCGCGACATGGACGCCGACGACCTGGCCGAACTCGCCCGGCAGGGCGACTACAAGAGCCTCGTCAACATCGAGCAGCTCAACGTGGACGATTCCACCGAGCCGCTGCGGCGTCAGGCCGAGGCGTTCGTCAAGAGCATCGAACAAGGCGAAACGCCCGCGGCCTCAGCCGAAGCCGGCTTCGCCGCCGTCCGCCTCGCCCAACGCATCACCGAAGCGATCAAAACACACGCCTGGGACGGCGACCCCGCCGGACGCGTGGGCTTGGGCGTTCTGGGCGACCGGAAGGGCTAGCAGTCCGTTGAAAAATGGATTCCGTCGCGAGATCGGGCTAAATGGGCGAGCATCAAGGAAGACAACACAGGCAATGCCTTAGCATTGCCGAGTATTTCTGACGCAGACGCACAGGCCATTGAGCCGATCGTAGCAGGAATAGCTTTTTCAACGGGCTGCTAG
>CBDVCA010000133.1:0-8746 GCA_965372365.1 uncultured bacterium
GCGGATGAATCGTGTCCCGCCACATTGGGTCCGAGATTGCAGGAATCCGCACAGAAAGCTCGCCCCGACGTCACTGTGCGAGCAGTCCTTGCGAACACGGAGTTTGAGTCCTGGTTCCTGCCTGATTTGTCCACACTTGCCGGACGGGACGTCACCGCATGCTTTCCTGACCCCGAAGCGATCTCAAACCCCAAGCGACACCTGAAGGAACACATCTGCGCGGGTTTCGCTTACTCGGAAACGGTTGACCAGCCGAGATTTGCCGCGAGCTTCAACCTTGACGCTGCTGAACGTTGCCATTCTTTCCGGAAGTTTCTGCATGAGGTGCAGATCGTCTTTTCGCATGTCTTTGGGGAAACTTAGACTCGCGTTTGCGCCGCAATACAATTGCCGCGGCCCCAAGGTAACAAGCAGTATCCCAGGAGCATACCATGACACTCGAAGAACAAATGCGTAGCAGAATCAAGACCGCCATGCGTGAGCATCGCGAGGTGGAGAAGAGCATCCTCAGGCTGGCTCTGGGCGAGTTGCAGACCGCTCAGACTCGGGGGGGCGAGTTCACCGAAGCGCAGGCCGAGAAGATTCTCCGCAAGCTGATGGCTTCCAATAGCGAGACGATGGCCGCCAGGCCCGAGGCGGATCATTCGCGTTTGGAAGAAGAGAACGCCATTCTGGATTCGCTGCTGCCGAAGATGTGGGATCTGGAGCAGGTGAAGCAGTTCCTCGGCGCCGAAGACACGCTGGCGGCGATCAGGGCCGCCCCCAACGACGGAGCAGCGACGGGCGCGGCAATGAAGGCGATCAAGCCGGCCGGCGCCCCCGTCGACGGCAAGACGGTATCGAAGGCGGTGCGGGAGTTACGGGCGTAGATTCAGGTCGGCTCGTCGGTTCGGCCGGCTGTGGTGCAACCCTGCGGGTTCTGCGGACTCGACGGCTCGCTGAGCCATTGGACGGCTTCGTCGTAATCGCGAAAGACCCGAGATTCGAACTCCGCTTCATCACAGAGAATCGTCAGCATTCTCGCCATTCCGTAGTCCACTTCCGTAACCACAGCAATCGCCAGTTTGTAGTGGCCCCTCAACTTGTCCGCTTTCATAGTTGCGTCGCGGACAGCCAGTGCACCCCGCTTGGTCAATCTGCGAAGCGTCCCATGCCGCATGTCCCACAGCGAATTCATACCCTTACGATACAGTTCGCTGTCGAAGATCTCCCGCCAGACAAGGCGGGCCTCATCAAGCCGGTAATCGCCGATCAGCCTGAAGGTAATGAGGTTGGCGTCGGGATCTATATGGTATTTGATCGGCATTGCCCCCCCTTTGCGACGGGTTTGCCTCTTTGACAACGGCCGCCGCCAACGAAGCCCCGGTGCGAATTCCATCGGCCCCCTACCCATCGGCGGCCACCGGGGCCGACCCGCCCAGCCACGACAGTGATTCGTCATAGTCTCGGAACGCTCTTACCTCGAACGGAATGCCGTTCTCGCAAAGGATTTCCATCATCTTGACCATGCCGTACTCGAAGTCCTCGGCCGCCAGGAGGGCCACTTTGCACTTTCCGCCCCTTTGGTCGATCATCTCCAACACAGCGCCCCGCCCTGCGAACACCCCGTCGCGTGTAAGCGTGGCCAGCGTCCCGGCCCGGAGATCCCACAGGGCGTTCATACCCTTGAAAAAGAGCGGATCCCGGAGAATCTCAGCCCAAGCGACGCGGAAGTCCTTCACCACGAAGTCGCCGATGAGCCGGAATGCGATGAGGCGCGATTCAGAGTGAATCTCGTACGCGATCGACATACCGACGCCCCCCAAGAAACCATGCCTTTTCCGGCGTAATACGCCGGTCATGGTAATTATAACACACCGGCGCGATTCGCCATCCCCCACCGGCAAATCTCCAGCCCGCGGCCACATCATCCCCACGACGGAACCGGCCCGCCGCGTCGGCACACCGCCAAGGCCTTGACGAAGCCCGCCCGCCGTTGCCGGATCGCAATGCGGGAACGGGCCAACCGGCCCAGGAGCATCGCCCGGCCGCAGGGAGTCGAGGCGGCGTCGCTAACGTGCTTGGCGGCATCGCGACTGTGCCGCGTCCGGTCCCACTCGACGGCCGTGAGCTTGGCCATCTCGTCGATCGCCGCGACCATCGCCTCGAACGCCTCGACCGCCGGGGCGAGTCGTTGGGCGACTTTGGAGCCGGGCGCCTTGGCGTTACGCAGCAATCCGGCCCGCCAGCACGCGTCGTAGACGACGAGCATCTTGCGTGCGTTGTCCATGCAGGCGGCGGCGATTCGCGCCGCCAACACGTGGGCGTCGTACACGTCCACATTCCGCTTCACCTTCGTCCTCGCCGCCGTCAGCGCAACGACGCACGCGTCGATCCTCTCGGCGCGGGCTCCAAAACCCTCGTCGCGGGCCATCGCGACCGCATCGACCACCGCCGAGGTCGTCTCGCACAGCAAGGCCTCCAGTTCGTTCATGTTGGGGGCCAGCGCGTGCATATCCATCAGCGCCCTCGACGCCTTGGCGTCAGCGAGGCCGAAATACCGCTTGGCGAACCGCCGGGCGAACGCGTGCCGATCGACGCCGCCCCCGGCGTTAAGAATCTCACCGGTGTACGCCGCGGCCATCAGGCCGGTATCGCGGAGGATTCGACCGGGAATCCACCAAGTGTTGACCATCCCCCGCATGCCCTTGCGTCGCAGGCGCGAAGCCGCGAAGGCCATGCCGTCCATGACGTCGAGATCGCACGCACGCGGCTGAATCATCGTGCCGAACCACGCCATCGCCGGGGCGCCGACGCACTCGAAACCAGCGTCCAAGCTGCGCTCGATGACCACCGGGTCCAGTCGCGGCCGGATCGTCGTATCGGCGCCGGCATACTGCCAATGCGCCATGAGAATATCCTTGGGAAGCTTCTTGAGCATCGCCGGAGCGTCTTCGATGTGATCGGCCCACATCACCATCCGCTTGCCCAGACCGGTGATGATCTTGTGCATCGCCTTGACGTGCTCGGCGTACACCCACCACTTCGGTTTGCCGCGGCCGCGACGGGCGCAACGCTTGCACTCGCCGAAGTTCACTTCATCGAGCCCGGCGTGCAGGTACTCGCTGGGGAACAGTTCGGCCACCTCGGTAACGATCTCGCTCATCAACTCCAGCGTCTGGGGCTGCGACGGGCACGCGGCGTTGAAGCCAGCCCGATTCCCATCGGCCAAGTGGGCGTACTGGGGCAACCGCAGAAGATACCCGGCGTGACCAAGCGTTTCGACCTCGGGAACCACATCGATCCCAACAGCCGCGGCGGTCTCGATGAACCTTCGCACCTCGGGCTTGGAGAACGCAAACGGCGTGGCCAACTCCGGGTGCGAATCCAGCTTGACGCCGAATCCCTGGTCGTCGATGAAATGCCACCAAAGGGTGTTGATCCCCCACTCGGCCAACTGGGGCAGCAGCGCGAAGTAGAACTCATGCCGCTCCATCAGCCGGGCCGAATCGAGCATGATCCCACGGATTTCCAGGGGTTTTTTATCGGTTCTCTTGGTCGCCATTGCCGTCCTTTCATCTCGACGTCGCCGGCAGTTCCATACCGCCGGCAATCGACGAACACTATACCCCACGTCGGCCGATGGGCAACAGGCGTTTGCCCCTGGATGAAAGGACATGGGCTATTCAGACGTCAAGCCGCACTCGCTATACTGAGGTTCCAGTCAAATAGCCCTCACGCAGCCCCAGCTATTGAGAACGCCATGAATCAACCGAATATCCTGTTCATCTTCACCGACCAGATGCGAGCCGACGCCTTCGGCGCTTCGGGCAACCCGGTCATCAAGACGCCGAATATCGACCGCCTGGCCGCCGAAGCTCTGCACGTGCATATCAACCGGGTGCAGAACCGCTACAAGTACCGCGACCGGCTTGCACATGGCGGTCACGCGCGAGCTGAAATACGTCTATTCGGCCGCCGATCGGCGGGAGTTCCTGTTCGACCGAGTCCTCGATCCGGAAGAAACGCGCAGCCGCGGCGAAGTACCCGTGTGCCAAACGAAGACCGCCCAGATGCGGGATCGGCTTTGGGAGCATTACCGCTCACGCGGCCACACCGCCGATCTCGACGACAACGGTTGGAAGCTGTACCCCCAGCCGACCATCTCGGCCGATCCCGACGCCGCGTTGGGGCGCCAGGACCACCCTTGGGCCGAACCTATGCGGACGATTCCCGGTTACACCGACCCCGACTGAGGCGATGGAACGATCAGTCGCCCGCGACCGAATCGCCGCCGCGGTGATTCCGCAGCACAAGGCTCTTCAGGGCTTTGACCGCGTTGTCGATCGCCTCTCGGGGTCCCTGTCCGTACCCATCGGCGACGGCCACGATAATGCCCGTCCGGACGCTGTACATGCGAAGCCGGAACAGGTACGGCGAGTCGGAGGCCTCCGCTGGGAAGCCGGCCGTACCGACCCAATTGTCAGGGGTCGCGGGTTTGAGCGATTCGAAGATCGCCCCGGTATTGACTTCGAGGCCGCCCTTGACGATGTAGCGAACCTTCGCCAACGCCCCTTCGGCGGTTTCGGCGTCCTTGGCGGCCCAGCGAGACTCGCCGAACTCCAACTCACGGATAATGTCGTTGATGCTCTCGCGTTCCACCAAGGTGAAACAACCGGCCTTCTGGAGTTCGGAAATGATCTGCCTTCGGGCGCGCCGGGTGAAACCGGCCGGAACCGGCTCGGGCTTGATCGATTCGCTGCGCAGCGAATCATCGACGCCGACAACGACCGTCGTCGTCTCGCCGGCGGCGGTGACCGTAGCGTTGATCTCGCCGACCCTCGTGACGACCTTGCGATCACCGAACGGCGAATCCACGTCGCCGGAGTCGCCCACGCGAGCGACGGCCACAACGTATTCCCGCCGGGCGTCGGCCATTCGCATCGCCATGCTCGCGTCGGGGCGGAGTTCATGCTCGTAGCTGTACTGCTGGGGCGCATCCGCCAAGGGCGCGTTGGCCGGAGGCGGGGCATCGGCGCGAGGCGCCCGTCCGATCGGGGCTTCACAGCCGACGATCACCGCTACGGTCACCACAAGCACACTCAGAAGAACCGACGTAACACATTGTTGCCTGGTCATGACTTATGACTCCTATCGCCATCGCGCCCGACGCCGCGGCGCCGGCGCCAAACTACTCAGACTCAGTCTCGCGTGCATTCCGCAAGAACACGTTGTAATCCCGCGCCTGCGAAGAAAGGGACACGGTGTCGAAATACGTCACCTGGTCGGTCTGCAGCAGCAGAGGCTGCCAGTTGGTTTTCTCAAGCTCGAAGCCGTCGGCGTCATAGAAGAGCACCTGGATATCGATCCAGAGGCTGTCGTCGTCGTGGTTCAGGATCCCCAACCGAACGCGAAGAAGATCGGCCTCAGTTCGCTCAACCTTCAACTGAACCAGCCGGGCCTTCCGCTTCAACGCGGCGTCTTTGGTGATGACCTTGGCGGTCTGCTGCACGGGCAAACCTGCAACGCCCCGTATCGGGGCCGAGGCGTCGCTGCATCCGGCCAGCAAAGCCGTCGCCACAAGAAGAACAGCCATACCCTGTCCGACACAGCTCTTAGTCAAGCCCGTCATATCCCATCTCCTTCACGGCAAGAGAAAAACCGGCCCACGCGTCCGCCGCCCCCATCGTCGGAGCCCAGAGCAGGCGTGGCTTCTGTTCTACTTGCGGGCGGACGCTCCGCCGGCGATCGCCTCTTCATACGGACGCGTCCCCATCGCCAACGCGCCGGAGGGTTCGGCTTCGACCGGCTGGGCGACGCACGGTTTCAATACGAACGGCGTCACCTTGATCTGCGGGTCTCGCCCGCAACCGCCAACCAGGCAAACCATCGACGCCCAAAGCACAACGACAATCATCCATTGACAACTCTTCATCTCTACTCCTCGTTCACCGGAGGCGAACTCATCTGATCGGGTGACGAACGATTTCGGCCCACCCTCTACCGCCACAGCCTGCCTTGCTTGCGGGCTGCGGTCACCATGTCGTCGGGCTGGGGAACGTAGTCCGTCGTCAGCGATTCCATCCGGGCCATGCCTTGGTCGCCTTTGATCTCGGTGACCGTAGCCACCCCGATCAGGCCGATTTCGTAATCCTGCATCCGATGCTTGGCGCCCGGATACCCGATCGCCTCGCCTTTGTTGTTATAGGCCATGGGTGTGTATCGCCAGTTGTATTGCATGTCCCAACGATTCTCCAGGAGCCGGTAGAAATGGCAGACCTGAAGCTTGTCGCCAACGCCAACGCCCGGAAGGTTGCGAACCCGGAACCGAATCGTCGTGACATTGGATTTCTTGTCGGTCTTGGCTTTGTTGACTCGGGTGAAAGCAATCGGGCCCTGCACATTGCAGCGATCGAACTCGCTACGAACCGCCAGGTAGTTCCGCCCGGTTTTCGGAGCCTGCACGTAATGCCATACCTGCTCATAGCGAGGTAGTTCGACTCCTTCTGCGTTACGGAACTTCACGCGAACCGTGTGCATCCCCGGCGTCAACTTCGCGCTGAGAGCGTGGATCTCGTTGGGCAACATATAGCAGGTGCGAGTGTCGGCTTTGATGGAATAGGCGTTCTCGACGGCCTTCATTGCATTGCTGCCGCCGAGCACCCCGGCGAAGATCGCCAACGCAGCCTTCCCGACTGCCTTGGCGCCCTGGCCCACATCTTTGCCCGACCGGGACACGCCCTTGCTCTGGGTAAACAGATTGATCAGCGAGGTCGCCTGGCCCAAAGACTTGCCGTCGACGATCACCTCGGCCGATCGCGGCTCGTAATTGGCCATGGTGAGCGAGTCGTATTCACCGTACAGGCCGACGAGCCGCTTCCACGGCGGGCGCCCGATCGAGATCAGGACCACCAGGTTCTCGGCGGCCACTTCCTCCGGCGACTTGTAGCCGCACTTTCCGAACATCACTCCGGCCGCCTCGGGATCGCTGTCCACGGTGGCCATACCCAGGCCCCAGAAGGCTAGGCGAAAGTCGTCCCGGAGCCCCTTCTTGCTCATCTTGTCGGCTTCAATCGCACGCCGAAAACCGATCCCGGCCGTTTCGTTGTCGCCCATTCGAAGGCTGTACAGGCCCAGAAGGCTGTTGAGCATGGCGATTTCGTAGCATTCGCCCTTAAACACCTTGAAACTTTCATCAGCGATCGCCGCGGCCACCCCTTTGCCCTTCTCGCCCTTCACAATGCCGGTCATCACCCGCTGGGAATCCATCGCCGCCTGAAAGGCGCCCGGAATGTCCCCGACGGCTTCGTCAACCATGGCGTGATTCGCCGCCAGCATCGCGAAGTCGGCATTGTCCATGCGAGGCAACTTCTTCTTACTGAGTTTCACCAACTCGCCGTCATGAGTCACGTATTTGGACTTCGGGCCGAGTTGATAGGCGTGAGGACTCTGCGGATCAAACGCTATGGGGCCGAAAAGGCGGGGCAGATTCGACGGAGCCCGTTGGCTGCATCCGCCGACCAACACGCCGACAAGCCCGATAGCAAGCACAAACCATACGGCGGCCGTTAGGCGACGCCTTCTAGAATACATCCCGATCATGCCAGTTCCCTTATTGTTGATAGGTAGGTCAACACTCATTCATCAGCCGCCCTTGGCCGGCCTCAGATCACGAGCCGACGCTAACGATACATCATCCCGCGCCGGTGATAGTACTGCGACTCGTACTCGTCTTCCCAGATGATCGCACTGGTGTGCGCATCGGTCAAACGGAACGAATAGCGACGAAACACGGTCTTCTCACTTCCGCCGGCGGCGTTGATCGAACTGATCACGCCCGTGAGGAAGTAGTCGGCGCCCAGGAACTTGCCCGATCGCGAGGAGGTCAGATCGCCGGCGTCTTTGGCCGCCTGCTCGCGCCTGAGCGAATCGAGATGATGACGATCCAGGAAAACCACGCGGCCGCCGGAATGCTTGATCAGCAGCGTCCGCATCTTCTCCAGGAACGCCTTCTTGTCGATAAAATCGTTCGACCGATTCTCAACCGCCAAGAAAGCCACCGTCGGAGGTTCGGCGGCGTTCTGGATCTGCCTGAGACCGATCATCGAACGGACCATTCGCTGGGCGATCGTCTCATAATCCTGCACCGAGATGCTGGTCGGATCGCTGACCAACTCGCTTCCGACCTCAACGCGATACGTCGAACCCGTGCAGCCAACCAGTGAAACAGACGCCATCAACGCAAGAATGCAGACAAACCTCATCACCCTGTCCTCATCAAAGATAACTATGCACCAACAAACCCGAAAACAACGGGTTACCGAGCAATATCATACGAGCGTCCGGCCGGTCTCGCAAGTCGCGACCCGGGCGATTTGCCGACAATCTTGATCTGTAACCGTTCACAGTTTCTTTTCAATAACTCGGGCTCTCCTCCCGAAAGGGCGACGGGTATTCGTTCGGCCATGATGCAAGAGCACGCTTGGAAATTGGATTCGATCGCTCAAGTGAATCTGCCGTTGATGCCCGCAGGGCCGACAGATTTGTACCCCCGGTCCGTCAGGGCCTCGGCAGGGTCCGCCCCATAGCTTCCCAAGCCCCGATAGGGGCGACACCCCGTGGCCATACGGTCCGTGTGTCGCCCCTGTCGGGGCTGGTATCGGGGGGGGGGGGGGCACGGTTGCCCCCCCGCGGCCGAACAAATCTTACCCCCCTAAATGGGCCCGGCCCCCATTGGCTTAAACAAGCCCCCAAACAAACAAACGGA
>CBDVCA010000134.1:0-8655 GCA_965372365.1 uncultured bacterium
CCGGACCCTCGCCGAGATGTGGGTAAGGGTGAAGGCTCACGCCCCCGGGCTACAATTCTGTCGCCCCATACGAGGCTTGTCCTTGGGGTAGTCGTCCCTCTGCCTCGCGGCTTACGCCCTCACCGTTGCCCACATCTTCGACGGAAGGACGGGCGATATGGAGTGCGGCGGCCGCGACGCCGCTTTGGCTGCCGTGGGAGTAGTCAAAGCGGCGTCGTGGCCGCCGCACTCCATAGGACCGCCGGACCCTCGCCGAGATGTGGGTAAGGGTGAAGGCTCACGCCCCCGGGCTACAAATCCACCGGCCCTGCGGGCCTCGCCGTTCGCCGTTCGCCGTCAAATCGTCAATCGAAAATCGACAATCCCCCTCCCGTCCGCTAAACTCTTCCCCTATGGCAACCAAACGAACACGTTTCCAGCGTCACGACGGGCGTAAGCTCAACGAGCTGCGTCCTGTGAAGATCGAGGTGGATTTCATCGGTTCGGCCAGCGGGAGTTGTTTGATCTCGGTGGGCGATACGCGTGTGATCTGCACGGCCAGTTTCAGCCGCGGCGTGCCGAAGTGGCGCGAGGGCTCGGGTGAGGGCTGGGTCACGGCCGAGTATGGCATGCTGCCGGCGAGCACCGGGGGCAGGAAGCGACGGCCGATCGGCAAGCCGGACAGCCGCGGCACGGAGATTCAGCGGATTATCGGGCGGGTGATGCGAAGCGTGGTGCGGATGGATCGGCTCGGTGAGAACACCATCAACCTCGACTGCGACGTCATCGAGGCCGACGGCGGCACCCGAACCGCCGGCATCACCGGAGCGTACGTAGCGATGGCCCGCGCCCTGGCCGCGGCCGAAACCGACGGCGTCGTACCGGCCGGCGTACTGACCTCCGGCGTCGCGGCCATCAGCGTCGGCGTCGTCGACGGCGCCTGCGTGCTGGATTTGGACTACCCCGAAGACAGCACCGCCGAGACCGACATGAACGTCGCCGTCACCACCGGCGGACGATACGTCGAAGTGCAGGGCTCGGCCGAACATGGGACGTTCACGCATACGCAATTGGACAAAATGCTCACGCTGGCCCGTCGCGGCTGCCGCGAACTGGCCGCCATCCAGAAACAAGCCATCGCCCGCCCCAAGCGGCGGCGGCGCTCGTAAGGAAAGAGACGACATGCGAAGAACCATCCCGCTGCTCCTGGCGACGGCCCTCCTGAGCATTGTGAACACCGGCTGCGACACCACCGCCGGCCTCCGCATCACCACCGGGGGGACGCCGTCGGCTTCGCGGACGTCTCGCCGACGTAAGAAGAACGCCCCCGCCGCCGGCGTGCAGTACACGGTGCTGCTAAAAGTGTTCCGGGGCGCCAACCACAGCCGCATCGCCAACGAGCACAACTTGAAGCCGCTGCAAGAGAAGTTGGGATGGCGTGGGCTCTTCGTGATCAGCGAAGAAGATCGCAGCGAGTTGTACTGGGGGGCGTTCGACTCGCACAAGGCGGCCCAGCGGACGCGGAGACGCGCCAAGGCCCACCGCGCCAAGACCGGCATCGCCCCCTTCGGCGCCGCCATCGTCGCAATCATGCCCGGCAGCGACGCCGGCGCCTCCGAATGGGACATCGCCTCGTGCCGGGAGCCCTACTCACTGTTGGTGGCGGTGTTCGAGGACCAGCCGGCGGCCAAGCCGCCGTACGTGGGCCGTCGCGACTTCGCGGTTAACTACTGCCGGCAGTTGCGTCAGGAAGGGCGGGAAGCTTACTATCATCATGGCCCGCGATCGTCGAGTGTGACGATCGGGTCGTTTGGCCGCGACGCCGTGCAGATCGACAAAGAGCAGGTCATCCCCCAAGGCGGTGGCAGAGCCATCCGGCGCGAAGTCAAGACGCCCGTCGACCGGGCCCTGCTGCGGCTGATGCGGGAATTCCCCTGGCGAGCCTATAACGGCCGCGAGTTCGAGAACGTCCGCAAGGATGGCCACGGCAGAGTGATGAGCCACACGAAAGCGCCGAGCATGGTCATCCTGACGCCGGGATCGGACGCGAAGAAAGGAGCCGTCCCCCGTGCGAACAATCGTTCTGGCCACTGGCAATCCCGGTAAACTCCGCGAAATCCGGCAGGTATTGGGCGAGTTGCCCGTCGAGGTTCTGGGCCTGGCCGACCTGCCGCCAATCGCCGAGCCCGCCGAAGACGGGGCGACCTTCGCCGAAAACGCCGCCGATAAGGCCGCGTACTACGCCCGGGCTACCGGTCACTGGTGCCTGGCCGACGACAGCGGCCTCGTCGTCGACGCTCTCGACGGCCGACCGGGCGTGTACAGCGCCCGCTACGCCGCCGACGAATGCCCCCCATCGGCCGGGCGCGACGTGGTAGACCCGGCGAACAACCGCAAACTCATTCGCGAACTGGCCGACACCCCCGACCCCAACCGCACGGCCCGGTTCGTCTGTTATCTCGCCCTCTCCAACGGCCAACGCACGCTGGCGGAAACCTCCGGCGCCATCGAAGGCCGCATCGGCTACGAAGAACGCGGCGCCAACGGCTTCGGCTACGACCCCCTCTTCCGCCTGCCGGACCGCGACGTGACCACCGCCGAACTGTCGCCGGATGAGAAGAACGCCATCAGCCACCGGGGCAAAGCCACACGACAGTTCGCCGCGATGCTGAAAGAGCTGCTGGCCCGGGAGTGATCCGTCCAGGCGCCGACGGCGCGGGGGTGCGATGTCCGGGGCGCTTTGCGCGCATGGTTATTGTTGGGGTTGTCCTAACTCGCAGGCGTTGGTACAATTAGGATTGGAAAGCGCCCGATCACCCGCGGCAGCCGCGATGGCGACGGCGCAAGATGCCGTTCTGGGAGCATATGCTATGAACATGTTGGCCTGGTTTGGGACGTCGGAGTACATCATCATCGGCGTGATCGCGGTGCTGGTGTTCGGCCGCCGGTTGCCGGAGGTGGGCAGGAATCTCGGCCGCAGTCTGGTCGAGTTTAAGCAGAGCCTCAAAGGCGCCAAGGCCGAAGTCGACGACGTCAACGAAGCGGTCGGCGAGGTGAAGGACGCCGTCGACGAGGCGGCCGCGGATATCACGTCGCTGGACGACAACAAGGACGAGCACACCGCCTGAGTACACGCCCGACCGATACAAGTTCCGGAGGGCCGCGATCCGAGTCCGTCTGACGGCCGGAGGCGGCCCTTCTGAGTTCTGATATCGATGTATCTATAGGACGCCGCGCCCGAGAGGGGCCTGCCTCAACCATGACCGGCATTGACGAAAACCGCATGACGCTGGGCGAGCACTGCCAGGAGTTGCGCAGTTGCCTGATCCGCGCGTTGATCGGCATCGGCGTCGGCGTGGCGGTGTGCCTGGTGTTCGGCGATCGGATCATGGCGTTGATGTGCTGGCCGGCCGCGGTCGCCTTTGAGTACCGGGGCCTTCCCATCCGCTTGCGAACGCTGGCGCCGGCCGAGCCGTTCATGATGTACATGAAGGTCTGCATCATCAGCGGGCTCATCCTCGCGGCGCCTTACAGCCTGCGGCAGATATGGCGTTTTGTGGCCGCGGGCCTGCACGCCCACGAGCGGCGGCACGTTCAGCGGTATGTCCCCCTCAGCGCCGTCCTGTTCGCGATGGGCGTGGCGTTCTTCTTCGTGGTCATCGCGCCGATCTGCGTGAGCTTCTTCATCGGTTTCGGTCGAGCCAACTTCCCCACGCCCACCTTGGGCAACCCGATCCTCCGCACGATCAGTCGCGACGAGCCCGCGACGACGACGCAAACAGCCAATCCTCCGGCGACGACGACCGCCCCCGCCCAAGCTCCGGTGCTGGCGGCCGACCCGGCCGATCCCGCCGACGGGCAGTTCTGGATCCACGGCCCCACCGGCGAACTTCACTACGCTTTCGGCGGACGGGTTCGCGTCGTCGAGGGCTCCGACGGCGGGTTCATCACCCCGGCGATTACGCTGAATAACTACATCACCTTCGTCGCCTGGCTGTCGCTGGTCTTCGGCGTCGGCTTCCAGACCCCCATCGCCGTGCTGGCCCTGGCCGGAACGGGCCTGGTTTCGCTCCAACGCATGAGAACGGGCCGAAAGTACGTCGTCCTGGCCCTCGCGTTCGTGGCGGCCTTGCTCACTCCACCCGATGTCGTCAGCCAAATCGCCTTGGCGGCGCCGATGTATCTACTGTTCGAATTGGGACTTCTGCTCGCCGGACGAGGCCGGAACCAATCGAACGGCAAGTGAACATTCCACTGAATTCAGCGATTCGGCGTTGACAATCCGGTGAATTCGTATAAGCTACGTCGCTCCACAGAACGTGGAGACACTCTCCCGGCACATGTCCGGGTGGGGCGCCTTGATGCAGATGTTTGGCCCCATCGTCTAGTGGCCTAGGACTCCGGGTTTTCATCCCGGCAACAGGGGTTCGAGTCCCCTTGGGGTCAGTCCAGGCGAACCGAAAGCCTCGTCGACACCGGCGGGGTTTTTTGGCGCGCCGCTCTGCCGCAGCCGGTGGCATTTGCCCCCGCGTCCGCTACAATACCCGCCATGGACGCCGCCGAACGATCCGAGAAGCCCGTCAGCCGCAAGCAGTTGTGCTGCAGAGTGTTGACGATCCTCGCCTGCGCCGCGTCGGCCGCGATGCTGGCGGCGGTGGCGTTTCGACCGGTGACGAGTGTGGACCTCGGATACCACCTCGCCTACGGACAACAGTTCATCCAGACCGGGCGAATCGTCCAGGACGACAGCTTCATCCATCCACGCGTCACCCCCGAGGCCCCCGGCGGCGAACTGCCCCCCGGAGCGTATTTCGACAGCGAAGGCCGCTACCGATTCCCAAACGCCAACTGGCTCACCCAAGTGATCCTCGCCTGGCTGTGGGATCGCGGCGGATTCACGATGATGAATGTCACGCTCATGGCGATGATCGTCGCCATCGCCGCCGGGCAGGCCGCGATTCTTCGGCGGCTCGGCGTGCCCCTGGCGTGGCTGGCCGGCGTCTGGCTGGCGGCGGGGTTCGCCGGCTACGAACGATTCATGGTCCGGCCGGAGCTATTCGCCTTCGTCTGCCTCATCTGGCAGATCTGGCTGCTGTGCGGGCCGATCACGTGGGGCCGCGTTATCGCGTTCGTCGCCGTGCAGATTCTGGCGGCGAATCTGCACAGTTACTGGCTGCTCGGCGCCGGCGTAGCGTTCGCCTTCGCCGCCGACGTCGCGATGCGGGCGGCGTGGAATCGATGGGCAGCCGCCAACACCAACCCCGACCCCCAACTGCGCCGGCGGCTCCTCCGACTCGCCGTATGCGCCGCGGCCATGGTTCCGGCCGCCATGATCCACCCATCCGGTCCGGCCAACGCCCTCTACCCCCTCCGAACGCTGGCGTTCGTTTCCGCCCACGGCATCCAGGGCAGTACGCAGGCGGAGGTCTCTGAGCAGTGGCGTGCGGGAACCCTGCACCCCTGGCAGACCATCGGCGAATTCCACCGCCCGTTCACCGCGGCCGCGTGGCGCCTGCGAAACACCCGCGGCCTGGCCGTTCTGCTGGCGGCCGCGGCCGGCGGAATTGTCGTCCTGCTGATCGGTCGGCGTTGGGCCTTGGCCGCGATGCTGACGGCGTTCGCCGCCGCGGGGCTTTCGATGCGGAGAAACATGGTCATACCGGCGCTGATGGCGGCGCCGCTGATCGCCGCCGCCGCGCATGTGGCCGTAACGTGGTGGCGACAGCGGAAACCGCAATCGGAACCGAAGGCGCCGTCCATCCCCGGCGCCCTTCTCCTATCGATCGCCATCATCGCCGCGGCGTGGGGGCTATGGGATGTAGCGAGCGACCGCCTGTATCTATCCGAACGCCGCACCGCGTATTTCGGCCCGGGCGTATCGGCCCTGACCCTCCCGGTCAACACCTGCCGATGGCTCGATGCGAATCTGCCGCACGCCCAGCCGGTCTACACCGACCAGAACATCTCCTCCAGCGTGCTGTACTTCAGCGAGAAAGTAACCGCCGTGCCGACGTTGACGAACACCTGGGCCACGCCGCCAGAGCGGATGCAAAAGACCTTCGAACTGGGCGCCGGCAAGTTGCCCCTGACCACGCTGGACGCATGGGGCCTCGACGTGGCCGTGCTCCAGGGCTGGCCGATCAACAAGACCATGATCCGTTCGATGCTGGCCGCGTCTGACTGGGCCTTGGTGAGCATTGAAGGCTGGTTCGCCGTCTTCGCTCGCCGAACCGAAGCCAACGCCGCCATGATCGGAGCCCACCAGATCACCCGCCCCACCTTCGACCTCAACGCCTTCATCGCCGCCTGCCGCCGGGCCGACCCGCTGGAGGCGATGTCCCTGAAGACCGGCGCGGGCCTGCTGCAGGTGATGGGCTGGTACGCCGAGGCCGCCGACGTATGGGCCGCGTGCCTGGCCGACCCCGCCGGCGCCCGCTTCGCCGAAGCCTGGATGAACCGCGGCCTCTGCCTCGCCATCGCCGGAGGCCGCCAATGGAACGCCGGCCACAAACGCGGCCTCGACATCCTCCTCCAAGCCCGCAAGTGTTTCCAAAAGGCCCTCGATCTTCGCCCAAACTACGATCAGGCCCAACGCAATCTTCGCCAAGTCGAGCGGGATATTCTCCGGGCGAGGGACAGTCCGTAACGTGTGCGACATTGGGCCAGTCGCCCATCGGATCGGTCACCGCCCATCCGCGTCCCCGCATTGGCGTACTCGCCGTCGAGGCCATAGGCCAACAGCTTTGCAGCCCGCGGCGTGCCCCTCGCCCCAACACACGCCATATTCGCTGTTGCCGCCCTCGGCCTTTTCCTGTAGGGTCTTGGTCAGCGGGGACGCATGTCACGGCCGCTACCAGCCGCGGCCACGCCGCCCAACAAGGCATACACGAAATGACCGTATCGCACCGCCAATCAACGAGCTATGACATCTCGCCTCCAGGGTGGAGGCGTACCTATTGCGAGAACCACGCCTTATGCGGGCAGCCTGTCAATCAAAGGTTCATGACCCGAATGGCACTGCCGTCAGAAGCCGCTTCTACTAATACAGTTGCGTTTTGCACCCATGCAGGCAAGGCGAATCGCATGATCGATGCGGCGAAGCATTGAGAGTATAGAAACGCTGCCATTCTGCGCGACAGACACAACCGAACAGCCTGACCGTGCCAAAACAGGGAAGAAACCGTAACAACCTTGCATTGCGATGGATATAGACGGCAGTGCCATTCGTGACTGTCCCGGGTTTCCCCGGGTTCCCCGGGTTTTCCGTCCCGGGTTTTCTAACGATTTTACAGAAAGAATCTTGCGTAGCCCGGAATCTGTGGTACCGTTGAACTATCGGCGGCCGGGTGGTCGCCACTGACGGCGGCGATGGGTACGCCCGCCCAACTTCGAAAGGGGTTCTCGATGAGAACGCGACTTTTCTGCTGCTTGGTTGGATTCCTGATGGCTGCGGCCATCACGGACGATGCGTTGGCTGAGACATCAGTAGGCGGGCTCATTGTTACGAATACAGTGTGGACCCAAGTCGGCAGCCCGTACGTGGTTGAAGATGGCATCATGGTCGTCAACGACGCTACGCTGACCATTGAACCGGGGGTGGAGATTCGTTTCCAGCCGGGAACGCGCCTTGAGATTGCCGAGGGGGAACTACGGGCTCGCGGAACCGCCGATGACATGATTCTCTTCACCAAGAATGAAACCAGCCCAGGCCCGGGTTGGCAGCAGATCTGTTTCATGAATGGCGCAGTGGACGCCACATTCAACGGCAATGGCGACTACACGGAGGGCTCGATCATCGAGTATGCCGTTATCGAATTCGCCGGAACCTGGTGGGACTACGGGGCGATCCACATATCGAGCAGTTCGCCGTTCATCAGCAGGAACATCATTCGCAACAACGCCAATGGCGCCATCTATGCTCGCGGAGCACACAACTTGCGGCTGTCGGCGAACGAGATCACGCACAATTCACCCTCCGTCGCCGACATCATCTATCTGGACAACTCTGATCGTGTAACGTTGACGAACAATAGGATCCGCGACAACTTGACCTCCTCCTGCTGGACCGGGCACGCTGCTGTTCGCTTAGAGTATTCGGATTATTTCGTCGCGATCGGCAATAGAATAGTCGGCAATGACGCGTATGGCATACTCTTTAATGGTGACAGTGGCTATGCTTCACTTAGCCTTGACCCGAGCAACCCCAATCATCTTCATGGCAATGCTGGCTATGACATCTACGTCAACCAAGGACGCGGGGGGCACTCCATCAATGACTACGGTAACGTAGACGCCCGGCACGTGTACTGGGGCACAGGGGACGCCGCCTGTATCGCATCACGGATATGCGACTTTTTTGACTATACGAGCATGGGCATCGTCTTCTATGAGCCTTGGGCGAACCTCCCCGGCGACGCCGACCTGGACGGCGACGTCGACCTGGAGGATTTTCATATCCTCAAGACCAACTTCGGCACCGGCACGACGTGGGCAGAGGGCGACTTCGATGAGGACGGGGACGTCGACCTCGACGACTTCTACATTCTCAAGATCAACTTTGGGGCGACAGGGAATCGCTGATTGCCGCCGGGGCACGTCGACACAGCGGCAGCAACACTATCACTATCGGGGGACACCATACCTATTTCCGTGTTGGAGCTTGACGGTTGGGGGCGG
>CBDVCA010000135.1:0-8605 GCA_965372365.1 uncultured bacterium
CCCACCCTCTATGGATCGAACCGCCGCACCCGGCCGAGCGACATCGGATCCACAAGGGGCGCGCCCCGCCCAACGACATCAAGTCTACAACGATCGCATTGTCGTCCAGCGACCCCCCGCACTGCGGGGGGCTAGTAACGACAGGGCTTCGGCCACAAGACCTCCCCACGATTCGCGGATGAACCTCAGGCTTCAGGAACGGCCAACGGCGAACGACTTGCCCATGCCGTTGCCGTTGCCGTTGCCGTTGCTGTTGCCGTTGCCGTTGCTGTTGCTGTTGCCGTACCTGAAGCCTTCCGTTCAAGTCCCCTCAAGGCCGATGACCGCGCAGTTGCCGTTGCGATCCAGTTTCACGCAGCCGAGATGGTGGGGCAGGAGTCCGCGTTGGGTGGCGAGGGCGGCGAGGGCGACGTCGAAGGCTTGCCCGGTCGGCAGCGAGCCGTAGACGTCGGCGAAACTGCGGCAGATTCGCTCGGGTGCGAAACTGTCGCGGTAGCGCCGCCCGCAGATGCGATGGCCGTCGGCGCCCAGCACCAGGGGGCCGTCGTACGCCACTTCCGGGCGGCCGCCGTCGAGGGTTCGCGTCCACTGCAACTGGGAGATCCACCCGTATCGGCCGGGGGCGCCCTCGTCGCGACCCAACACCAGGAAGGCGGCGCCTTCGCCGGCGATGGCGGTCTGGCGATCGAACGCCAGCGGCTCAACGGCGCCGCGATCGCCGCCGCCGAAGAAGCACTCGCGGCAGTAGGTCAGCACGTCGTTGATCTCGTCGACGGCGCCCAGCACGACGGTGTCGACTCGCTTGGAGGCCAGCCAGCCCCTCGCGGCGATCAGGGCGGCGATCGGCGACATCTCGAATTGGTTGATCGTCAGGCACGCGCCATGGATCTTCAGGAGGATCGTGATGTTGGAGGCCGCGGAGCAGTCGACCGAATTGGAGAACGTCGTGGGCGAGGCGAACTCGTCGCCTTCGTCGATGATGGCATCGAGGAAGCCGAAGGTCGAACTGGAAGCCCCGTACCCGGTGGCCAGAATCACACCCACCCGATCGCTGTCGACGGGGATCGACGCCCCGGCGTCTTCCAGCGCCAAGGCGGCTCCCAGAATGGCCATGCGGCTCATGCGATTGACCCGGCGGACCTTGCTCTTGGGCATGAAACGCCACAATTCGTCGAGTTCGGCGCGGTAGGTCGGCGTCTCGCGCTCGCCGGTCGGCGTTCGTGTGGTCTGGACGCAATTGGGCCGGCCGCCGTTGGCGATCGCGGCTCCGGCGTCGTCGAGCCCGCAGCCGAACCCGCCGACCAAGCCGATCCCATGAATGGCCATGCGATCGCTCATGTGTCGGCCCTTTCGAAGATGATCGCGGCGTTGTTGCCGCCGAAGGCCACCGAATCGGACATGGCGAATCGAGCGTCGATCTCGGTGGTCTCGCAGATTGGCCGGGCGCCGGTTTCACGGTCGGGGTTGACGAAGCCGACGTTGCCGGCGACGCGACCGCTGAGCATACTGGCGATGGTGATGGCCGCCTCGATGCCCCCCGAGGCGCCCAGGGTGTGGCCGGTGTAACCCTTGGTCGATACGAACGGCGTCCCCGGGAGCATCTCGGTAAATACGCGTCCCTCGACCCGGTCGTTCTCGGTGGTGCCGGTGCCGTGGGCGTTGATGAAGCCCAGGTCGGCCGGCGTGATCGACGCTTGGGCCATCGCTTCGGCGATCGCACGACGAAGGCCGGTTCCCCGCGGCTGCGGAGCCGAGAGATGGTAGGCGTCGCTGGCGTTGCCGTACCCGCGAAGATGGGCCAGGGCCCGGCCGCCGCGACGGCGACAGTGGTCGTCGGTCTCCATCAGCACCAGCCCGGCGCCTTCGCCGAGGTTGAGGCCCTTCCTGTCGGCGTCGAAGGGTCGGCACGGCTGGGGGTCGGAGATCTTCAGCGAGATGAACCCGTTGTAGATCACGCGGCACAGCATGTCCGCTCCGCCGGCCAACGCGGCGTCGCACAGCCCCGAGCGAATCCATTCGGCCGCCTGGCCAATCGCCACGGTTCCGGAGGAGCAGGCGTTGGTGATGGTCTGGTAGGGGCCGGTGAAGCCGAATTCGCGAGCGACCCTTGCGGCCGGATTCGCGCGAAGGTAGGTGCGGATGGGAGCCATGGCGGGGCGGCCGCCGAGATGAAACTGGCGGTAGAAGCCCTCGTTGTTCATGGCGCTGCCGACGGTGGTGCCGATACAGACGCCGATTCGACTGCTGGGCCGGTCGGTGGCGTCCAGCCCGGCTTGGCGCAGAGCCTGGCGGGCCGCCTCGATGGCCAGAAGGCCGCAGCGGAGGCTTTCGGGATGGTCGAAATAGCCTTCGGGGACCCAGGATCGCGGCAGTTGGAACATCGGATAGCGAACCGGGTGCGACGACCGGACGTCTTCGGAGAAGACCGGTTCACGCCGGCCCCCCAGAAGCGACTCCATGGTCCGGGCCAGTGTGGCGCCGGCGGCGCAGATGCAGCCGAGTCCGGTGATCGGCGCCGACAGTGGCGTGGGCGTCGCCGTCATGTGTCGGTGCGGTCCTCGATGTACTTGGCCAGGGAACTCAGCGACGCGAAGGCCTCACGTCCTTCGTCCATATCGCGGATTTCTACGCCGAAATGTCGCTGAACAATCACGACCAGTTCAACGGCGTCGAGCGAGTCGAGGGCCAAGCCCTCATCGCCGAACAGGATCTCATCGTCGCTGATGTCGGCGGGCGTCATATCTTCGAGGTTGAGCCCGTCGATAAGCGCCTGCTTGAGTTTCTCTTTGATATCCAACTCTCACTCCTGTCGCCGCGGCTGCTTGTCAAGGGCCACCCGGCGGTCCCACATGTCGTGGAAATTGAAAAAGCACCACGGATGCTCCTGCGTGTATCTCGTCAGGGCGTCTGCGAATCGTTGTGCATGGGGTTGCAGGTCCGCCGTCTTGGGTCCGCTGATCGGCTTGATGCGGATCACGTCGGCAATCTCGATCACATATTCGTTTCGATTCCGTTTGTGCGAGAACAGCACCACGATGGGCGCGCCGTTGATCGCCGCTAGTCGGTACGCCGCGATCGGCGCCGCCATGGTTTCGCCCAGGAACGTCACGTCAATGGCGTTGGACGGATTACCCATGAGCCGGTCGCCGGTCAGGCCGACCACCTCCCGACGCTGCAGGGCGCCGGCCATCTCCAAGGCGCCGCCGAGGTACCCGGCCGGATCGATAATCGCAAACGGGGCCGACTCGTCGGCGTGCTCGAAGTAGTGCAGATCCACGTCGGCGCCGTCACGATACATTACTAGGTTAACCGGCGTGTGCAAGAAGTTTACGGCCGACATCGCCAGTTGCCAGCACCCCACGTGGGTGTTGAGGATGATCAGACCGTCGCCTTCGTCAATCAGGTCGTTGATGCGGGCTCCGTCGGGAAACAGCACTTTGATCCCCGGGTTCTTCAGCAGTCCGAACGCGGCCCGATCGATGAGCATTTCGCTGAGGCGGGCGATTCGGCGGTACGAGTCGATCAGGCGCTGCAATCGCCCGGTCCGTTGGGGGAACCGCCGCTGAAGGTACGGCCGGCACCGGCGGCGCGCTCGCGGCGAGAACA
This sequence comes from uncultured bacterium, assembly GCA_965372365.1. GTDB lineage: Bacteria > Planctomycetota > Phycisphaerae > SM23-33 > FEN-1343 > CBDVCA01. The sequence goes on from CBDVCA010000135.1 coordinate 3,607, forward strand.
GGACGTACCACATCGACACCACGCGAGCGAACGCATAGGCCGACCGGCGGCCTCCGAGGCGGATCAGCAGGTAGAAGAACCGGTGCTGCCGGCGTGTGCCCACGCTGCGCGAATTCCATTGCTCGCCGGTTGAAGGGTCGCTAGCCACGAATCATCCTCCGAATGCTGTGCCCGGTCAGGAACACCGTCGCGCCGACGGCCGCCGCCAGCATCGGCCCCAGCATCAGCGAGCCGAGGAACCAGTCCAGAAAGCCGATGGCGCCGATCTGTCCCAACTGCGCCGCCGAGAGGTCGCCGACGCCCCGCAGGTCGGCCGTCGTCAGGAAGCGACCGTCGCGAAGGAGGTGGCCGGCTTGGATGCACAGCAGCGGCATGATCGGCGGCATGCACAACTGGCTGGCCGCGACGGCGAGGACCCGATTCAGATTGAGCCGTCCGGCGGCCAGGAGGATGAAGATCGTGTGCGCTGGAATGGGCAAGGCGCCCAGCATGACGCCCAGCATCGCCGCCAGGGACAGCCGCCAGGGGGCGGTGCCTTCGCGGATCAGGTCGATCAGCGATTCCTTCCACCGCCGAAGCCCCCGGCGGCCTCCGGAGGGATCGCCCGCCGCGAGCCGCTGATGCGGCCACGGGAAGAACGACCGAATGGTGAGATACGTATTCAGCACGAACAGGTGGAGATTGTCGCGCAGGGCCTTGAAGTGCGACACCCGTGTGGCCGGCGGGGCGTAATGCACCGATACGTCTACTTGCTTGATCGGGACCCTGGCCCAAGCGGCGCGGACGACGATTTCGACCTCGAAGGCGTACAGGCGGAACCACGTTCGCAGGTCGCTGAGGACCTCGGTGGGATAGGCGCGGAACCCGCTTTGGATATCCCCAACCGGCCCGCCGGTTTGCAGGTACGCCCAGAAGTTGCCGAACTTCCTGCCGAACCGGCTTGAAAACGGAGCGCCGCTGCCAGTGAAATCGCGAACCCCGATAATCAGGGCGCTGGGATCGGCCTTGATCGCCTCGACGAACAGGGGAATCTGTTCGGGCAGATGCTGACCGTCGGCGTCGATGGTGATAACGTGGGTCTTACCGCACGCGGCGGCATGGGCGCCGATGGTTCTGATGGCGACACCTTTGCCGCGATTGGTCGGATGGCGAATGACCCGGACCGGCAGCCCTTCCAGCAGGGGTTCGGCGGGAATGTCGCTGCCGTCGTCGACGACCAGCACGTCGGTCGCCGTCGCCAGGCATCGCTCGACCACTTCACGCAGACGCTCGGGCTGATTGTACACCGGCACGGCCACCAGGATGTCAGGCTCAACATGCACGTCGTCTCGGTTTCTCCAGGAGAGCGGCCGATGCCTGGCGGGTGCGGAATCTCAGGCGGATCCAGCCCCACAATATAGACCTGCCCCGGCCCATCGTCAAGCATGTTGGCTCCGGCGCGTGGCTCGGTGTCTGACTGGATTCCCTGGCAATGAACGTCTGATGCTGAATTGGCAGGCCCAATGTGCAGGGGCTCAGGAGAAGCCCTGGAAGGGCGAAGGCGGTTAGCCCGCCGCGGCGGGAAGATTGACTCTCAGACGATCAAGCCCCAGCGATGTTGACATATGTCGCACCGGCGGTGAACATCATGGCAACATCAGGCATCTCAACATATGTCCCACCGCAACATGCGGTATGTCGGAAGGCGGTGGGACATATGTCAAGATGCTAGCCCGAATATTTCACACAGCGTGTTGATTTTTCCTATATCGAGACGGCCTTACTGTTTGGTATAAAGGGAGTTAAGGAGCTTCCTTCACCACGCAGAAAGGCCGTCAACGATGACAGAGTGTACCCAAGAGCCCCTGTTGTTTTCAAGTCTTCCCCGGAAGAAGATCGTGGCGGATTTTAACGGTGGCGACATCACCACCGATGGCGGTTTGCCGCTGATCCGCGAGGTCGACCGGAGGATCGGCCTGATCGACGCGATCGATAACGCTATCGACGATCCCCGTTGTCCGTGGCTCATCGAGCACGACCAGCGAACGATCCTCGCCCAGCGGATTTTCGCCATCGCCGCCGGATACGAAGACCTCAACGACCACCAGACGTTGCGGAACGATACGCTCATGCAGGCCATCACCGATCGGCGGCTCAAGGTCGGACAGACCGAGCACGATCCTCTGTCGAGCCCGCCGACTCTGTGCCGATTGGAGAACCGCATCAAGCGCGCCGATCTGGCCGCCATGGCTGAGGCGATCGTCGAGTCGTTCATCGCCTCCCACACGACGCCGCCGAAGCAACTGATTCTCGACTTCGACGCCACAGACGACACCGTCCACGGCGACCAGGAAGGCCGGTTCTTCCACGGTTATTATGACAACTACTGCTTCCACCTGAGGCCGAGCAATATCGATGGCGCCAAACACAGCAAGGGCATCCTCAAGTTGCTGGTCCGTCGATTCCGTCAGCAATGGCCGGCGGTGAGGATTATCTTTCGCGGCGACAGCGGATTCTGTCGCTGGCGGATGATGCGATGGTGCGATCGCCATGGCGTGTATTACATTCTCGGCCTGGCCAAAAACGCGCGACTGGAGCGCATGGCGCAGCCATGGACCATCCCCGCCAAGATCAACCATAACCGCACCGGCGACAAGCAACGACTGTTCGGCGTGATCGGATATGCCGCCGGCTCGTGGGACCGGGCCCGTCGCGTGATCGTCAAAGCCGAGCACGACGGCCTCGGAGCCAATCCTCGATTCGTCGTCACCAACCTGCCCGGCGATGAGCAGGAACTGTACGAGGATCTGTACTGTCAACGCGGCGACATGGAAAACCGCATCAAGGAACAACAACTCGGCCTGTTCGCCGACCGAACCAGTTGTCACCGGTTCCTGGCCAATCAATTCCGCGTACTGCTGGCCGCCGCGGCGTACGTGTTGATCGAAACGCTTCGTCGCGTGGGCTTGGCCGGCACGGAACTGGCTACGGCGCAGGTGACCACGATCCGTCTGAAACTGCTGAAGATCGGGGGCCGCATCATGCAGTCGGTTCGCCGTATCGCGATCCACTTGGCCAGCGGCTATCCGTTGCAGGCCCTATTCCACACGGTCCTGCACAATCTCCAAGAACGGAGCTTCACCGCCGGCGAGCGCCCCCCGGGCCTGCCGGAACCCTCTACATAACCTCCGGACAATTCGATTCTGACAGCGGGGGAAAGGGGGTGGTTTGCGCTGACCGGCCGCTACGCAAGCAAACCCGCCTCCATAGGCCCCAAGGACCTCGCGATACCCATCGCAAACGCTGTGTGAAATATCCGGGCTAGTAACCGCAGACCCTTGGCGGCGTGTTTCACACCATGGCGGGCCAGCCCCGTCAGGGGCGAAAGATTTGTAGCTCGCCGCGGCGAGAACCGTGATGCCCTCCCCCCCCCCGATGCAAGCCCTGACAGGGGCGACACGCAGATCGTAGGCCACGGGGTGTCGCCCCGATCGGGGCTTGGGGCGCTGTGGGGCGGATCGTACCTCGCCGCGGCGAGCTACCAATCTGTCGGCCCTGCGGGCCTCAACGGCAGATTCACTTGAGCGATCGGACCCCATTCCAAGCACGCTCTTGCATCATGGCCGAACGAATACCCGCCACCATTTCGAGATGAGAGCCACAAAACGCCACCCGGCGCTATATCGAACAGAGGCCCAGGGCTCGCCTACGACCCCTTCACCTTCTCGTACGCCTTGCAGAAGCGGCATTTCGATTCCATCTCGCGAACCTTGGCGGCGAATCGGCTCCGCGGCCATTGGCGAGAGATTACGCAGACCGGGCAGATCTTGCAGAGGAACGCCTCGATCTTCGTTCCGGTCGTGATCTTCGGTTCGTCGCTCATCAGCGTCGCTCCTTACGGCCGCACTTCGACCGTGCTCTTGCCGCGGCACAGCAGGTCGTAGACCCATTCGATGTCCGGATCGAGCAGGCGGATGCAGCCCAGCGAAGCCTGCTTGCCGATGCTGTCGGGCTCGTTGGTGCCGTGGATGCCGAAGCCGGAGACCATCTCATTGGATGTGTCCATCCCCGTCAGGGCGATCCAGTAGCCTTGGGTACCCAAGGGGTAACCGGGCTGGCCGTGCTCGATCACCGCGGCGCCGCCGGAGGTCGCCGGCGGCGTCCACGGCGCTTGGGGCACGCGGTCGCGAACGAGCCACCGCCCGGTGGGGGTCGAGCCGTTCTGGCCCAGCCCGATGCGAAAACTGCGAACGAACATGCCCTGGTGGTACAGGTCCAGCGTGTAACTGCCCTTGGTGATGATCGCGTCGAAGGGGCCTTGGACAAGCTTGAGGATCTGCCCGGGCCGGATCTTGCGAGGGTCGGAAATCCGATTGATCCGCTGGATGCCCTGGTGCGGGACGCTCAACTTCTCACGTCGGACGATGGCGTTCAGTGTATCGCCGGGCCGCACGCGATACGTCCGGGCGTGAGGGTCGCCGGGATGCACCTCGCGACTGAACAGAAGACGCTGGGCGAGCTCGGTCAGATGGTCGCGGCAGGCGTCGGCGTCGGCGGCCGCCAGCAACCCCGAGGCCAAGGCCCCGCTGAGCAGCCCCCGCGCCTCGACCAACTCGCCGGCGGTCTGACGGGCGAGGCCCTCACGATACGACCGCGCCGCCTCGGCGATCTGCGCGTCCGTCGCCAGCGGCAGGGGGGTCGCCGCCACAGGTTCGGGTGGGGCGGGGAGGATGGGCCTGGGTGAATCATCCGCCGGCGGGGCGGAGGCCGCGATGCTATCGTCATCGACGGGGTCGATCAACGTCAGCGTGTACTTGGGCTCTTCGGTCGCCGACCGACTACCGTACCACGTGCGGATCCCCCATCCGGCCGCGGCCAGTAGGGCCAGCAGCCCAACGAATCTCACGACCGAACTGGAACCACGTTTCGCCACAGCACATTCCTTTCGTCAACTTCCAACGCCCGTCACAAGCAAGCCCATGCCTCTACTATCGCCATTGACCCCGAGCGGGTCAAGCAT
>CBDVCA010000136.1:0-8560 GCA_965372365.1 uncultured bacterium
ATTGCGGATTGCGGATTGCAGATTGCGGATTGAACGGCAACGGCAACGGCGGCGGCGCATCATCCAGGCGCAGGGGACTGGCTCCGAAGGCCCGGCGTTCCGGGTCGGAGGTGCCTGTACCCGTAGCCGTCGGAGGATCGTTCATCGGGCGTTGTGGGGAACTGGGCCGGGTACAGGCGCCTTCGCTCTGCTTCGCTGCGCTGCGGAGCCAGTCCCCTACGCGTATGCGAACGCGATCTGTGCTGGCGCCGATTGCGGCTCATCGTGCGATCAGGCGGTCCAGTTCTCCACGGCCAAGCCGGCGACGCGACGGAATTCGCGTTCATTGTTGGTTACGAGCGTACAGCCGGTGGCCTGGGCGTGGGCGGCGATGAGCGTGTCCAAGGGGCCGATGGGCGTTCCGGCTCGTTCGAGCGTGGCGCGAACTTGTCCGTAGGTTTCGGCTGCGACGGTGTCGAAGGGAAGGATTTTCAGGGGGATGCAGAGGCTGATGACCGCTTCGGAGTTCCGTTGGGGGTTGCTGCTCTTGAATACGCCGTGCTGAAGTTCGGCCAGTGTGATTGCCGAGATGGCCACTTCGCCGATTTGGCATTCTTGCAGCCGTTCGCTCAGGTGGGGCGCGGAGCCGCGAAGAAGATCGACACAGACGTTGGTATCGAGCATGAAGCGGATCAAAGCGGCTCTCTCGCCTCAGCCGCGTCGGGCTGCTCGCGGCCGTCGGCCATGAAGTCGTCGGTCGCCTGCCCAATGGCGTCCCGCAGGAAATCCCATCCCTGGTCCTTCTCGTACAGAACGACCACCGAACCGATGCGTTTGATGCACACCTCGTCGCCGTCCAACCGGAACTCCTTCGGCAAGCGAACCGCCTGACTGCCGCCGTTGGTGAATATCTTTGCAGTTGCAACCATGATAGCCTCCGAAATATATACTCATGTATATACTACGTAGTTCGGCCATCAAAATCCAGAGGTGATCCTCCTTACTAGAGATAATTGTCCGTGTTGGACATTTCGCGGTTTGCCGTTGGCGGTCCGGCTTGCCAAGCACGGGCGAATTGCCTAGCATGTTCTCTGCCATGTTCACGGGAATCATTCAGCATGTGGGTCGTGTGAAGCGGACGGCCGCGATTTCGGCCGGGCGGCGGGTGTACGTGGAGGTCGGCGTGTTGGTCGGGCGGCTGAAGCTTGGCGATAGCGTTGCGATCAATGGCGTGTGCCTGACGGCCGCGGAGGTCGGGGGCGATGCCCCCGGATTCGACGCGGTGGCCGAGACGCTGGAGCGGACGAACCTTGGGAAACTCGCGGCCGGTTCGCGTGTGAATCTCGAGGCGGCCTTGCGGGTCGGCGACGGGCTGGACGGGCATATCGTTCAGGGCCACGTCGACGGGACGGCTCGTGTGGATCGGATCGATCGCGGCCGCGGGCAGTTCAATATCCATTTCGCCTGCGAGAAGGCCCTTACCGACGATATGGTGGCCAAGGGTTCGGTGGCCATCGACGGCGTGAGCCTCACGCTGGTCGACGTCTCCGACGGGCGGTTCAGCGTGACGATTATCCCCACGACGCTGGAGGCGACGTCGCTGGCGACGGTGGGGGCGGGGGATGTGGTGAATATCGAGACGGATATCCTGGGCAAGTACGTTCGGCGAATGCTCGCCGGCGGCGCCGGCGGGGGGGTGACGATGGACAAGTTACGGCAGGCGGGGTTTGTATAAGTCATGGAAGATACGCGACCGACAATTGGAATCACGATGGGCGACCCGGCTGGTATCGGGGCCGAGATCATCGTCAAAGCGCTGGCCGACCCCGAATTGCGAGCCGCGGCCAAGTATGTGATCTTCGGGTCCAACGAGATTCTGTCCTACGCGGCCGATCTGGCCGAGGTGGAATGCTTCTGGTATCGGGACCATCACGAGAATCTCCGCCGGTACGAGTTGCCTTGCGTGGTGCTGGATTACGACGAATTCGACCGTCCGGGTCCCAGCGACAAAGGCCCCTCCAAAGCCGGCGGTGAGGCCTCGATGCGGTTCTGCGAGGACGCGATCGCCGCGTCGAAGGCCAAGTTGATCGACGCGATCGTCACCGCCCCGATTTCGAAGGAATCGTGGGGCCTGGCCGGGTACCCCTTCCCCGGGCACACCGAACTGCTGGCCAAGAGGTTCAAGGCCAAGCGTGTGGCGATGATGTTCGTGGCCCCAGGACTGAAGGTGGTTCTGGCGACGATCCACGAGCAACTGTTCGATATTCGCAACGGGTTCTGCATCGGTACGGTCTTCACGCCCATCGACTTGGTGGACGAGGCTCTTCGCGACTGGTTCGGCATCGCCAAGCCCCGCATCGGCGTCTGCGGGGTCAACCCCCACGCCGGGGAGGCGGGGCGGTTCGGCGACGAGGAGACCCGGGTGATCGCCCCGGCGATTCTGATGGCCTCCGAAGCCGGCATCGACGTCCACGGCCCGTTCCCGGCCGACACGATGTTCCTCCAGGAGAATCGAAGCCGGTTTGACGCCATCGTGGCGATGTATCATGATCAGGGGCTCATTCCGGTGAAAATGCTGGCCTTCCACGAGGCCGTCAACGTCACCCTCGGCCTGCCGGCGATCCGCACCAGCCCCGACCACGGAACCGCCTTCGATATCGTCGGTAGGAACAAGGCCAACCCCGGCAGCATGATGGCGGCGATACGGCTGGCGGTCGATCTGGCGCATCCGAAGGTGGGTTCGATGGCCCAATAGAGGTGGGGAGTTCGCTTGACTTGCCTGGCCGGAACTCGTAAAGTTCGCATCAAGTTGGTCGTGGCGGATGCGCGCCGAGGTGGCCGGCAGAAGAGATTAGGAGAGCGATTTCGTGGGCTATAACAGTGTAGTGTTGGTAAAGCAAGTGCCTGATACCAAACGGATTACGGGCGATGCTATGAAAGAGGACGGCACGGTCAATCGCGCGGCGCTCCCGGCGATTTTCAACCCCGAAGACCTCCATGCCTTGGAGATGGCTCTGGATGTCCGCGATCGTTGCGGAGGAACGGTGACCGCCATGGTGATGGGGCCGCCTGCCGCTTGCGAGGTGCTTCGCGACTGCATGTACCGAGGCGCGGATCGCGGGATCTTGATCACCGACCGGAAGGCTGCTGCAAGTGACACTCTTGCAACGAGTTATATTCTCAGTTGCGCCGTTCGCAAACTCGGCGACATGGACTTGGTCTTCTGCGGTCGCCAGGCGATCGACGGCGATACCGCTCAGGTGGGTCCGCAGTTGGCCGAGAAACTCGACCTGCCTCAGATTACGTACGCCGAGACCATTTCGTCGGTCGAGGACGGTCGCGTGACGGTCAAGCGTAACGTCGGCAACGGTTACGAAATCGTCGCCTGCCAGACGCCCGTGCTGTTGACGGTGACGGACACGGCGGCCGCGGCTCGACCGCCGGCGGTGCGCCGGATGATGAAATACAAGAAGGCCCGCGCCTTGGTGGAGTTGGGCGACGGCGGTGAAGCCGCGGCCGAGGCTTTGGCGACCAAGGGATTGCTGATTGAGCAGTGGAACCTTGCCGACATCGAAGCGGACCTCACCTGGTGCGGTCGCGACGGCAGCCCGACGAAGGTGCATCGTATCCAGTCGGTCGTACTGACGGGCAAGGGCCACAAGGCCATCGAGCCCACCGACGCAGGATTGGCCGGTTTGGTTGGCGAATTGATCGAAGATCACACGATTGGATAGGACGAGTATGATTGAAGTGAACAGGCAAGGCGAAGTGTGGGTTTTTGCCGAGCAGGAAGCCGGCGCGTTGAGTGACGTTCCGCTGGAACTGCTGAGCAAGGGTCGTGAGTTGGCCGACACGCTCGGCGTGGGTCTGGCGGCTGTGCTGCTGGGGTCGGGGGTGAGCGAGATGGCCGCGGCGCTGACCGCTCATGGAGCCGATAAGGTGTACGTCGCTCAGGACGACCGGTTGGGACAGTATCAGGCGACCGGGTACGCCAAGGTGCTGTGCGATTTGATTGGCGAGCACTCCCCGCAGGTTTGCCTGTTCGGAGCCACGGCCATCGGTCGCGACCTCGCCCCCAGAGTGGCCAGCGCCATGAAGTGCGGCCTGACGGCGGACTGCACCGACTTGCAGATCGGCGACCATCAGATCCCCAACGGCGCCAAGCACGAGAACCTGCTGTTTCAGATTCGCCCGGCGTTCGGCGGCAATATCATCGCGACGATCATCAACTACGACCGATGGCCGCAGATGGCGACCGTTCGCGAGGGCGTGATGCCGATGCCGGTAGCTGACGCGTCTCGCGTCGGGAAGATTATCGATTGCACGGTGGAGCCCAACGGGTTCGATCTGCCGCTGGAGATCATCGAATCGGTTCGCCGGCAGAAGAAGGTCAACCTCAAAGCCGCTCGCACCATCGTCGCCGGCGGCGCCGGGGTCGGGTCGCGTGAGAACTTCAAGCAGGTGTGGGACCTGGCCAACTGCCTTGGCGCCGCCGTGGGCGGTTCCCGAGCCGCGGTCGACCTCGGCTATATCGATCGCGACCATCAGGTGGGCCAGACCGGCACGACGGTTCGACCGGCGTTGTACATCGCCGCCGGCGTCAGCGGCGCGGTGCAGCATTGCGCGGGTATGGACGAGTCGGCCAAGATCATCGCCATCAACAGTGATCCCGACGCTCCCATCTTCGGCGTCGCTCACTACGGAATCGTCGGCGACCTGAATGTGGTCGTTCCCAAACTGATCAAGGCGATCAGGGCGAAGGGGTAGGACGGCGAATATTGAATATCCAACACGGAATTACCAATGTTGAAGTAACGGCGAACGGCAACGGCAACGGCGACAGAGAACGGCAGGGGGCGAGAAGAGGCGATGGGCAGTGAGCGGAAGCGTGTGTTTGATCTGGAAGATCGGCTGATCGACTTTGCGTGCCGTGCGATGGATGTGATGGAGGCCCTTCCCAATACGGTTGCGGGAAGGCATATTGCCGGACAGATGATGCGTAGCGGGACGGCGCCGGCGGCGAACTATGCCGAGGCGCAGGGCGCTGAATCAAGAGCGGATTTCGTTCACAAGATGAAGTTGGCGTTGAAGGAACTGAGAGAGACGCGAGTCTGGCTTCAGTTAACACAACGCAAGTCGATGATCGAGCCGACGGACCGACTGGCTCCTCTGCTGGAGGAGGTGGACGCGTTGATCGCGATTTTCGTAACGAGCATAGGAACAGCAAAGAAGAACATGCAATAGATGAGGCGGCGTTTCGAACGTACGCGGCGTGTCGCATGTGGCGGCAGCCCTACTTCGACATTGGATATTCCGTGTTGGATATTCGATATTCGTCGTTCCCGTTGGAGCTCAGGTAATGGCTAATTTTTACACCGATAACGAAGACATCAAATTCCTCTTCCGTCATATGGACGTCGGCGCGACGGCGGACATTATGGAAGACGGATACCGGTACGCGGCGGATTTCGATTACGCCCCGACCGATACCGCCGATGCGCTGGACAACTACGAGCGGATCCTTGCGATCGTCGGCGAACTGGCCGGCGACGTGATCGCTCCGACCGCCGAGGAGACCGACAAGGTCGGCAACGTTCTGGAAGAAGACGGCTCGGTGACCTACGCCCCGGGCATTCAAGAGGCGATCTTCCGACTGGCCCAGGCCGACTTGATGGGCATGACGCTGCCGTATCGCTTCGGCGGGCTCAACTGGTCGAGCCTGGCCTATACCATGGCCAACGAAGTGGTGAGCCGGGCCGACGCGGCTCTGATGAACATCTACGGCCTCCAGGGCATCGCCGAGACGGTCAACGCGTTCGCCTCCGAAGAGATCAAGCAGGACGTGCTGCCCAAGATGGCCTCCGGCGAATGGACCGGGGCGATGGTGCTCACCGAACCCGACGCCGGCAGCGATCTGCAGGCGGTGAAGGTGGCCGCCCATCAGGACGACAAGGGCGTGTGGCGCGTCAACGGCGTCAAGCGATTCATCACCAACGGATGCGGCGATCTTCTGCTGGTGCTCGCCCGAAGCGAGCCGGAAGTCACCGATGGTCGCGGGCTGAGCCTGTTTGTGGTCTTGGGCGGCCCGTGGGTCCAGGTTCGCCGGCTCGAGAACAAACTCGGCATCCACGGCTCGCCCACCTGCGAGATGATCTTCAAGAACGCCCCCGCCAGACTCGTCGGCGAACGTCAACGCGGGCTGATTACCTACGTGATGAGCCTGATGAACGGCGCCCGGGTCGGCATCGCCGCCCAGAGCCTCGGGATCGGCGAGGCGGCCTATCGCGTGGCTCGCGATTACGCTTCCAGCCGGAAGCAGTTCGATACGGCCATCGAGAATTTTCCGGCCGTCCGCGATCTGCTGATCGAGATGAGCCTCGACGTGCAGGCGGCGCGTGCGTTGACGTACTGGACATGCTTCCACATCGATCAGGAGCGAGGCGCTCTGCGGAAGCAGGAGTTCGGCGACGTGACCGACAAGGCCGAATTGAAGGCACTCAAGAACGTCGCCCGCAAGTTCAAGCGAATCAACGGCATGCTGACGCCGATGAGCAAGTACTACGCCTCGGAGATGTCGATGCGGGTTTCGATGAGCAGCGTGGCGGTGCTGGGCGGGTCGGGGTACATGAAGGATTACCCCGTCGAGCGGCATTTGCGAGACAGCCGCATTACGACGATCTACGAAGGCACGTCGCAGTTGCAGGTGATCGCGGCGGTTCGCGGCGTCGTCAGCGGCATCGCCGAAACCTACCTCCGCAACCTCGCCGATCGCGATTGGCCCGAGTGGGCGCAGCCGTTGGTCGACAAACTCGGCGAAGGCCTCGATCTGCTGGTCGAGGCGGCCGCGTTCGCCAAGGCTCAGGGCGGTACTGAATATATGGACCTGTGCGGCCGCAAGTTGGTCGACATGACCATTGATCTGCTGTGCGGGTACTGGTTCTGCATGCAGGGCGTCGACAGCGACGTCAAGCAGACCGTCGCGAAGCGATGGGTGACGACCCGCATGCCCGAAGTGATCAAGCTTCACGGGATGGTCCTCAGCGGCGACCGCAGCACGATGAGCGATTTCGATATCCTCGCCGCGCCGGTTCCGCCGGCGGAGTGATCGGTCGGAGCGACCCGGACGCGGCGTAGATTGCCGCTTGCCGGGAGGTGTCGGTCGCCGGCGGGGGGGGTGCGAACCTTTGGCGGCGGACTGTCGAGAGTGGAGTTCATGCCGACCAGTCAACCCATATCCGGGGCCGGGACGCCGGCAGCGGCGTCCGGGACGATGAGCAACCCTGACCCCCGCGAGTCGGTCGGCGACCTTCGCCCGGGGCGCCTCGGCGACGCCGATGGGCGCGCGCATGTGTCGGAAGTACGTTTTCCCCTGTTCGGCTGGCTTCTGGCGGTTCTGATCGTGGTGTTGCTTCCCCCGTGGATCCGGGGCGAGATGGAGTACCGCGAACTGGGCGACAAGCTAATTCCTGTCCCTGTCCTGCCCGTCTTACGGGCGTCGTTCACCCCCTGGCTGCCGGTTGCGATGGCGTTGCTGGTGGGCCTGCGGGCCGGGGTGCTGAACTTGAGCGTATGGGGTTCGGCTGCGGTCGGGGCGGCGGTGTGCTGGTTGCTGTCGGTCGTCGGTCTGGCGTTCCCCCTGGCGGCTTTGACGGCCACGGCCGTCGGCGGCTCGGTCGGCTACCTGCAGGGCAGGTTCAGCGGGCGGTCGTCGTTGCGGTCGGCAGGGGCGTCTATCGTCGTCGGAGGGGTGCTGATGGCCGTCGGGAGCATTCTCGCCGGCGTATTGGCCCCCATGGATCCCGAGGCGATCGACGGGTTCTGCCGCACCGAGACACGGCTGGTGATGATTATGGTGCTCTACGGCTTGGGGCTGGCGTCGATCTGCGCCGGCTGGCGAGGCGTCCGCTGGCTTCTGGAATTTGTTCTCGGCGTCCTGGCGTTGGTCGCCCTGTACGCCATGCTCCATCGACGCGCTGTCGGCGAGGGCGATTCGTGGGATCTGCTGCGATTGGCGGCGATGCTGACATTGTACGGGGTGCTGCTGTGGGCGAGCCGGGCGAGATTCCGCCGACGCGGGCCCCTCTGGCCAAGTCCACCGAGGCTATGGGCTTGCGTGCTTGGGGGCGGCTTGGCCGCCGGAGCCGGGTGTATGATGTTCCTTGCGGGGCCGGACTATGTTCCCTCCGGATCGCCCGTAGCCGATCTTCGCGTCGTCGCCGCGGTCGTGTTGTGCGGCGGCTGGTGCTGGCGAGGGTGGAGCGGGTCGTTTCTCACCGGATTGCTGCTGCCGGGGGCCATGCTGGCGGCCACGATGTGGATGCAGATGATCGGACCCTGGTTCGGGGGCGTCGCCGGCCACGGTCCCCTGGGGATGCTGATCGTCATGGTCGGCGGCATGCACCTGGTGTCGACCGGTCGCGGCTACCGGATGTGGCGCCGCCTGGCGGGGTGGGCTACCGCCATCGGCGTCGTGATCGTGGCCCTGGGGGCCTATTGTCCGGCGAATGAGGCCGCGATTCAATTGGCCCTGGCCGGGATGACGCTGTGGACGGCCGGGATGGTCGCCGGGGGCTATCGCTTT
>CBDVCA010000137.1:0-8557 GCA_965372365.1 uncultured bacterium
ACCCCCTGCACTGCAGGGGGCTAGTAACGGCAGATCGTTGGCCGTGAGAACTCCCGGCTAATTCGTCACGAACCTAATCAAGCCTTGGGGGCATTGCGACGAAGTAGGTACCTAGGGGGAATCGATGGTCTCACGTGTCAGCATTGGGATGCCGGTCTACAATGGTCAACGCTACGTGGCCGACGCGATCCGCTCGCTGCTCGCTCAGACGTTTGAGGACTTCGAGTTGATCGTATCGGACAACGGATCGACGGACCGGACCGAGCAGATCTGCCGGTCGCTGGCGGCGACCGACTCCCGAATTCGCTTCCTTCGCGAACCGACCAACCGTGGAGCTTCGTGGAACTTCAATCAGGTGGTCCACTTGTCGACCGGCGAGTATTTTCGCTGGGCGGCCGCCGATGATCTGTGCGCCCCCGAGCACCTTCAACGTTGCGTTGACGCCCTCGACGCCGACGCCGACGTCGTGCTCAGCCAGACCGGCGTTCGTAAGATCGACGCCAACGGCGCCGATATCGGCGATCATCCGGTCGCGGCCGACCTGGGCGATGCGTGTCCCCGGAAACGATTCCGGGCGGTGTTGGGCGACTGGATGTGCTTCAATATCTTCGGCCTCATGCGTCGCCGCACGTTACTGGCCTCCGGTCCGCTGGGTTCGTACGCCCACTGTGACGGAGTGTTGCTGTCGCGGCTGTCTCTGCGGGGACGGTTCGCCCAGATCGACGAGCCGCTGTTCCTCAGTCGCCGGCACGACCGGCAATCGGCCGGCGCGATGCGCGACAAGCGTATGTACGCGGTCTGGTTCGATCCGGCCAACGCCGGGCGAATCCTGCTGCCGAACTGGCGGATCCTCGCCGAATACGCCAAGGGCGTGGCCGCCGCTCCAGTGCGGCGGATGGACAAACTGCGCTGCTATCTAACGATCGCGCGAGAAACGGCTTCCGATCGTCGCCGTCTTGGGCGCGACCTTGCCGTCGCAGCGAAGATGGCCTGGATCGGCCGACGCCGGCCCCGAGCCAAGCGGACCGAGGCGTCGTTACTGAAGGGGGGCGGACAATGAAAGTGGCGATTCTGGCCGGCGGCGTGGGTTCTCGGCTTTCGGAGGAAACGAGCCTGCGTCCCAAGCCCATGGTCGAGATCGGCAACCGTCCGATCCTCTGGCATATTATGAAGCACTACGCCGCGTACGATCACAAGGAGTTCGTGATCGCCCTGGGCTACAAGGGCGACTACATCAAGAAGTACATGACCGACTACTGCAGCCTGCACAGTTCGCTGACGGTTGACTTCTCCAGCGGGAAGGTGGTGCGTCACGGAACGCGAACGCCCGACTGGACCGTCCATCTGGTCGACACCGGCGTTCATACGCTTACCGGGGGCCGGATCAAGCGGCTTCAACCGTACCTCGGGGACGACGAGACGTTCATGCTCACCTGGGGCGACGGCGTCTCGGATATCAATCTGGACGACTTGGTCGCCTTCCATCGCAGCCACGGTCGGCTGGCGACGGTTACGGCGGTGCGGCCGCCGGCGCGGTTCGGGCATATTGAATTCAACGGCGATAACGTCGCCGAGTTCTCCGAGAAGCCCCAGACCCAGGAGGGGTGGATCAGCGGGGCGTTCTTCGTGCTGGAGCCGGGGATCTTCGATTACATCAGCGGTGATGAAACGCCCTTCGAACGAGGGCCCATGGAGCAACTGGCCCGAGACGGGCAACTGATGGCGTATCGTCACGAGTCGTTCTGGCAGTGCATGGATACGCTTCGCGAGAAACATATGTTGGAATCGCTTTGGACGTCGGGCGACTGCCCGTGGAAGATATGGGGACCGGCGGGGGATGACGGCTCGGACTGAGCGGTCGACAGAATAGGGGGAGCCACAATGCTTGTACTGGTTACCGGCAATCTGGGGTATATCGGTTCGGCCATGGGTCCGATGATGGCCGACAAGGGTCTTGAGGTTATTGGGCTGGATAGCGATCTGTATCGTCGATGCACCTTCGGCGACCCGCCCTGGCCGATGCCGACGCTGCGGAAAGACATCCGGGACGTGACCGTCGACGACTTGATCGGGATCGATGCGGTCTGTCACCTCGCCGGATTGTCCAATGATCCGCTGGGGTTTATGGACCCGAAACTGACCTTGGAGATTAACTACGAAGCCTCGGTGTCGCTGGCCGAAAAGGCCAAGGCGGCCGGAGTGAGGCGGTTCGTGTTCTCCAGTTCGTGCAGCAACTACGGGGCCGGCGGAGACGACTTCCTCGACGAGGAGTCGCCCTTCAACCCGGTAACGCCCTACGGGGAGTCGAAGGTGCTGACCGAGCAGGCGGTGTCGCAACTGGCCGACGAGGAGTTTTCCCCGACGTTCCTGCGAAACGCCACGGCCTACGGCGTTTCGGCGCGTCTGCGTTTCGACCTGGTGCTCAACAATCTGGTCGCCTGGGCGTACACCACCGGCAAGGTGATGCTCAAGAGCGACGGCGCCCCGTGGCGGCCGATCGTGCATATCGAAGATATCGCCCAGGCGTTTATCGCGGTGTTACGCGCCCCGCGCGAGACGATCCACAACCAAGCGTTCAATGTCGGGCGGACCGACGAGAACTTCCGAATACGCGACCTGGCCACACTGGTCGGCGAGGTTGTTCCCAACTGTCAGGTCGCCTTCGCCGACGGAGCCGCGGCCGACGCCCGGTGCTACCGGGTGAACTGCGACAAACTGCCCCGGATGATTCCCGAGTTCCAGCCGCAGTGGACGGCGCGGAAGGGGGCCGAGCAGTTATACCAGGCGTACCGGAAATACGGATTGACGCTGGAGGAGTTCGAGGGCCCCAAGTACCAGCGAATTGGGCATATTCGAAAACTGTTGGCCGAAGGGGTGCTGGACTCGTCGCTACGTTTTCACAGCCAACCGGTAACCACGCAGGCCGGTTCCGACCGGCCAGGAGACTGACGATCCATGTCCAATTCGACCACGACAACAACGTACACTGATCAATTCGACGTGAAGTGCCACTCAGCGACCTGTCGCTCCTGCCGGCAGACCGGGTTGCTGCCGGTGCTGGACCTGGGAGATATGCCGCTGTCGGATCGGCTGCTCACCGAGGCCCAATTGCAGTTGGAGGAGCCCCGGTTCCCGCTGGAGATGGCCTATTGTCCGGGGTGTTCGTTGGTGCAGATCCTTCACACGACGCCGCCGGAGGTGCTGTTCTGCCAGGACTACCCGTACTACTCGTCGTTCTCCGACGCCCTGCTGCAGCATTCTCGCGACAACGCCATGGACCTGATCGCCAGGGCCGGCCTGACGTCGGATTCGCTGGTGGTGGAGCTGGCCAGCAATGACGGGTACATGCTTCGCAATTTCGTCGAAAAGGGCGTCCGGGTCCTCGGTATCGACCCGGCGGACGGGCCGGCGGCCGAGGCCGAGAAGATCGGCGTGCCGACGATGCGGGCGTTCTTTACGTACGAGTTGGCCCGTCAGTTGCGAGAGCAGGGCGCCGTCGCCGACGTGATGATCGCCAATAACGTGCTGGCCCACGTGGCCGACACCAACGGCTTCGTCGAAGGCATCGCGATTCTGCTCAGCGAAGACGGCGTCGGTGTGATCGAAGTACCTTACGTGCGAGACCTGATCGATCATTGCGAGTTCGACACCATTTACCATGAGCATCTGTGCTACTTCTCGGTGACGTCGTTGCAGGCGCTGTTCCGCCGACACGGGCTGTTCATCAACGACGTCAAACGCCTGTCGATTCACGGCGGCTCCCTGCGCCTCTACGTGCAGCGGCGCGAAAACGTCGGCAAAGCCGTTCGACTTCTGTTGGGCGAGGAGAAGGCCCAACATATCGATAGCTATGCATATTACCAGAATTTCGCCGAGCGGGTCACCGATATCGGCCGACAGATGTTCGATCTGCTGACGCAGTTGAAAACCCAAGGGCATTCCGTCGCCGCCTATGGCGCGGCGGCCAAAGGGGCGATCTTGCTCAACTACATAGGCGTCGGCGCCGAGATGATCGACTTCGTAGTGGACCGTAACGTACACAAGCAGGGGCGCTTCATGCCCGGGGTGCATGTCCCCATCGTCGAACCGTCGAGGCTTGTGACCGATCGGCCCGACTACGTCGTGATCCTGCCGTGGAATTTCAAAGAGGAAATCCTCAGTCAGCAGGAACCGTACCGACAACTGGGGGGCAAGTTCATCGTGCCGATACCGGCCCCGCACGTGGTATAGCCGACCCGTAGAGGGCGAAGGAGAAGTCGATGCCGAAACGCGCAGAGGCCGCGACCGCCGCGTCGCTGGACCAGTACGTCGCAACCGATCAGAGGTGCCCCGCTTGTGAGGGCGACAGCGTGGAGGTCTTTTACCACGTCAGCGGCATCCCGGTGCACAGTTGCCTGCTGATGGACACTCGCGAGGAAGCCCTGGACTATCCACGCCGCGACTTGCGGCTGGGGTTCTGCCGGTCGTGTGGGTTCATTTACAACACCCTTTTCGATCCGACCGTTCACGAGTATTCCCCGCGATACGAAGAAACGCAGGGGTTCTCGGGGCATTTTAGTCGTTGGGCCAGTTCGTTGGCCGAGCGACTGGTGCGGCAGTACAACATTCGCGATAAGACCGTCTTGGAGATCGGCTGCGGCAAAGGAGAATTTCTGGCGCTGCTGTGCCGACTGGGACCCAACGAAGGCATCGGGATCGACCCGGCCTATGTCCCCGAACGACTCAGCAAGGACAAAGCGCCGCCCATGACGTTCATTCAGGAAATGTACTCCGAAGATCACGCCCACCTGCCGGCCGATGTGGTGTGCTGTCGGCACACGCTCGAACACATCGCGCCGACCGGCGAGTTCCTCCGGACGCTGCGGCAAACCATCGGCGACCGAAGCGAAATGCTCGTGTTCTTCGAGGTGCCCGACGTGATGCGTGAGCTTCGCGAGGGGGCGTTCTGGGACGTGTATTACGAGCATTGCTCGTACTTCTCCAAGGGGTCGCTGGCCCGACTGTTCCGCAATACGGGTTTCGAGTTGGTGGAGTTGTACGCCGATTACAACGACCAGTACCTGATGCTCACGGCCACGCCGGCCGCCGGGCCCACCGACCCCACGCTGGGCGAGGAGAACGATCTGTCCGATCTCCATGGCGCCGTCGAGGCGTTCGGGAATGTGTGCGGGGCCTCCATCGATCGCTGGCGCCGGCGGATCTGCGACGATCACGCCAAGGGGCGAAAGACCGTGATATGGGGCTCGGGGTCCAAAGGGGTCTCGTTCCTGACCACGCTCCAACTGGTCGATGAGATCGAGTACGTCGTCGACATCAACCCGCACAGGCACGGGAAATTCATGCCGGGAACCGGCCAGCGCATTGTCGCGCCTGAACGGTTGGTCGACTACGAGCCGTCGACCATCATTGTCATGAACCCGGTCTACTGCAGCGAGATTCAACGCGACCTGAACCGGCTCGGCATCGAGGCCGAACTGGTCGGTGTGTGACGGCGGCCGCGTCGTCGGCGTCGTCGGTGCTGAAGGCATTGGGTGGGGTGGAGGAGTCGCACATGAGCGAAGTCACCAGGGGGGCGTGTCCGGTGTGTGACGGGCCGGCCATGAAGGTGTTCGTGGAGATCGAACACGCGGCGGTGCTCAGCAACGTGCTGTGGCATGATCGCGATTCGGCCCAGGCGGCGCCGACGGCGGGAATCAGTCTCGGCTTCTGCGGCGATTGCGGCATGCTGTACAATGTCGATTTCGACCCGGATCTGCTGCAATACACCCAGAACTATGAGAACGCTCTGGACTACTCTCCACGATTCCGCACCTATGCCGACCAGCTCGCCCGTCGTCTTGTGCGAACGTACGACCTGCACAATAAGGACATCGTCGAAATCGGCTGCGGCCAAGGCGGGTTTCTCGCCCTGCTGGCCATGCTCGGCGACAACCGGGCTGTTGGATACGATCCCAGCTACGATTTGACGCGGGCCTCGGCGGAGACCCGGGCGGTGACGGCGATTTCGTCGGAGTATTTCTCCAGGGCTCACGCAGGCCGCCCGACCGATTTGGTCTGTTGCCGGCATGTGTTGGAGCACATACCTAACCCGTACGAATTCCTCTGCGACGTTCGTTCGGTTCTCGACGGCCGCGACGAGTCGGTGCTGTACGTCGAAGTGCCCAACGGATTGCACATGCTGCGGAAATCGGCGATCTGGGACATCATCTACGAGCATTGCTCGTACTACACCCCCCAGTCGCTGGGCAGACTGCTGGAGCGGGCGGGGTTTGAGGTGCTGATGATCTCCGAGCAGTACGGGGGGCAGTTCCTCGGCGTCGAGGCTCGCCCGCGCCTGTCCGGGCGGGTCGCTGACGTCGGCCGATGGGTGAACCCGCCGGAATTCGGATCGATGGTCCGTCGATTCCAACAGGAATACGCCGAGAAGGTCGACGCCTGGAGCCGGAGGCTTGGCGCGTTGGCCGATCGATCGAGCAAGACCGTTGTCTGGGGCGCCGGGTCCAAGGGCATTACGTTCCTGAACGTACTGGGCGCGGGGCCGGGGCAGGTGGAATATGTGGTTGACCTGAACCCGCACAAGCACGGCCGCTTCGTCACCGGAGCCGGGCAGGAGATCGTCGCCCCGACGCACATGGCCGGCTACCAGCCCGCCGCGGTGATCATCATGAACCCGCTGTACCGCGATGAAATCGCCCAATCGTTGGCGGAGATGCACGTGGCGGCCGAGGTATTGGAAGCATGACTTTCCCGGAGCAGCCGGCGCCGGAGGCCACCGGTCGGCCGGGTTCAGCCACGTGGCCGGCCGCGGTTGTCGCGATCGCGCTGCTGGCTGTCAGCGGGGCCGCCTACCGCGCCGCGGCTCGCTATTTGGCCCGACCGTCGACCAGCCAGCCTCTGCCGGAGGGGGCGCTGGCCAAACTGCCGATGGTGCTTGGGGAGTGGATCGGATCGGAGGCGCCGATGGACGAGGCGGTGATCCGCGCGACCGACACCGACGCCCACATCAGCCGCACCTACACCCGTGCGGGTCGATCGATCGGGCTGTTCGTCGCATACGGGGTGCGGACACGCGATTTGGCGCCGCACAGACCCGACGTTTGTTACCCCGGGTCGGGGTGGAC
Source organism: uncultured bacterium (assembly GCA_965372365.1). Classification (GTDB taxonomy): domain Bacteria; phylum Planctomycetota; class Phycisphaerae; order SM23-33; family FEN-1343; genus CBDVCA01. The sequence continues at coordinate 7,122 of CBDVCA010000137.1, forward strand.
CTTGCAGTCCAAAACTCCCGTGGCGGTGGCGCGATCGACTGGCGGCGTATCGGACTGCACGCTGTACCGGTTCGGCCGGGCCGGCATCGAGGTGCGAACGGTGACGGTGTTGAACTACTACATCGTCGACGGCCGCGTGTGTTCGGACGTATCGGCCTTGCGGGCCACGGCGTGGCGGGGGTCGGCCGGCGTGCGGTACCTCGCCCAGGTGCAGATCACCTGTCCGGGCGGAGCCTTCGTCGACGAAGCCGCCGCCGAGCGGGCCACGGTGGCGTTCGCCGCTGAGGCGATCGATGAAATCCGCGCCCTGTTCCCCGACGACGACCGTATCACGTCGGCCGATAGCGCCGCAGCGGTGGGGGCAAAGCCATGAACGTCGGGGAGTTATCGAAGGCCTTGGAGGGGGGGCGCGAGACGGTCGCGGCCCCAACGTGGAGTTATCGTCGGGCGATAATCATCGCCGCGGCCGTCGGGACGATTGGCCTGTGGGCCTACTGGGATACGCTGGAGATGCTGTTGAGAGACTGGCGCCACGACCAGAACTACTCGGTCGGCCAACTGGTTCCGGTCGCCGCCCTGTATCTGCTGTGGTGCAGCCGCGATCGGTTGCGATCGGTTCGCGTTCGGCCGTGTTGGTGGGGCGTCGGTGTGCTGGTCGCGGCCCAGGGGATGAGGCTGGCCGGACTGCTGTTTCTGTACGAATCGGCCGAACGATACTCCATCATCCTCACCCTCGCCGGGGGGGTTCTGTTGATCGCCGGATGGCGAGCCTTCGGTCGGCTGCGCTGGATTCTGGCGTTCACCTTGCTGATGATCCCGCTGCCGGGACGCATACACAACGCCGTCAGCGGCCCTCTACAGGATTGCGCGACGGCGGGGGCGGTGTTCATGCTGGAGGTGTCGGGCGTGTCCGTCGTGCGAGAGGGCCATACGATGTGGCTGGATAATTCGGTGTCGCTGGCGGTGGCCGAAGCATGTAGCGGGCTGCGAATGTTGACGGCCTTTGTGGTGGTCGCCGCGACGCTGGCCGGCGCGATCACTCGCCCCCGATGGCAGAAGGCCGTCGTGTTGGTGTCCAGTATTCCCGTGGCCATCGTCTGCAATCTGGTGCGATTGTTCGTGACGGCCCACCTCTACCTGCTCGTCAGCGGCGAGGCCGCCGAGCGGTTCTTCCACGACTTCGCCGGCCTCACCATGATGCCCTTGGCGGTCGGGCTTCTGGCCGGCGAACTGTGGCTCATGAATAAGCTGATCATCCCCGATCACCGCCCCGTCGCTGCGCGGGCGCCGCTGTAGAGGGCGGCAATCGAGGGGACTGGCTCCGAAGCGTAGCGCAGGCGCCTGTACCCGTTTGAATGTGGTTCATGACGGATCAGCGGGGAGTTCTCACGGCCAACGATCTGCCGTTACTAGTACTCTGTCCCAGGGATAATGTG
>CBDVCA010000138.1:0-8555 GCA_965372365.1 uncultured bacterium
GCTCAATGGCGTTGAAGGCGGCATATCTTCTCTATATTATCCATCTCGCCCATTTGCCCGTAGACGGTCCATATTCTACGTTCCTAATGCATGGACTTTTGATGCACACGCCTGTCCGGTTGGGACGGGCCGGGCTGCTCTGAGGCGGCCTGAGATGGTTTCGATTGACAATATGGTCGAGTTTCCCCCCCCTGCATCCGTCCGGAGGGCCGGAGGTGATGCTGGAAAGAAGAAAGGTAGACACTTAGTTAAGGCGTCTGCCTTACGACCCGATATGCAAGCTACGGAAGTAGAAGTACAAGTGGAAGTAGAAGTAGCAGTCAACGCTGTAGTGACATTGTCTCTTCAGTGCTCATGTGGAACTGTTCATCAGTTCGCCGGAGCGCCCGCATAAGGAGGTGAATGTGCCAGGCGGGTCAAATCACGCTGACGACGCTTATTGGTAGGTCTGTCAGGGGGTTCATTGGCCGGGGCCGGCGGTACGTTACTGTCGGGCGCTCCTGGAAAGCATGTAGCACGGAAAAGAGTAATCGTTTGAATCTACGCCATCTTGAACAGATGGCAACGAGCTCCAAAAAGAATTCTGTAACGGAGGAATTTGAAATGACGAAGCGCACTGGTTTTACACTTGTTGAAATTCTCATCGTTGTGATCATCCTTGGCATCCTCGCTGCGATCGTTGTTCCGCAGTTCACCGACGCCAGCGAGCAGGCCCGCATGGCGAGCCTGCAAAGCGACCTGCAGACCGTTCGCGGGCAAATCGAATTGTACAAGATGCAGCATGTTGGCCGCACGCCCTCGGCTGACGCCGCCACGCACACGACCGCCTTCTGGACGCAGTTGACCACAAAGACGGATCTGGACGGCTCTGCCGGCACGGACTTTGGCCCGTACCTGCAGCAGGAACCGACCAACCCGTTCCAGGCCAGCAGCGCTGTGAGCGAGGGCGGCATCGGCGCCGCGACAGCCACCGATGGCTGGAACTACGACGGCGCCGGCACCGGCAAGTTCAACGCCCTTGGCACCGGCGGCGGCGAAGATCTGACGGGTCTGTAAGCCACAATGGAAGTTCACCCCAGCCGGCCCGGTCGACCCCACGGTCGATCGGGCCGTCTGCATGTACCTGGAGCGCAAGCTCAGGTGTGATCAGTAACCTGTTTCATTTCACGCGGCAGGTCGCAGGGGATCCTCCTGCCAACCCGGTGCACATACAATGAGTAACCGAACGGGATTCACACTTGCTGAGATTCTAATTGTTGTGATCATTCTCGGACTTCTCGCGATGATGGTGATTCCGCAATTGGGCGAGGCCGCCCAAGACGCCCGCTTCAGCGCCCTTCGCGGCGACTTGCGTACGGTTCGCTCCCAGTTCGAACTGTACCGAATCGAGCATCGCGGCCTGGCGGCCGGCGTTCCCGCCGGCGGAGGCGCCCCCGACGAAGGGACGCTGATTGCCCAGTTGACCGCCGCGACCGACATCGACGGCGTAACTCGCCCGCTCGGCACGCCGGGCTACGACTTAGGCCCGTACATGGTGAGGATCCCGATCAACCCCATCAACCGCAAGAGCACGGTGCGGATTCTGGGAGCCGGCGATCTCGATCCCTTGGGTGGAACCGACCAATTCGGCTGGGTGTATCGCCCGGCGACGAAGATGTTCCGGGCCGACTCCCCGGGCGCCGACGACTCTGGAATGATGTTCTACGACTATTAACGAAGCTACAGTGTTACGCCCCGAAGCGGCCCATGCGCCGCCGGAGCGAATGGACGGAAAATGGTCAATCGTCGGAACAATCCGAAATGCGAAGCGTTCACGCTGATCGAGGCGCTGTTGGCCTCGGCTATTCTGGCGATGGTGCTCTCGGCGGCGCTGCTGCCGTTCACCGTGGGCTTGCAGAACGATCTGTACAGCGGTCGCCACGTCGAGGCGGTGGCGCTGGCCCAGGGTCTGATGGAGGAGATCCTCGCCAAGCCGTTCTACGATCCGAGCAATCCGAGCGACCTGACGCCGGGTCCGGAGCAGGGGGAATCCACCCGAATCCAGTTTGACAATGTGGACGATTACGATGGCTACACCGAAGCGGCCGGGTCGGTGAGGCTGTATTTGTCCGGGCTGACATCGGCGGACATTGATCCGGCGCTGTCGCGGCGGGTGACGGTGGAGTACGTGCATCTGACCGGGCAGGACGGCGGCCGGACGGCCAATGTCTGCCGCGTGATTGTGATTGTTGATGACGGCGGCGTCGAGATGCTCAAACTCTCGCGCTTGGTCTACGGCGATCTAGAGGAATAGCGAATGCGTATGCGACGTCGAGCCATGACGCTGATCGAAGTGACCCTCTCGCTGACGGTGACGGCCATGATCGGCCTGGTGACCACCAGCGTGATGGTGGCTGTGCTGAACGCTCATGAGACCACCGACTGCTATACGCAGAACGTGCAATCCGGGCGCATCAGTCTTGGGAACCTGCAATCGAAAATACGCACCAGCCTCGGGGTGACCGCCGGAGGCGTGGAGGGGCTCACGTTGTGGACGCACGACGATGACGATCCCGGCGTGATCAACGTGGAAGAGCTCGCCGTGCTGAAGTTCATCTCCGCCGGCGGCGTCGTACGCCTCTTCGCCGTCGGCTATCCCGATAGCGTGCCTCAGGCGACGCGCGACGCCCTGAATGTGACCCTCGATCTCGATCAGGTGGACACCTCGGTCAAGGCTCTTCTCAGGATCAACGCCACGGGGCATCGTCAAGCCACAACCATCGCCTCGGGATTGTCGGCGCTGCGGTTTCGATACGATGAATCGCCTCCCGAGGCCCGGTTGGTGTCGATCAACGCGGCGTTCGGGTCCGGCGCCCAGCGGATTAGATTGAATACGTTGGCCGCGTTGCGTGCGCCGGCGATTGAGTGAGGCGATGGCGATGGCCAGGAGTAAGCCCATGCCGTTGAAATCCAGACAATCCGGAGCCGCGATGGTGCTGGTGATGATCGTCATCGCCACGGCGACCATCACGGGCATGTCGTATCTGGCTAGCGCGACGGTCAGTTTGGCGGCGATGAGCGGCTATGCCGACTCGGTTCGGGCGAGGCAGTTGGCCGAATCGGGCGTTCAGCACGCGATGTGCCTGCTGCGAGAGAATCCCGACATGTTGCGAAATGCCAATGGCGCCGCGTTGGGTCCGTTCGCGGTCGACGATACGGGCGAGGGCTACACTTTTTCGGTGGTGCAGACGGTGACGGCCGGGGATTTTGAAATCGTCAGTACCGCCGTCAGCGGGCGCAGCACTCAGACGGTCAGCGCGATCGTTCGTCACACCGAGAGCATCGGCCACGTGGCGATCCACGCCATTTTGTCGGGGGGACCGGCGTCGATCATCCCCGCGAGTATGAAGGTGAGCGGCCCGATGCACGTCAACGGCTCGGCGTTCGTTCTTGGGGAGGTCACCGGCGACGTCTCGGCCACATCCTTGGTCGGCGGATCGGGCGTTATTGGCGGTGAGTCGCACAGCTCCGCCGCCCCTGTAACCGTTCCGACGTTCAACCCTGACGACTACGATAGCTACATCTACGGCGACCTCCAGGGTGAGGCGATCCAGATCACTGCCGACCAAATCGCCGCCGGCCACTCCATCGACGACGGCGATGCGGTCACGATCGTCAATCCCGCCGGGGTGGTCGTCGCCAAGCCAATCAACGACATCTTGTGGTTGCGGGAAGGACTCGACTTCCGCGGCACTCTGGTAGTCCATGGCGACCTGGTGCTGGACGGATCGGATATGAAGTTGGAGGCTCTGGATGGGTTCCCGGCGGCGATCGTAGCCGGGAGCGTGTTTATCACGAATCTCGCTCAGGGTGTCCGAATCAGGGGCCTCGTGTACGCCTCCGGCGGTGTCTACACCTACGGTGATACCTCGCCAAGCGAAACGACGTTTGAAGGCGGAATGATCTGCGAGGCCGGCGGTTGGCCCTCCACTATCCTTGGCCATCATGAAATCAAGTACGACTCGGACTACACCACACTCATGGACCCCCACGGCTGGGGGGTCGGTGGGGTGGTCGATATCCTGCAATGGACGGAATGATAAGGCATGAAGGCTCAAGTATATCGAAACGATCCCGACGGCTGTGCGGTAGTGAAGATCGACCGCCCGAACGCCGAGAACAGGCATGGAAGTGAGGGAGTACGTTGATGTGTAACCATCCCAACCTGCGTGGGGCGGCCAGGCGAGGGTTCACCCTTGTCGAGATCCTGGTCGTCGTCATGATCCTGGGCATCGCCACCGCCATCGTGGTTCCGCACATGTCAGGCATGGGCGACTTGCAGGCGTCGGCCGGCGTCCGAACGCTGCTGGCCAACATGCAGTACGCCCAGAACGAGGCGATTGTCTCCCAACGGTCGATCAGCGTAGCATTCGACCTGACCAACCATGCCTACGACTTACGCTACAATGACAACGTGGTTCTTACCCATCCGGTGGACAAGGATCCGTTCATTGTGCGATTCGCTGAAACGCCGGGCATGTCGAACGTGACCATTCTGTCCGCCGGTTTCAACGGCAATACCTACGTGACCTTCGATCCGCTGGGCGCCCCGGACAACAACGGCCAGGTGACGCTCATCTCCGACGGTCACATGAAACGCATCACCGTGGCCCCGGTCACCGGCCGAATGTCGGTGGCCACGGTCACCCCGTAGCTCCACGCAAAGGAAGAGTGTATGCTCCGATCCTTGATGCACAAAACGCCGCCGATTGGTCTCGATATCGGGATCGACGGCATTCGCATGTTGCAGTTGGACGCGATCGGCAAAGCCGTCTCGGCGGTGGCCGCGGCCAGGTGGAAGTTCCCCGATGCGGCGGTCTTCGATCCGCAACTGCGCCGGACGCACGCCGTTGACGCCGTGCGACAAATGCTTGCCGACGGCGATTTTCGCGGCCGCAAAGTTGTTACTTGTCTTGGCGGCGACGATCTGATCATCAAGCAGGCTCGCCTGCCGCGGCTGAGCGACTCCGAAAGACGCGCGGCCGTTCAATGGGAGGCGAACGACCGGTTCGGATTCCAAGTCAGCCCCGAACTGTTGCATCACGTCGTGGCGGGTGAAGTTCGCGTCGGCAACGAAATTCGAGATGAACTGATCCTTCTGGGCGCCACAGACGAGGCCGTCGACTCGCATGTCGCCATGCTTGGGGAGATGGGCGTTACGCCGGTATGCATCGACGCCGAGCCGGCCGGCCTGTTCCGCCCCTTCGAGCGGTTCCTTCGCCGCGGCGGCGACGTCAACACCGCGTCGATCCTCGTCGACATCGGCGCGGCCCACACGTGGGTGGTGTTCGCTCGGGGCCGGAAGGTCGGGTTCCTCAAGTCCATCGATATCGGCGGTCGGCATTTCAGCGAGGCTGTGGCCGAGCAACTGCACATGGAGTACTCCGAGGCCGTCGAGTTGCGGCGCCAGACGGCCGCCGACTGCGATGACGCCGACGGCAAGGGGGCTCAGGTGCGACGGGCGGTGTTCGACGCGATCCGACCGGTCGCCGAGGATCTGACTCGCGAGATCAGCCTGTGCCTGCGGTACTGCTCGGTGACGTTCCGCGGCTCGCGCCCCGAGCGGGTCACCGTGGTGGGTTCGCAGGCGCATGATCCTACATTGCTGGAACTGATGAACGAGTATATCAGCGTCGAGTGTGAACTCGGGCGACCCCTTCGGGGCGTTGATCTTTCGCAAGTTGAATTGGGCGGCGACCATCGCGGCCCGCTGAGTGAATGGTCCGTGGCCGCCGGCTTGGCGCTGCGGGAAGTATTGGCCAACCAGGAACGACGGGAAAAGAAGCATGAACCAGATCGACTTTCTGCCTAGACGCATCCGACAGCAACGCGGCGTGTGCCGCCAAGTGCGACGTCAGGCGATGACGATGCTGATCCTCGCGTCGTCGCTGGGCGCGTTGGCGTACTTCAACGAGGCGCGTATCGCCAAGGCGAACTCCGACCTGGAGATTCGCACCGAGCACCGCGATTCGCTGGCCATGCAGTTGGCGGTTCTGCCGGACTTGACTCAGCAACTGGCCGACGGGCATATCAACCGTCGAATCAGTCGCGAGTTGGGAAGCCGACTGACCGTCAACGCACTGATGGCCGAGCTCGCCCGAATGCTACCTCCTAAGGCGTCGTTGACGTCGTTGGATTGCAGCACGATCGAGGTGCAGCCGACGGTCGAACCGGGCAAGCCCCGGGTTCCGCGTAAGGCGGGGCGGAAGGCGCCGATGGACAAGCGTGTGCGTGTGCAGATTACCGGCATGGCGCCGACGGCGGTCGATATCGCCGATTTCATCGGCCGGCTGAGCGTTTCGCCGCTGTTCTCCGACGTGGACATGGGGTACGCCAAGACGGTGCTGATCGACAACAAGCGGCGAGAAGCCCGGAGTTTTCAGATGACCTTCCTGGTGGCCAAGTAGGCCGCCGAGATTGACCCGCGCGTGAGGTGGAAATCCAATGACCAAGAATCGAAACCGACTGATCTTCGCGGCAATCCTGATTGTCGTTGTAGGTCTGTACGTCGCACGGGTGCATTCGCCCCAGGCGCGAAGGCTGGCCGCGGTTCGCGAGAAGATCGCTCGGACCGACATCGAATGCCAAGAGAACGCGGCCAAGGCTGACGCCATTCCGGTGATGGTCTGCGAAGTGGATCGGCTCAAGAAGGAGTTCAAGGACTTCGATCGACGGCTGCCCAAGCAGAAGGAACTGGCCGAGTTCCTGCGTGAGATCTCCAATACCGGTGAATCGCACCGGCTGGCCAACCAGGTGATTCGTCCGGGGAACCCGAGCGTCGGGACGCTGTACAATCGGCTGCCCATTATCATGGATTTCAGTTGTACGTTCCCGGATCTGGTGGGATTTCTCCAGAAAATGAACGAAATGACGCGGCTGACGCGGGTGGAGCGGATCCGCATGAGCCCGGTCGCCAGTCATAGCGAGAACCTCGACATTCGGATGCAGGTGAACATTTACTTCACCAAGAGCTAAGCGAGTACGCCATGGAAGCCGGTATTGTTAGCGACATAATCATTCGTCTCAAGGCCGAGGTCCTTGTCGACAAGAAGAAGTCCGCGATGATGGGCGGACTGCTTGCCGTCGTACTGTTCATGGGCGCCAAAGCCCTCTCAGGAGGCGAAACGCCCAGAACGGCCAACGCCGTGTCGGTGGCCGCGGCAACGGATACGGACGAGGGGGAGTTGAACCCCGACTCCTATGGCGCCATCCGAAGCCGCGAACTCACCGAGTACCTCGAAACTCTCGACACGACGGTGTCTCGCGATCTGTTCGCGGCCGAGCTGGCCTCCTATCCCGTGGTGCAAACGCTGGATGAGAGCATAACGTTAAACAAGTCGGCCGCCGAACGGGCCGATAATTCTGTGGTGCTGGCCCGCATGCGACGCGAAGCGGCGATTCGCAACCAGGCCCAGAGATTGACCCTTCAAAGCACGATGACCGGCGGGTTTCCGTCGGCCATCATCAACGGTCGAGTTATCGCACAAGGACAAGTCATTGAAGGATTTATCGTCCGGTTAGTACAGCCGGGTTCATGTGTGGTGACGCGTGGCGATGTGAAGATCACCCTAACAATGGCGCAGTAATTCCGATGGCTCGCCAGTGGCCCCGGAACCGACTGTGCACGTGCAGTCCAGAACTATGATTTCGGATTACGAATTCGGGCGCGTCGCCCGTTTAGCTATCCAGGAGGCAAAGAATGAGTAGAAGTAAGAAAGCCTTGCCTGTCGCGGCATTGATCGCGGCGGCGTCCTTGGTGGCGTGTATGGGGGCGTTGCACGCCACCGCTCAAGATGTACCCGTGAAACCCCAGGCGACCGGTCCTCGCACCGGCGCCCCAACAGCGGAGCCGACCGAGGCAGTATTGGCACTACTGACTCAGACCCAGGTCGATCCTCCGGCCGACGCGGCGGAGCAACCTCCCGCCGAACCGGCAATGATTCACATGCAGGTTGACGGCGACGTGATCACGCACCTGCCGTTGCAGGATGCGCCGATTCGACTGGTGTTGAGGCAGTTGGCGATGGTCAGTCAGAAGAATATCCTGACCAGCAAGAAGGTGGGCGGGAATATCACCGCCGACCTGTTCAACGTGACGTTCCGCGAAGCGCTCGATGGACTGCTCCGCGTGAACGGCCTCGGCTACATCGAAGAAGGCAACTTCATCTACGTCTACACCCTCGATGAGATGGACAAGATGGAGCTCGACGCCAGGGAACTGGTGACGAAGGTCTTCACGCTGTACTACATCAAGCCCACCGACGCCAAGGAACTGATCGGTCCGTGTTTGAGCGACGACGGTGAAGTGGCCACCACGCCGGATTCGGCGGCCGGTATCGCCACCAGTAAATCGGACGCCGGCGGGATGGACTTCGCCACCAATGACGTTCTGGTTGTCTCGGACTACGAGGAGAATCTCGCCGAAGTGGGAAAGATGCTCAAAGAGGCCGACCGTCGGCCTCAGCAGGTTCTCATCGAAGCGACGATCATGACCGCCAGGCTCAATGAGGACAACC
>CBDVCA010000139.1:0-8548 GCA_965372365.1 uncultured bacterium
CCACACAGTATCAACGTCAGACGCACCCTGCCACAAAAACAACTCGCACACATTTTCAACCTTTTGCGTCCGGCGTCTTGCCAAGGCCCACGGGGTGTAGTAGAGTCAGGCCCCATGAGCGATGCCATGGATTTACTCCGGTCTGTGCGAGACACGACCGACGAAACGGAATTCTACACCCCCATGCCCGACGGCTACAAAGTCGGGTCCACCAAGTACGTCGCCGTATTCGGCACGGTCATGAGCGGTCTGGGCAAGGGGATTTTCTCGTCCTCCTTGGCCAAACTTCTCAAGGACAAGGGCCTGCGAGTGTCGCCGATCAAGCTCGAAGGGTACCTCAACGTCGATTCGGGGACCCTCAACCCCTTCCGTCACGGCGAAGTGTTCGTCCTGGACGACGGGATGGAATCGGACATGGACCTCGGCACCTACGAGCGGATGCTCGACCAGGACCTCACCGGCGCCAATTTCGCCACCAGCGGTCAAATTTACACCGCCGTGCTGAACAAGGAACGCGCCGGCGGCTATCTCGGTCGCGACGTGCAGATGATCCCCCATGTTACCGGCGAGGTGAAGCTACGGCTTCGTGAATTGGCCCTCAAGACCAAGGCCGACGTCATCTTCGTCGAAGTCGGCGGCACCGTCGGCGATATCGAGAACGCCTTCTACATCGAGGCCCTTCGCGAGTTGAGCTACGAGGAGGGCGAGGGGGCCGTGGCGTTCATGGCGCTGACGTACGTGCTGAGCCCGCCGACGCTGGGCGAGCAGAAGTCCAAGGCCGCCCAGTTGGGCATCAAGCGGCTCATGGAATTCGGCATCCATCCCCACGTCATCGCCTGCCGGGCCGAGGACCCCGTAACCGACAAGGTTCGCCAGAAGCTTTCGGTGTACACCAACGTGCCCATGAATCGCGTTTTCTCGATGCACGATCTGCCCAGTATTTACCTGCTGCCGAAGGTGATGCGAGAACAGGGGCTGGATTCGGAGGTCGTCCAACTGCTCAACCTCGGCGGCCGCGTCAACACCGCCCTGGAGATTAAGGCCGCCGGCGAGTGGGAGAAATTCGCCGGCAAGCTCGGCCACTGCAGCGGCGAGGTTACTGTCGCCATCACGGGCAAGTACACATCCCTGCGCGACAGCTATGCCAGTATCCTCAAGGCCCTGGAGCACGCCGGCGTGGCTAACGACGTGAAGGTGAACATCGAGTGGGTCGACACCACCGACATCACCGAGGCCAACGTCGCGGCCAAGTTGGCGGGCGTCAACGGCATTATCGTCCCCGGCGGGTTCGGCACTCGCGGCACCGAGGGGAAGATCGCCTGCATTCACCACGCACGAGTGAACAAGTTGCCGTACCTGGGTATCTGCCTGGGGTTCCAGATGGCCGTGGTCGAATTCGCCCGCAACGTCTGCGGCCTCGCCGGCGCCGGCAGCACCGAGATTGAACCGGACTGCGACGCCCCGGTCATCGGCATCCTGCCCGAGCAGAAGAAAATCGAAGGCCTCGGCGGCAACATGCGCCTCGGCGGCCAGGACGTTCAGTTGGACCCCGATACGCTCGTGTCGGAGTTGTTTGCCGGCGCCACGCAGATTCGCCGGCGCTTCCGCCACCGTTACGAGGTGGACCCGGAGTACATCGAGACCCTCACCGACGCCGGCATGATCTTTTCCGGCCGCCATCCGGTCCATCCGATCATGCAGGTTCTCGAACTGCCCCGCTCGGAGCACCCGTATTTCATCGGCGGGCAGTTTCACCCCGAATTGACCAGTCGACCGCTACGCCCCAGCCCCATGTTCACCGGCCTGGTAGCCGCGGCGATTCAGCACGCCAAGGCCTGAGGCTACTGTTCCGCCGGTGGGTCAGGCCGTTACTAGCCCCCTGCATTGCAGGGGGTCTTGGAAATGATGGCGTCGCCTTCCAGGATCGACAGAATGCGGGTTGTCCGGATCGCTGGGAAACTGGTATCCGGGTTGCGGGCTCCCGCGACTTTCGACCCCCCGCACTGCGGGGGGCTAGTTCACCGTTGCACCCATCAGAGCCCCCCCCCGAACTATTCCTGCGGCGGCGGGTCGGCGATGGGCTCGGGCGGTTCGGGGTGCATGCGGCGGTAGAGATCGTTGAGGATTCGCCGTTCGAGCAGGCGATTGACGCCGGTGGTCTTCCAGAGGTCATTCTGGTCGGCCGTGTAGGGCGCTCCGGTCTGGCCGGGCGTCTTGTCGGGACGCTCGTGTTGGGTCGAGAGGATGTCCATGCTGGCGTAGCCGCCGGACTGCTGACGCTGAACCTGAACGCGGAGGTCGGCCCATACCACGCCTTTGTCGCGACGAATTCGCATTTCGGCAATCTCGCGACTCCGCGGGTTCGTCAGGATCAGGTCCGGCCGCCCGGCCGTCGCCTTGGGACGGCTGATGATCTTGCCGGAGCCGGCGTCGGATTTGGCGATGCTGTAGTAGTCCCCGAACACGCCCACCGCCTCGCGATACGCGGCCTGGTAGCCGACCTCCCCGAGACGGACGGAGCTGAATCGTTCGTTCTGGCAACCGGCCAGCAAAGCACACGCGACGGCGCCCAGTATAACTCGTCGGATCATCGTTCTCACTCCCGCAGATTAATGCCGCCTCGGGCGGATCGGTCTGGCGTCGTTGGGCAGGGCGTCGGCGCGCCCGGCGATTTGGCCAAAGGGTAAGCGACGGTCCCCGTCAAGTCAATGAGGACGCGAGGGCGAGCATTGGCATCGAGGCGGCCGGAGTGTCTAACCGTCGCCGATCGCCCCCCCCCGTTGTTTTTGCCGCCGGCGAGAATGGCGTCGACGGCTGTCTTGACGAATTCGTCGTTGCAGGCGATGTCGATGCGGACCTTGGGGATCAGGTCGGGGATGATGCTCTGGCCGCGATAGAGCGTTTCATCGGGCTGCCGGCTACCGTGGCCGGTACGCGGCCGTGGCTCCGAAGTTGCTCTTGAGGATGACGAAGTCGCTCAGGTCGACCGTTCCGTTGGCGTCGAAATCGCCGTCGCCCCAGGATGCGCCTTCGATGCCGAAGCATTTCTTGAGGAGGAAGAAATCATTGAGGTCCACGTCGCCGTCTTCGTCGGCGTCGCCGGGGATCGAGATGGTTTCGACGAGCTGGTCGTACGCCGGGTTCACGTCGAGGTACATCACCCCTTCGCCGGACTCGGGGTCGGTGAAGTCCATGTGCACCTGATCGAACGCGCCGTGTTCACGCGTCTCGAACACGGCCCGGAACCACCCGGTGGTCAGAAGGTCGCTGCCGAAAATACCGGCGATGGCCGGGTCGATATCGTAGACGGGAAGCTCCAGATCGGTCCAGATCAGGTCCACGCCTTCTCGTGTGGGCAGTACGAGTTTCTCCACCGCCAGCAGGTATACCGTGATGCTTCCGGAGGCGCCCATGAATTCGGTTTCTCCGACCGCCTCTTCGGCGAACGAGCCGTTGCCGTCGGTATCGAGCCCCAGTTCGAAGGCGACGGCCGTGGAGAGCATCGACACCTGAGCGCCGGTATCGAGCACGAATCTGCCGCCGGATCGCTCGACGCCCTGTCGCAGACGGACGTTCACGAACGGCAGCGGTCCGTACGTCGGCAGCATCGGGTCGTTGGGATCCGACACCGGCGGCGGGAAGTCGACCAAGTCGACCGGGACACTGTAGCGGCTGGGCCACGAGTAGGGAAGTTCGGGGCCGAAATCCACGCCCATGTAATCGAACCCGAGGCCCCACTCGCTGTCTTCGCCGAGCATGTTGACCATATCGAGCGATGTGACGAGATTGACCATGCCGGGCATGCCGACGATGCCGCCGAAACCGCCGTAGTTGATCTCGCCGTTGGAGAGGATGCGGGCGTCGGGGATGGTTTGCCGTTGGCCGCCGGCGCCGGCGAAATCGAAGTGGTAGACGGCCGAGACGTCGTAGAGGCTCAGGCCGCCGATGCCCAGTTCGTAGAAGGTCGACTCGGTCAGGTAGCCTTCGGCCTCCATCTCTTCGACGGCGTACCCGACGGCGATCAGGCCCTGGGCGCCGGTGTCGAGCAGCCACAGATTCGACAGGAACGGCCCGAGGCTATGCTCCGGGACGAGGGTGTACAATTCCACCGCCACACGCGGCTGGTCAACCGCCACCGGATCGGCCGGGCCGAGCAACATGGAAGTAGCACGCACGGGCGAGGACGTCCCCATCGCCGCCAGAAGCGCGACAAGCACGAACCCACGCGAGTATCCCAGGCGTTTCATAGCATTCCTCCGGTAGATACCCAAGACGCCGATTATGTACTCCAGTGTACCATATCGAAGCCGTTACCGGTGCTGATATTGTCGCAATCGACGCGGCCTGCGGCGCCGAGAGGCTGAAGTTGGCCTTGAGGATGACGAAATCGTCGAGCCGGAGCGAGTTGCTTTCACCTGTTCATGCCGCATCCTGTTGACAGTGCGGGCCTCTACGGCACAACCGGCAGCAGCAGTCGGGACGGATATTGCGCCGAGTGGTGCACCGTTTGTTGGGCGACGACGGGCGTATCCTCGTCGGCGGTGACGCCGCCGGTGTTGAGGTTGCGTGCGAATCGGGGGAAACAACTGCTGGTCACTTCCAGCCGGATCCGATGGCCTTTGCCGAAGACGCACGCCGTGGCGCCCATGTCGATCCGCAGGCGGGTCGGCTCGCCGGGGGTCAGCATCGTCTCTTTGTCGAAGCCTTCCCGGAAGCGGGCTCGCAGGACACCGTCGCAGATGACGAGGCTTCGCCCGTCGGGGTAGACGTCGCAGAGGCGGCCGATGAAGTCGGTATCCGGAGCCGAGGACGACGCGTGCAGGTCGAGGGCGACCCACCCCATCACCTCCATCGGCTCGGTCAGTACGTCGGTGGTGTAGCACAGCACGTCGTCGCGACGCTCGGCCGGGCGCTGGTCGCACGGCCCCGGCTCGTTGGTGACCAGGGCCGCGCCGCCGATGGCCGGGACGGGATCGGCGGGATTATACGTGTAGCGGTCGGCGTCGGCTCCGTCGGCTCCGTTAGCTCCGTTAGGAAAAAGTGTTCCGTCGCCGTGGAGGCTGTTGGCGCTGCGGGTCGAGCCGAGGTACAGGGGCGTTTCGGTAGCCGCGGCCGGGGGCCAATGGTCGAACTCACGCCACTCGTTGACGCCCATGGCGAACACGCGAACCGCCGGGCCGTCGGGCGCCGAGCCGTTGGCGCAGCCGATAAGGAACTCCCGCTTGAGCCGGCCGACGTCGGAAACCGAATGGGCTCCGAAATCGAGGTCGCCGAGAATCCGGCCGCATTGGACGTCATGCGACCACGGGCCGATCACCATCCGTGCGTCCTTGCCGGCCGCGGCCAGTCCGGCTTGGGCCCGGATCGTGCCGCTGACGAACGGATCGTACCAGCCGCCGATCAGCAGCGTGGCCGCCTGCATCTGCTCGTAGTGGGGCTCGACGCTGGCGTCGGTCCACAGCTTGTCCCGGGTGGGGTGATCGAGCCATTGCTGCATGGCCGGCGACGGGCACCCCACGGCCGCGTCGAGGCTACGCAGGGGGAGCGTCGCGAACAGTTCGCCCCAGTTCTCGCCGAGTTGCTCGCGCTGGCTTCGCCCGTTATTGGAAATGGACCACCACAGCATCATCAGTAAGGGGACGCCGCCGGGGTAGGCCAGATCCCTGTACGGATCGGCGCCCATCACCGACGGGGTAATCGCCCGCAGCGCCGGCGGGGCGGTCTTGGCCGCGGCCAGTTGCGTCCAGCCGGTGTAACTGGCGCCGGTCATCACGACCACGCCGTTGCACCATGGCTGATCGGCGACCCAATCGACGGTGTCGCGGCCGTCGTCGGCCTCCTGGAGGAACGGGGCGTACTCGCCCTGCGATTCGTGCTTGCCGCGAGCGTCCTGCACCACGTGGGCGAACCCCGCGGCCAAGTACGCCTGCAGGTCCGGATCGGTTACGGCAATGGCCTTGTTGTACGGGTTTCGCACCAACACCACCGGGAACGGGCCTTCCGTGCGGGGCATGCGAATGTCGCAGGATAACTCGACACCGTCGGACATCGGGGCCATCACGTTCATCATCTGCCGGAAACTGTTCATTCGTCGTCTCTCCATCGATCGTGGCCGAAATGCCGCATGAATGCATTATTCCGGCTTCGGCGGGATACCGCAAGTGTCCAGACGGCGGCTCGACTTGATTGGGGGGCGAGGGAACGTAATCGGAAATTCCGTTCCGATAGGCACTTGACGAAATCGGGATCGGGTGTACAATTGAGAGTTGGTGGAATCTCGGTCTAGAGATTCCGCGTGCTGTTCGCTCACGCCGGCCTTCTGCTCAAAGGGCGGCGACATGTTCAAGACGGGACTTCGTTCCCTGAAGAAGGAGAGATCGGATGAGGATTCTACAGCTGGCCGGCGTCGCGCTCTGCGTGTGCGCGCTTACCGTTGGGGCTCAAGGCGATATTATCTGGGAATGGAGTTTCGACACCGAGGCTGGCGCCATGGTGACCGACGGTACGCTCGTCGACGGGCAAGCGGTGGTCGCGAGGTACACGATTCTCGATTTCACGGTCACCGAGTCGGTTTCGGCCAGCCAGCCGGGCCTTGGGGTCCCTTCGCTTCTGGGGTCGCTGAGCAGCGGGTTCTTTCAAGAGAGCCAGCCCACCCAAGGCTTCGATTGGGACGGCGAGGACGTGACCACATGGTGGCGCAGCAGCGGGGGGTACACCAACGGCTCGGCATTCTATCACGACGCCGGGGTCAGCTACAGATACCGTTTCTCTCCCGGCGACTGCGCCATGGATATCGTATACGGTCCGACATACGCCCAATCCGGGCTGTACATGAATCCGATCCCCGAGCCGGCAACGTTCGGCCTTCTGGCCATGTGCGGCGTGGGGTTTCTGCGCCGGAGGCGGTAGTCGAACGATCGGACAAGGTTCTCCGAGGGCGCGTCGTGGCGACGCGCCTTTTTTCAGGCTCATGTCGGATGAGCGGGGGATCCTCGTGGCCAAGGGTCTGCTGTTACTAGCCCCCTGCAGTGCAGGGGGTCGCTGGACCGACGGTGTTCCCGCGGCAGCCTCGATGTTGATGCGGCAGTCGGATCCACTGATCGTGGGTTCGCACGCCTTCCGACCCCCCGCACTGCGGGGGGCTAGTAACGGCAAGCACGCCTCCGACCAACTCTCTGCTCATCCGTCATGAACCTTTTTTCATACGCCGGCGCTCTCGCTGAGCCTACAATTGATGCAGTCAGGGGATGATGCTCATCACAAGCCGAAAGGGCGCCGCGATGCTGCCGCCCGGGGGGACGCCGGATGAATCGTGTTGGATCTATCACACTGGTGACGATTGCAGCCACGGCCTTTGCGACCGGGTGTACGGCCCCCACGCTGAGCGCCGACGATACGGTGATCATGCCCGGGCGGAAGTCGCCGATCCGTGTGGTGGCGTATCGACCGGGGTTGGTGCAATTGAACCGCAAGCTGTCCGGCGTCGAGGTGGTGTTGTACGTCGACGGCAAGGAAATCACTCGCGGCCCAACTGACAAGGACGGCTACTTCGACGTCAAACCGATCCTGCCCAAGGGGACCAAGCTTTTCGAGGCACGCGCGACCGTCGGCGGCAAGGAACTCAAAGACACCGGGCGCGTGTTCGCTTGGCCGGAGCGGACGATCGTGATCGTTGACGTGGACGAGACGATCTCCAATACCGATTTCAAGGCGCTGCTGTCGGGGGCTGACGAGGATGTCGGGTCGACCCCGCTGCCCAACTCGGTCGAGACGCTCAAGGAGATCGACGAAGATTTCAATATCTGTTTCGTTACGGCCAGGCCGCGTGAGGTGCTGGACAAGACCAAGCGGTGGATGGAGAGGCACGCGTTCCCGGCCGCTCCGGTCATCTCGTCGGAGACGCTCGGCGACGTGATCAATCAACAGCGTTACAAGCGGAAGGTCATCAGCGATATCAAGGAAGTGACGCCCAACGTCCTGATCGGCATCGGCGACAAAGTGACCGACTCCGAAGCCTACGGATCGCTCGGCCTGCTGACGATCGTGATTACAGAGGGGTTGCCCAAAGGGTTCCGAGCCCACGGCATTCTCATGCAGAATTGGGAAGAGGTCGGCGACTTCTTTCAGGTCAACCGCAAGGTTCTCCGCGACCCCGAGAAACTCGCCAAAACCCTCGAAACCTCCGGCCTGCTCATGCGGCCAACCATCAAATGGGCGCCCCTGAAAGGCAACCGCAAGACCGACGCCAAGGCGAAACCGCAACCGGAGATCGACGACAGGTAGCTGGTACTCTGTCCGACCATCGACGAGAGGCGATAGAACACAGGGGACTGGCTCGGGAGTTCCGGCTTGCCGGGACGGACGTGCCTGTACCCGGGCTATGGGGACTGATCGCTACGGGTACAGGCACGTACGCTCCCCGCATCGCCCTTCGGTCGCCGCGGATCGCTCCCGAGCCAGTCCCCTGCGCTGCGCTGTTCCGGATCGGTGCCGAGTACACCGCGCAATTGAAGTGGGACAAGACGGGAAATGGCGGGAAATGGCGGGA
>CBDVCA010000140.1:0-8544 GCA_965372365.1 uncultured bacterium
TCCAGCGACCCCCTGCACTGCAGGGGGCTAGTAACCGCAGACCCTTGGCCACGAGGATCCCCCGCTAATCCGTCGCGACCATTACAAAAGGGCCCGCGACGCCCCGCCTTGCGGATCGCGCCCCAAATGTGGGTTTGACCATTACAAAAGGGCCCGCGACGCTCCGCCTTGCGGATCGCGCCCCAAATGTGGGTTTGACCATTAGAAAAGGGCCCGCGACGCTCCACCGTGCGCCGCGAGCCCTGGATATCAGTTGGATGGCTTATCAGGGGTCGGTGACGTTGGCGTCATCGGCCACGTCGGCGGTTTTGGGCGTGGATGCGTCTTCCTTGGGCGACTCGGAGCACTCAGCGATCTTGTGCCAGGCGTGGTCCATCGCCGACAGTTCCTGCACCAGTTCGTCACCGGCGACCTGCCCGATCCGCCTGACCGTCGCCAGCACCGACAGGGTGACCCACAGCATCATCCCGGCGGCCGCCATCGCCGACGCCATTGTCATTGCGGTTACGACGGCGTTGCGAGCCTTGGCCGCGGCCATCATCTCGACGGCGGCGGTCCTGACGGCGAGTTTCGCCTCGGCGTTGACCTCGCGAGCCAGAGCCTCGATCCGACCGCCCTTGGCCCGTATCGCCATCTGCAACTCGGCGATTTCGCGATCCAACGCGTTGAGTGGGTCAACATCGCTCTTCTTGGGCGCCGCGGCGAACCAGGACTTCTTCAATCGCGGCATGTCGCCGACGGTGCGGAAGTCCTTCCTGTAGCGCCAGCGCTTGGCGAGTTGGTCGAGATCCTTGGCATACTCCGCCGACAGCACGCTCACATCGACACACTTGAAGGCCAGCGCGGCGCGATCCAAGGCCTTGGCCCTGTCGAAGAATCTGGCGGCCTGGTCATTCAGGGCCGCCGCTTCGAGAGTCCAGCGGCTGACAGAACCGGATGCCGGCTGAGGCCCGTCGGCCCCCGACACCATGGCGCGCTCACGCTGCACTTGGTCACGCAGGGCGTCCTCGGCAACCGCGGCCAGCTTCCAGGCGGCCCTCTCCAGCCCCCCGGCCTCGTCGGCAAGAGCCGCGTCAACGGTCAACACGACTCCGAACCCCTCAACCGTGCGGTTGAATGAGTAATGGTAAGCCGTTACGAGTCCGAGTCCGAGGACGACGACAACACCGAACCCGGCGGCAATCTTGATTGGGAGCTTCATAAGTCTAGAATTTCCTCAACTGTTGCCGGCGACGGGCTCTCGACGCAGTTCGCGCCATCGCCGGGAATGCGGACATTCCAACTTGTGCTTCTATCGGTCGTTGCGGCGTGCATCTTCGGCAGCGGCGCCGAAGAATCCCACCAGTCCGGCCAACGAGTTCACCAA
This sequence comes from uncultured bacterium, assembly GCA_965372365.1. Lineage (GTDB taxonomy): Bacteria > Planctomycetota > Phycisphaerae > SM23-33 > FEN-1343 > CBDVCA01. The sequence continues at coordinate 1,367 of CBDVCA010000140.1, forward strand.
ACCGTCATCGTATGGTTCACCATTCCCCGAGGGCCTTGGGCGCCGACTTCCCGCAGACCCGTTCTCAACTCTTTTCCGACCAACAGCCGGCCATTGGGGAAGCGAAACACCTTTTCGGCCTTGACCCCGGGGCCAAGCTGACGCACCGGCCGGCTCTGACGGCGATGGCCGGGAACCTGGGCGAAACAATCGAAACTGAGCGTCCGGCGCCCGTGGTTGATCACGCACACGCGAACTTCAAGGGCGCCGTCGGGGGTAATGACGCTGATGGGCTCGAAGGTGACGTCCTTCAGCGTAAAGTAGAAGAACGCCGGGGCGCGGATCGTCTCGTCCTCGGTCGTTTCCAGTTCCAGCTTAACGTCGAGTTCCTTCAGGCCGGTCTCGGCGCTGTAGGGGAAGCGGATCTTCACGTCACCGACCCACTCCTGCCCGGGTCCGAGGCTGAACTGGGCCACACGCGGCGAAACGCTCCACCCCTCCGGCGCCGTCAGCACCATCGCCCCGCTGATCGGCTGGGTGTACGGATTGGTCAATCGCAGTCGTCCGTCGTGGGTTTGGTAGGTGCTGTTCAGTATGGCCGGCTCAAACCGAAGACTGCTTCGCAGGGCCAGCGATTCGGCGTCGCAACCGGCGATCAGCATCGGCACGCTCGATCGCTTCAGCACGGCCCGATTGCCCTGACGAACGATCTCGCTCCGTCGGCCCCAGAGATCGACGATGTACGCCTTCGGCGGCAGCGCCACCAGGATCTCGTCGGAGTCGTCGGCGCCGGGTTGACTGTAGATGAACATGACGCCCTTGCCGTCGCGGCCCCTGAAAATCACCGCGACGCTCGTTTCGCTGAGGCGGGCCGCGCCCAGACAAACGGCGTCGCCAAGATACGCGGCCAACGTTCGGGCGACCAAGAGCATTTCGGTCGGCTCGGCGGTCCCCTCCCCGGTCGGCGTCCACGGCGGGTCGATCGATATCCGGTCGACCCCGGCCGCCCGGGTGAAAGCGTACCGCAGGGCGAAGTCCGAAAGGCGCCCCAAACGCTCGACCGCCTCGTCCTGGGCCGCGATGTGAACGGCGGCCGCCTGGTCGGCGAAATCGATCAACTGGGCCGGGATCTGCTCCGGCGGCATCGCCCGATCGAGCCGCAGGGTCAGCGGACCCGGCTCGGGGAGGTCGTATTCCAAATTCGACGGCCACGCCAGCAGCAGGTCGGTTCGATCCAGCATCTTGCCCGTCCACGCCCGTCCGGCCGCGTAGGCGTCGGCCAGATCCGGGTTCCACGCCATCTCCGTATCGTAAATGTCGCCCAGTTGCCACCGGGCTACACGAGGGGCGTTGGCGGCCAGCAGCAGCGCGATGGCGTCGGAGACGGCCTTATCCGGCCCGGCCAGAACGTCGGCGACCGTCGCGTTGGAATCGGTGACCGGCCGCAGATCGATCGGCAGCCTGTCCAGCACGAGCGTAACGGCGGCCCCCACGTCATGCAGCCGCGACAGCAGCACCCCCAATCGTTCGCTGATCGGGTCGCGACCGTCGCTGCCGGTTCCGTCGGGCCAAGCGGGAAGTTTGACCCCGCTGATCCGCAACGGAGACGCCAACGCCGCCAGAACGGGCCATTGATCGGCCGGGAGCCTGGTGGCGTCCAGTTCCATCCGGCCGCGACCTTCGTAGGGCAACTCGGCCAGCACGGCGAACCGGCAGTAGGTGCTCATCAGCACCTTTCCGCCGGCGGAAATGGCCAAATCGGCGGTATACAGACCGGGCGGGAGCCGCTCGAGAAGCAGTTCCTGTTCCACCGGATCGCCAGCCGCCGGGGGCTCCATAATGCGTCTGCGCCGGGCGACACCGTCGGCCGAACGAACGGTGAGGATGACCGCGCAATCGGCGAAGTCGAGCCCTTCGAGGTGCGTCATCAGTCGCGGCCGGGCGCCAGGGCCGAATACGTTGGCCGCCGCGTCGGTTCGCAGGCCGACCCGAGGGAGGCGGTAGATGGTGATATCGTCCCACCAGCAGCGACCGGTGATGTCCTGCTCATCGACGGCCCGCTCACTGGGGGGCCGCCAGATCTCCGGCTGCACCAGGCTGATCGCGACGGCCACCTTGGCCGCGGCCGGATCCGACCCTCGCAGTTGCACCTCGAAGCGGCGCCACTGACCATCGGCCGGTCCGCCGGGCGCCCCCATCGGCTCGCTGACGCTGATCCCGCCGGGAATCGGCTCCCCGCGAGCGTCGATAAGGAACAGTCGCAGTTGGGCGCGGGCGACGTTGAGACCCTCGGTTCGAACCCAGCCGACCAGCAGGTAGTCGCTGTCGGGATGGGCGCGAGGACTTTCGGTGAGGGTGTAGGCCAAGTTGCCGCCGTCGAGGGCCATCGAGAAACTGAACGCCCCGCCGTGGGAATGCTCGACGGTGAGTTCGCCATTGACATAACTGGGGAATCGAACCTCGGGGGCCGGATCCTCCCCCGGAAGGCCGGAGGCCTTGTCCCAGCCGCGAGGAATCTTCTGGCCGGTGACCAACTCGCTCTCGAAATCGATCTCGGCGATCTGCCGACGAATGCCCAGCCCCGCAGCCGTCGCCGACAGCGCACACGCGCCCAGCACCGCCGCGGCCAGTGCCAGCATCCCCGCCCAAACCATCGGCCTCCGTGCCATAGTTCTGTTATCGGACTTTCTCACGTCGGGACTTGACCTCGCCCCCCGCCCAGCCTGGGCTTCGGCGGCAAGCTGTGCAGCCCGTCATGTCATGGGTCGACTTTGTCGGAATCCGACGAGCAGTGTGACCCGATTTCTCTGGCCACGTGCAACGGATTCCACATAAGTCTATTAGATGCAGCAGTCTTTAGCTGTCAGCCCCAAAGGGGCGAAGGCATTTAGCCGGGGGCGTGAGCCCCCGGGACATGGATCTTCCCACGATCGGAGCCCCAGCGGGGCGGCGCTACGCCCAGGAGGCTGGACGCTTTCGGCCGATCGATGTGTCGCCCCGTCGGGGCTTCTCCTGTGACGCCGTACATTGGCCCTTCCATTTCAACGCCAGATGTTCATTACCAGAGTATCTAATCAGAATCCGCCGATTCGGCTTCAACCTCGGCGACGTCTTCCGATTCGATTCGAGGATCCTCAGGTTGAGGCCTCTCGCCTTCAGCCGGCTCGGCAGCCTCGTCGGTATCGGCTTCGGAGGGTTCCTCGGCGACATCTTCGGCAACCTTGGGAGCCCTCGCGGCGGCGGTGGCCAGCTCGGCCACTTCGGGGAGATCTTTAAGGCTATTCATACCAAATACTTCTAGGAATTTCGTTGTGGTGCCATACAGCATCGGCCGGCCGATCTCCTCGGCCCGACCGACGATCTTGGCCAGGCCCTTCTCCATCAATCCACGGACCATCTCGCCGGAGGCCACGCCGCGAATCGCTTCGATATCGGCCCGCAGCATCGGCTGCTTGTAGGCGATAATCGCCAGCGTCTCCAGCGCCGCCCGGGAGAGCTTGCTCTGGCTACGAACCTTCAGCAGCCGACCGAGCACGTCGTTGAATTCCGGCAGGGTAAGCATCCGATAGCCGCCGGCCTGGGTTTCGATGCGGAACGAGCAGCCCATTTCGGCGTACCGCCCGTTGAGAATCTCAATGGCCTCCCGCGCCGCCCGCCGCCCGCCGGTCAGATCCGCCACCTCGGCGATCTTCGCCAGCGACAGTTGGGTATCGGTCGTAAACAGAATCGCCTCGACAGCCGCGATCTCCTCGACCTCCAGCGGCGGAGCCTCCTCAGGCTCGGGGTCGGGGGTCTCTTGGGATGCAGACTCGGGGGCTTCTTCGGAGGCCGGGGCGGGGTCGACTTGCTCGGTCTCAACCATCGACGCCGGCTCTTCAGCGAGAGCCTCGGGGGCGACATCGTCGTCGGTTCTCTCTACATCTTGCTCGCTCATACCCGCATTCTAGCCATCGGCGGCGGATTCTCAATCCCCATGCCGACCAATCGCGCATGAGCGCTATGTCCGGAGGGTCAGCCCCGCCGCATCGCTCGCATCCACCACGGTCGCGTTCCCAGCACGCGTGGGCGGGTGAAGCGATCGAGCAGGGGCACGAAGGTGTTCATAATGAGTACGGCCGCGTAGCAGGGAATCGCGATCCGCGTATAGAGCCTCAGTGCGATAGCCGCGGCTCCGCAGCCGAGGCCGAAGAGCACTTGGCCCAGCGGGGTGATCGGCCGGGTGGTCATTTCCGGTGCGAGGAAGAAGGCCGCCAGCAGCAGCCCGCCGCTGGCGAGATGGTAGGCGACGTAGGTAACCCCCACGTCGACCCCCTCGGCCGTCAGCGGCAGCCAGACCGTCCGGGCGAGGTCGTCGGCGCCGAGAAGGCGCACCGGCAGCAGCGCCGCCGCGACGGCCGCGGCCAGGATGAAACTCAAGGGCAGCAACCACGTTACGTAGTGACGGTACACCAGGTACAGCCCCATCAGCACCAGAACCAGTGAGGCGGTCTCGCCGATGCCGCCGCCGGTCGCCCCCAGCAGCGAATCGGACATCCGGGGCAATTCCATAATCGCATCGGTGATCCGCTCGTAGACCGGCTCCCCGGAGAAGCCGAGGTCCTGCAGAATCCCCGTCGGCCGCGGCAGCATGGGGCCGTCGACTCCCTCGGCAAGCACAACCGGTTCGGCCCAGCCCCGGTGGGCGACCGCCGGACTGCAGGCGGTGATGTCGCCGGTGACCGCACGCGACGACGCCAGCAGCGGCCACAGGGCCGGGTTCAGCATCGCGCCGAACACCGCCGCGACCGCCAGGCGGCCGACCAACGCCGGCTGCCACCAGAAATGCCCGATCCCCCCGAACACCGCCTTGCCGACGATGATCGCGAACGCCGCGCCCACCACCGGCACATACCACGGCACAAAGGGCGGCAGCGTCAGCGCCAGCAGCAGCCCGGTCAGGCAGGCGTGCGAACGCCCCAGCAGGGCCGGGGTCCGCGTTACGCGAAAGTACGCCCACTCGAAGAACGAACACGCGGCCACCGACAGCATCGCGACCATCAGCACCCGAAAGCCGAAGAACACCACCCCCGCCACAAGCGGCCCCAACGCCGCCAACAAGGTTACGCGGAAGATCGTGCGGCTCTGCTCCGGCGCGCGCAGCAGCGGCGCCGGCCGCCACGGCGGCACGCGAGCGTCCGTTCGGGACCCATGCGATCGAGTTGTCGGTTCCGGCTCTTGCACTACTACTAAACGTCTCCGTCGGCCCATCTGGGCCGTCTACTCCAACTGGGCCTCGATTCGTTTGAGCGTCCGCACCCGATGCGTCAGCGGCAACCGCGCCGGGCAGACATAGCTACAGACCCCGCAGCCGAGACAGGCGGCCACGTCGTACCGTCGGGCGCGATGCAACTGGTTCAGTTCGAACATATCGTTGAGATTCGCAACGTCCAGCCGAACGGGGCAGTGGTCGGTGCACCACCCGCAACGGATGCACGCCGTCGCCGGGCGCGGATCCGACGCCGGCAGCGACAGCACCGCCGCGGTCGCCGGGCTCACTACGGCCTCATCCGGCAGCGCCGCCCCGGTCATCGGCCCGCCGTAACAGAGCACCGCCCGGCCGGGTTCGGATTCGGCGGCCAACAGAAGGTACTCCGCCGGCGTCCCGATCGGCGTATAGAAGTTTCCCGGCTGGCGGATGTGCGGACCGCTGACGGTAACCACCCTGTGGGTTGGACGCCGCCCGCAGGCGACCCACCGATAGGCGGCGAAACAAGCCGCGACGTTGACGATCGCGACCCCCACGTCGGCCGGCGATTCGGTCGGTCGCGGCACGCGCCCGGTGAGGACGGCGGTGAGCATTTTCGGATGTCCCATGGGGTATTTATGCTCGACGGCCAGCGACTGAACGCCGAGCGCCTCGGCCCACACGCCGATCTGCCGATACCGGTCGGTCCGCCTGACGTCGACGGCCAGCGCCGCGGCGGCGGTCGCCAACGCCTTGTGAATAATCGCCAACCCCTTGACCACCTCGGCCCCTCGGGAGACCAGCAGCCGATGCTCGCCGGTGAGATAGGGCTGATTCTCCAGCCCATTGGCGATGACCGTATCGACCCCGGCCGCGACCCTCGACGCGCACCACCGGGCCAGGGGCGTAAGGGGGTCTGCACACGTGGTCAGCCCCCCTTCGGCGATCCGTTGCCGCAACTGCTCGGGCGAGGCCGCCTCCCAATCGAAGACGGGCTCGATATCCTCCAACTCGGCCGGCTCGGCAAGTTCGGTCATCTCGGCGGCAGGGCCGATCCGTGCGACTCCGCGAGGGGCGTCGGGGGCGTAGGGATCGACGAGCACGCAGGAGCCGATCCGATCGACCGTACCGGCCAAGGGCGCAAAGACGGGGGTATCGCCGCCGGCGATCGCAAGCAAGTCGCCGGCCGCGACGCGTTGGGGAGCGTCCACCCTTGGCTCAACGCCTCCCAGTCGACAGGGGTCCAGGGGAACCCGCAACTGCCTCGGCGTCCGGAGGGACGCGATCGTCGTAGTAAGCGTGGCCGCCTTCTCGTCGGGCAGGTCGAGCCCGCCGGTAAAAACGCCGAATCGTTGACGCCGCATGCCCAAATACTACCGACTCGGCGCCGCCAAGTCACGCAGGTGATCGTTTCGGCAAGGCTGACAGGACCGCGAAATCACTTGCGGCGAGACCGCAAACATGCACAATCCCTACAGGAACGGTATCCTTTCTTCATTATTGCAGACCGCGGGGGTGGCGCATGTCGACGTGTCGTTGGAAGACCGACTGGGACGGAATTTCGATCGAGGTGACCTATCGCGCGTTGCCGTTCGCTGAGGGTCTGCCTTCGCTGGGCCTGTATTCCACCGGCGAGATTCACGCCGATGGTCGCCTCCTGGCCCAGGTAGCCTCCGACTCCGGCGAATTCGGAGCCTTCGACGTGACGGGGGAAATCGACGACAAGGGCGGAACCCATCTACCGATCCTGGCCCGGCTGCGGCCCGGCCCCGACGCAGTGCGATGCGAGATCCGGGTGGCCTCGGTGGTGCTGTCCACGCGATAGGCGAATCGATGAGGACGTGAAAAGAAACGGTTCATGTCGAATTAGCGGGGAGTTCCACGGCCAACGATCTGCCGTTACTAGCCCCCTGCAGTGCAGGGGGTCAAGAGACGTGTGAAGCCATCACATGTAGATAGAGCTTCCCTTTCCCTC
>CBDVCA010000141.1:0-8535 GCA_965372365.1 uncultured bacterium
GCGCGGCGTCATAACACCACATTATCCCTGGGACAGAGTACTAGTACTCCGTCACGCCAAAACCTACTAACTCCGCTTGTGGCGAACGGTCATCGGCTTCGTCAGAAAAACTCGGCATATCCTCGAATATGCCATCGTCTTTCTTCCTTGCATCTGACCATCCGGCACGGCGCGGACTTAGCAGGTTTTGGTGTGACGCAGTACTAGTAACGGCAGGCCTGCGGCTATGCATCCTTGCCGATCTTGTAGAAGTAGTCGTTCTTGGCGTGGACATCCTTGAACTCGGCCGCGGCCCAGTCGCTGAGGTAGCCGTGTCCGCCGGCGAGGACCGATCGGGTGTGGCCGGCGAGGATGTAGGCGCCTCGGAGGAAGGAATCGACGACGGGCGCCAGTTCGGGGGCGTCGAAGGAGTCGACGAACTTCAGGCCCGGGGCGTTCATTTCGGTGCCGACGATGATGGGCAGGCCGAGATCGTTGGCGATTTCGACGACTTTGTACAGGTTGGCCACCTTGACGGCCTTGACGGCCGCGTCGTCGATATTCCAGTTGCGGTCGGGGACGATATTCAACGCCGCGACGCCGGAGGCCATTTGGAGGGCGAGCAGTTCTTCGATGTCCTGCTCACCGGCGGAGGTCCCGTCGAGCCACGTGGCGGTGGGGATGCCGCCGATCGACAGGACGAACGCGTTGACGTCGGCCATCATCGGGAACGTCTCGGGGGTGGGGGTCATGTAGCCGGCGCCGCCGCGTTTCATCGTCTTGGAGCGGATCAGGGCCTGAAGGTTTTTCGAGTCGGAGACGATGGCTTCCATCGTCGCGGCGGGCGTATCGAGCTTGCCGGCCCAGTAGTGGGTTCGCTCGATGAGGTCGGGGTAGACCTGCTCGGCCTTGGCCTCGTACGCGAAGCACAGGTGCCGCTCGGTGGGGGTTCCCGACGGCGACAGGGGCAGCACGTCCCGGGTGTAATCGAGCGTGAGGGGGTCGAGGTGGGCGTTGACCCGTTCGACCATGTCCATGTTCCGATTGCGGGCGTTGGTTCGCAGCATGGCGGCGAACTCGGCCGGTTGGCCGTCGGGGAGCGCCGAACGGACGAGGCCGCAGCCCATATGGTAGGTGATGCCCGGCTCGCCGGGAGAGGTGATCTCTCGGGTGGCGAATTCGGGGATGTAGGCGCGGGTCTCCATCCCGGCGACGGTCGTGATCCCGAGGCGGTCGCCGGCGGCGAAGAACTCGTCGACGCCGTCGAGGACGTCGAAGTCGACCAGGCCGACGACGCTGAGGCCCTCGCGTCGGGCTCGCCAGACGACGTGCGTGGGCGAGTAGCCCATGGCGTTGTACGAGTAGAACGTGTGGGCGTGCAGATTCACATGCTCGGCGGGGTCGGGCAGTTCGAGTGTGCCGGCGTCGACGAGCCTGATCAACTCGGTCAACGCTTCGGCCCGTTCGGCGGCGTCGAAGCTGTCCAGTTGGGCCTCCAGTGCGGCAATCGTCGTTTCCACGGGGGAAGTCTCCTGTCGGTGTCTATTTGGATGATTGCGACGGCGGGGGATTGACCCCGCCGCGGCAGGTGCGATAATGGGCTCCAGTATTGAGCCCGCCGGCCCGATTTCAATCATTAAACTCGGCCCTGCCGCCGAGGCAGGGCAACCGGAAGTGATCCTCATCACCCCGACCCCGATGAACAAGGGCGACATCGGCCGCGAGGACGTGCGCGAGGATGTGGCGAATCCGGACAATATCATCAAGACCCGGGGTCTGCCGATGTTCGGCGCCCCCGGTGTGAGCGAATCGCTGGTCGATCTCTATTTCGAAGGGTAGTCGCATGAAAGCTATGGTGTTGACGGGCATTCGCAAGATGGAAATGCGCGATGTGCCGACTCCGGAGGTCAAGGCCGATACCGACGTTCTGATCAAGGTGTCCCGCGTCGGCGTCTGCGGCTCCGACGTTCATTACTTCGTCACCGGCCGCATCGGCAGCCAGGTGGTCGAATACCCGTTCACCGTCGGGCACGAGTGTTCCGGCGTGGTCGAGCAGGTCGGATCGGGCGTCAGCGGCGTGAAGGCCGGCGATCGGATTGCGGTGGAGCCGGCGATGTCGTGCTTCAAGTGCGATCAGTGCCTCACCGGGCGGGTGAACACCTGCCGCGAGTTGCGGTTTCTGGGGTGCCCCGGGAAGGCCCAAGGGTGTTTGTCGGAGTACATTGTCATGCCGGAGGCCTGCTGCATCCCCGTGCCCGACTCGCTTTCGATGGACGAGGCGGCGCTGGTGGAGCCGCTGTCGATCGGCATGTACGCCGTTCAGCAGTCGGTCGCGATGGAAGGGGCGAAGATCGGCATCCTCGGCTCCGGGCCGATCGGCCTGAGCGTACTGGCTCCGGCCAAGCTCGACGGCGCCGAGGCGATCTACATTACCGACAAACTCGACGAGCGGCTGGCGATCGCCGCCACCGCCGGCGCTACGTGGACCGGCAACCCCGATTCGACCGACATCGTCGCCGAGATCACCGCCGCCGAGCCGATGCTGCTGGACGTCGTCTTCGAATGCTGCGGCCAGCAGGACGCCATCGATCAGGCGATCGCACTGCTCAAGCCCGGCGGCAAGCTCATGCTGATCGGCATCCCGACGGTCGAACGGATCTCCTTCATCGTCGACAAGATTCGTCGCAAAGAGATCTGCATCCAGAACGTCCGCCGCCAGGCCCACTGCGTGGAGCCGGCGATTGAGTTGGCCGCCGGCGTGACCGACCTGAGTTTCATGATTACGCACCACTATACGTTCGATAAGACTTCCGACGCCTTCGATCTCGTTGACGGCTACCGCGACGGCGTGATTAAGGCGATGATTCGGTTCGACTAACGGTTACCTAGAAACTATACCGCAGTGATGCGTAGATGTTGGTGTTTCGGCGGAACTGGCCGAATGACGTGTCCGATCGTTCGCCCAGGAAGATATTGGCGCCGACTTCGGCGGCCCAATCGTCGTTGATCTTGCAGGTTACCTTGGGTCGCAGGTAGGCGTCGTTGTCGGTGGGGCTGTAGTAGGCGAGCATCCCGAGGGTCAGGTAGTTGGGCAAGAGCATGGTGAGCCGCAGGGTGAGCACGTGGCGCGCCTTGTCGTCGGGTTGCTGCGGCGGAGGCAGCGTGCGAAGGTAATCGCCGTGATCGGACATGATCTCGACGTAGTACTGCACGCCCAGATTCAGTGCCTTGGCGATCTCCGGCAGGTAGGTCTCGTAGCCGGCCAGCAGGCGTACTTCGCTATTGGGGACGAAGGGGTTGTCGCCGTGGCGATCGTCTCGGGAATCGTAGTAAGCGACTTCGACATTGCCGATGCCGCGGCCGACGGGTCCGCGAATACTGGCGCCGTAGGTGTTAAGGCGGGGGTAGAACGCCCGGTTACGGGCGGGGTCGAATCCCTCGGGGGTCTTGTAGAACCCCGAGAACCCGTACGCGGCCAGTTCGTACGAGCCGATCTTCCGCGACAGCCTCGTGGCGTATTCGGCGTCTTGGAACCATTCGGCGGGCAGATCATCCTGGATAATCGCATTGCGGCCGGCGAGGTCGCCCAGCATGAAGTTGAAGTAGCTCAATCGTCGCCCGGAGATGAAGCGGCTGGGGTTCATCAGCGGGATGTACGCGAAATCTATTGCGATCGCTTCGGCGTAGGCGCTGATCTTCACGGCGTCGGAGGGGGCCTTGAGGAATTCGAGGTCGCGCCCGATTAAGAAGGAGTGCCAGTCTTTGGGGAACAGGTCGTTGAGGAACAGCGCATCGCCGGTTCCCCAAGTGAAGGTCTGGCGGCCGAGTTTCACGTCCATCCATGGCAAGGGGGTGAAGCTGCCCCACGCCTCGCGCAGGTCGAAGAAGCCGCGTCCGCGACGGAGGTCGATGTCTCCGAGGCTGTTATCGACTTGGTCGTACAGCAGGTCGCCGGTGTATTTGAGCGTGAACGAGTCGCCGTCTTTCCGCCATTCCAGTTGGAGCCGCGTCTCGCCCAGGGAGGGGCTTTTCTCATCGGGGTCGTTCTGCGTGCGGACGCCGGCGCGGAGTTCGGCGAAGCCGCTGACGCCGGCGTTCCTGACAGAATCGGCGAACGTCTCTTTCGCGGCGGGTGGTTCGGTCGCCTCGGGCGCCTCGCCGATCCCCATCGGCAGATCGGGCTCGTCATCGCCAAGCCCGGCCGGCAGGTCGGGTCCGGTCGAATCCTCTTCGCCGAGGCCGGTCGGGAGGCTCGATTCGTCCGGGGCGGTGACGGTCTCCGACGGCTCCAGCCCCATCGGCAGCGTCGGTTCCTCGTCGCTTTGGGCGATCGAAACGTTCGACGTCGTCAGCACCGTCAGCACGGCCGCGGCTAGCAGGTAGGGTGGGATTTGCATTACTTCTCAGAGCCCTTCAGGTATTTCGTCGGAGGCTTACGCAGGTAACGTTCGGTGAAGATCGATTCGGGAAAGCCAACATCGTAGGCGATCGACGAATTGGTGATCTCCGTGTAGCGATTCGTTCGCAGGTCCGTCATGCGGCTCTTGGTGACCGTCCAATGGCCCTGGATCTGGCCGACGGCCTTGGCTTCATACCGTCGGTACGGTTTGCTCTTGGCGTCGTAGTACTCGGTTTTGACCACCAGGAACGTCTTGCGATGAACCCAAGTCTTATAGCGGCTGAACTCGACGCTCTTGGCGTCTTTGGGAGTACTGGTCAGAACGTAGTAGGTCTTGGACGTTTGGGTCAGTTCGTGCGCATCGTCTTCGATGCTGCGGCCGGAGATATCTTCGTAGAAGAAATCGCTGCCGACGAAGCTGGTTCGCTTCTCGCTGCCGGCGATGCGTTTGACCAGGTCGATCTTCGGCAGATAGAGCCAGCGATCGTCGTCTTTGTCGAGATGCTTCCACACCAGGAACGCCATCTTCCTGACGTCGGCGGGTTCTTCGAAGAAGACGTAGAACTTCTGCTCGCCGGTGTATTTCTGCTCGGCTTTGGGGGCGTCTGGGTCGGCCTTGGGGTCGGGCTGGTCCCAGCGGAGGATGGTCATGCCCCGTTCTCGCGTTCGGCCCTGGTTGTCGACGATCTTCATCGTAACCTTGGAGCGGCCGTCGGCGCCCTGGTAGTAGGCGGTGAAGTTGGACTTGGCGACGATCTGATCGATGGTCAGTTCCTCGGCGGCGATCGCCGACGACAGCGACAGGCCGACGACGGCCGCGGCGATGATGAGCAGGTTGGCTTTCATGGCGATGTCTCCGGTGGTTAGTCTTTGTCGTTAGCGATGCGGCCTTTCGCTCGTCGCGACAGCAGCCCGCAGAGGAGGGCCATCGCGGCGATTGCGATGATCGAGACCCATGTGACAACTCCGAACCCGAACGCCGAGTACAAGTTCAACGCCAGCAGGACCACGGCCGTGATGGCGGCGCCGACGCACAGGCCGCACTTGCAGGCGGCGGCGGCGCCTTGGGGCTCGGGGCGGAAGAGCCATTTCTCCAGCACTCGGATCAACGCCGGCAGCAGCAGCAGGGTGCTGACTCCGCTGGCCAGAAGAATGGTCGCCAGCAGGATGCCGACCGTGCGGTACGGCATCAGGGGCGCCAGCAGCAGGGGGGTGAACCCGGCGGCGATGACGATGATGTTGCGGGTGATCGCCCGAGCCGGTTCGCCGAACACCTTCGGGGCAGTGGCCTCCCACGACCCGTAACGTTCGTGCATGCTCCGGGCGCGGGCGAGGAAGTGGATCGCAAAGTCGACCGCCATTCCCAGCGTCAGGCTGCTGAGTACGGCGGTGGGCATGTCGTAGTCTTTGCCGACGAGGCCGACGACCCCGTAGATCGTCGCGATGGTCACGGTCAGGGGGATCATACTTAACAGGCCCCACAGGGCCGAGCGGAACAGGATGGTCATCAGCAGAAAGACCACCAGGAAACTGCCGGCAAACGCCTCGATCATGCCGACGACCATCTTGTTCTGCCAGATAACGTTGATATAGGTGAGTCCGAACCAGTTGGCGGTCAGGGCGACCGGCGGGGGGTTGGCGTCGATGAAAGCCGCGGCGGCCGCGATGACGGTCTCCATGTCTTGATTATCGCCGCTGTTGAGTTGGACCCACAGGCTGGACGTTTGATAGGCGTCATCGCCGTTGACGGTTACGAAGTGGGTCAGATCCTGCGGCCGGTGGGACGATTCGAACTGGATCAGGCATTCGGCGACGGCCTCGGCGGTGTCGGGGAGGCGATAGTACTGCTCGATGTTGGGATCGTCGGCGTTATCGGCCAACAGGTCGCGGTGGACGGTTTTGACGATGTCGGTCAACGAACTGCTCTTGCCGACGATTCCGCTTTGGGCGAGGGCCTCCTGCAATCGCCCCTGCCACGCGAGCACTTCGGGCTGCTTGAAGGTGTGATGATCGTCGTCGCCGGTGTATTGCAGCGACAGGTAGGCCATGTAGGTGCCGGCGAAATGGTGGTTCAAGACACGGTCGGCCTGGCGGATCGGGTGGCTTTCGGCGAACCATTTGACCGGGTTGTCGTTGATGTTGATGAGGCTGATGCTGTAGCCGGCGATGGCCAGGATGACGACGGTCGCCGCGAGAATCGGCTTGGCCTTGGTGAACGTGGTGCGGCCGACTCGCTGCATCGCTCGCCCGAGCCATCCGGCGGGGGTGTCCTCGTCGTGGTGGACGGCTCCGAAGTTGGCCAGTTTCTTCGGCGGGATGAACATCACGAACGCCGGGATGAACACAACGGTGAGCAACCACGCGAACATGATGCCGGCGGCCACGAAGATGCCGAACACCTGCACCGGCGGAATCGGCGTCAGCGCCAGGGAGGCGAAGCCGGCGGCGGAGGTGAGTGAGGTGTAGAGCATCGGGGCGAACAGTTCGTCCATCACGGCGGTCATGGTCTTGGCCCGGTCGCGGGTCTGCTGATACTTCTCGAAGAAGTCGCTGATGATGTGAATGCTGTCCAGGACGGCGATGGGCATGATGAAGATGGGGATCATGCTGGACATGATATGGATGGGGTGCCCGGCGATGATCAGCGCTCCCATCGTCAGGATGACCGAAATCATCGCCACGATCATGGGGCTGAGTACGACGATCAGTTTGCGGAAGAACAGCAGCATCAGTCCGAAGATGACGATCATGGCCGCGGGGGCTGAAATCGCCATTTGGACGAACATTTCGACGCCGAAGGTGTCTTCGGCCACCGGCAGGCCGGTGATGTGGAACTGCTCCGGTCCGGGGCTGAATTGGTCGATCCTGCCTTCCAACGCCTTGTAGATCTGGTAGCTGAGATCCTTGGCGGTGATCGGCAGGTAGATCGCAATGGCCTTGCCGTCCTCGCTGACCATCGTGCCGGCCAGCAGGGGCACGCGCTGGGCCTTGCGTCGGATCTCGTCGGCCTCGGCCTGGGTCTCGGGCGGCTCGCTCATCAGCCAACTGAAGACGATCGCCCCGTTCCGCGGCTCAATGGCGTCGACGTTTGACGGAGCGATCACGTCGTTGGGAATCACCCCGTGAAGCTTCGGTCGCGACGGCTCTTGGGGCGCGTCCCCAGCGGCCTCGCCCGGGGCGATGTCGAGGCCTACGATGCCGGCGGGCTCGTCGTCCAGCCCATCGAGTCCCTCAACCGACGGCTCGTCCGCGTCGGGGATCGAGGGGGCGGGTTCGGCTGCGTTATCGAGCAAATCGCCGTTATCGTCGAACTGAATCGACTTGGCGAATTGGGTCAGCTCATAGATCTTCTTCAACGACGATGGATTGAACACGCCGTTGGGGTCGGTCTCGTTGACCACGCCGACGACGACCATTTCGTGCAGGTCCATCCGTGTCTTCATCTCGTGATGGAACTGGCGGACGGGCTCGGAGGCCGCGAGCATGTTTTCCGGGTCGGTGTCGACGGCCACCTCGGGCAGGAAACTCATTCGGCGCGACAGGTTCTTGATCGATTCGGGCATCGCGTCGATCAGGTGCAGCGACGGAACCGCCGCGGCCACCAGGACGATCAAGGTGATTGCGCCGATCATGCCCGTGACGATTTTGTGGTGCGATAGTGAGAACGCCGTGATTCGCGATCCAATCTTCATGGGTTCGGTCCCTTCATCGAGAAGCAATTCTCTCAGTTGCTCGGCTGTCAAGTCTGCCCGGGTTGTCACCCGAAGCTCGCCGCGATTATCCGGAGCCGGTTTCACTCATCCCGTGGTCGAAGCGAGCGATGTACTAAGTATGCCGGGCAATGTAGACAAACACCGTTCGCGCTGCAAGGGCGTGTCCACAGGCTGACTATACCATATCGCTGTAGTCGGAGGTGCGAATGAAAGGCTCGCCGACCTGTCGTATTACGGGTTCATGACGGATTACCGGGGAGTGGGTCGGATGCGTGCTTGCCGTTACTAGCCCCCCGCAGTGCGGGGGGTCGAACGACGTGTGAACCCACGATCCATGGATCCAGCGGCCGCTTCGGGACAATCAACGTCGAAGGCGCCGCGGGAACACAATCGGTCCAGCGACCCCCTGCACTGCAGGGGGCTAGTACCCTGTCCCAGCAATAC
>CBDVCA010000142.1:0-8390 GCA_965372365.1 uncultured bacterium
ACGCCGCTTTGGCTGTCGTGGGAGAAGCCAAAGCGGCGTCGTGGCCGCCGCACTCCATAGGGATCCCACACAATCGCAAGGTGTTTCACCCGTCCCGGGAGCCGTCCATTGAGTGTTGTACCCGACTCCAACGCCTATGCATCACTGCGTATCATAGTAGTTGCGGATGAGTTTTCGGAGGCGGGCGGGGATCTTCTGGCGGCTGAGGTTGTCTTCGGCTTGGTCGCGTGCGGCGGACCATGCTTTCTCGAATTCGACGTACGACTCGCCCGCTGTGGCCGGGGCTGTGAACTCGATGATTTCGACCGGGTCGCCGGCGTTGGGGTTGGGAGAGCCGGCCGGGCGGACGGTCTCGCCGGAGTGTTCGATGGCCTTAGGTGCGTAGATGCGAGCCCATTTGCTCGCGCCGAAGGCGCCGCCCTCGTAATGGGAGCCGGCTCCGTCGCCGCCGCTGTCGCGATTGGTGGACCCGCCACTGGCCATCGCGCCGGAACCGCCGCCTGCGCCGCCGCCGGAGCCGCCGCCAGAACCATCGCCAGAGCCATCGCCGGAACCGTCGCCAGAGCCGTCGCCAGAGCCGCCGCCGTCGCCTTCACCGCCGCCATTGGCTCCCGCTCGTGCGATGGCTTGTTCGATATCGCCGGCGGTCAGGCCGCGGCCGCCGCCGGCGGCGGAGGCGAGTTGGCGCTTGGACTGTTCGATGTCGTTGATGGCCTCGGCCCGTTGCTGGCCGGCCGACGCCTCGCTGGCGGCGTTGGCCATGGCCTCGCCGACCTGGTTCATCGACTGGCGAACGGCGTCGCTGTCGTTGCGGTCGACGGCGCGGGCCGCTTCGCGTAACGCCGCGGCCAGTTGGGGGTCGCCGGCGGCCAGTTCGGACGCTTCGGAGAAGGTCTGGCTCATTGCGGCGCGGTCGGCGGCCGACATCTGTCCGGCCCCCATCCGGCCGGCCATCTCCTCGCCCATATCGGCCGCGGCCGCGGTGGGCTTGGAGCCGTCGGCGGTCAGCGGAGCGGTGGCTTTCATGGCGCGCAGTCGATCGACGGCCGCGTCGAGGGCGTCGGCGCGGGTCTGGGCGGCGCGAAGTTCGTCCTGGAGTTGATTCAGCTTGCTCATGGCCTCTTCGGGGGGCGTCTTGCCCCATCGCATGGCCTCGCTGAGCTGTCGCATCTGGTCGGCGTGGCGTTTCATCTGGCGCGAGGCCGTCTGGTCGGTCTGTCGGCTCACCCGTTCGGCTTTGCGGGCCATCTCGTCGGCGATTCTCTCGATCGCCGCGGCCTGCCGCCGTTGGCGGGCGAGTTGGGGGGCGTCGGCCGCGGTCAATAGCGAGAGCAACCCGCAGGTGAGCAGGGTCAGCCCCAGCGCCCCGCCGGTGACGCGTGTTCGCCGCCAGTAACTGAGTCGATGAGGGGCGTTTTGAGCGGCCGCGGCCAGCGCCTCTTCGCGCACGGCGGCGGCGAATTCGTCGTCGCTGTCGCCGGCCAGTTCCAGCGCCGTGGTCATTCGCTCGCCCAGGTTGGCGCGAATGTCGATGTACAACGCCGCGTCGGCGAGGCTCACCCCGCGAACCAGCACGGTCGCGGCGGCCAACAGCCCGCCCGCCGGCAGCAGCACCAACGGAACCGACGCCAGGGGGAATCGAAGATGCCATCGAGTGTGAATCATCACGACAGCGGCGGTCGTCGCCATCGCGGCGGTGAAGGCGATGCACGCTCGGACGTCGGCGGCGACCCGCCATCGGTCCAGCAGGCCGTCAACGGGGCCGAGGCGACGACGCAGGGCGAGCGGACCCGCCGGCAGGCACATCACCAAGGGGGTAAGAGCTACGACGCTGGCCCACCACGGATGCGGCCCGGCGAACAGCCACGCGAGCATCACGGCGATCGAACCGGCGGCCGCGGCGATCGCGCCGACGGCGCAGGCCTCGACGGCGCGCGTTATCGTCAGCTTGCGGGCGATGATTCGCAGGACCGAATGTATGGACCTCGCCATTGCGACTTTCCCACTCTCGGTGAAGGACCCAACCCAAACGGCCAGCCGACCGCTACGCTTTATCGTACCGCGCCGGCGCCGGCGGCTCCACTCAATACTCTCTACGTCGCCGGGCGGGCGGGATATTCATCAAGCTGCGGTACTTGGCCACGGTGCGGCGAGCGATGGTGATGCCGACGTCGACCAGTTTGGCGACGAGTTCGTCGTCGTTGAGGGGGGCGTCCTTGTCCTCGGCGTCGACGATCTCCTTCAGCTTCGCCTTCACGGCGTCCCACGCCATGTCGTCCCCGTCCTCGGTGGTGGTGCCCCCGGTGAAGAACATCCTCAGCGGGAAAACGCCCCGAGGCGTCTGGGCGTACTTGCCGGCCACCGCACGGCTCACCGTGGCCACGTGAACGCCGACCTTCTCGGCGACCGTCGCCATCGGCAGCGGCTTCAGCGCGGCCGGGCCATGCTCGAAGAAGGCCTTTTGGACCTTGAATACCTCCACCGCCACCCGGTATACGGTCTGGCGACGCTGCTGAATGGCGCCGATGAGCCAGTGGGCCGAGCGGATGTTCTTCTGGAGGAACTCCTTGGCGCTGCGGTCCATGCCCCGATCTCGCGACATGCGGCTGTACATCTTGTTGATCCGCAACGCCTGGCCCCTGGCGTCGGTCATGTGGACGACGGTCTGGCCGTCCTCGTCGATCTCGACGATGATGTCCGGGGTAATCAGCGGAACATTGTCGTCGCCGATGACCCTCCCGGGTCGCGGGTTCAGTCGCGACAGGCGCCCGATGGCCTCTTTGATCTCCTCGACGGTGTGGCTGGTCTTGCGGGCGATCAGCGGCAAGTGGTTCATCTCGATGTCGCGAAGGAAGCTGCGCACCAACTCCCGCTCCAGCGAAACGTCGCGGCCGCCTTCGGCCATCGCCTCCAACTGCAGCATCAAGCATTCCTTCAAGTCCCGGGCTCCGACGCCGGTCGGCTCGAGCCGCTGCACCAGCGGAAGAGCTTGTTCGAGTTGGTCCACCGTGACCGGATCGTTGGTCCGCTCGGGCAATTCGTCCAGCCGATCCCGCAGATAGCCGGAATCGTCGAGACTTTCGATAATCAGCGCCCCGGCCAGGCGGGCGGCTTCGTCGATTTCGACAAACACCCATTGGTCCATGAGATAGCCGTACAACGATTGAGCCGGCGCCGGAGCGTTGGCCATGGCCTCGGATTTAGGATCGCGCCCGTCGGAGGCGCCTCGATACCGGCCGGCGCCGTCGCCGTTCCAGACGTCGGGCTCATACTCGGCCTGGTAGCTGTCCAATCGCTGGAAGTCTTCGGCCTGATCGTTGTTATCCTTGACCACCAGCGCCCGGTCGCCAGGCGCCTCAGCCGGTTCGTCGACCGCCGGGGCGGCGTTGTCGTCGATCGTTTCCTCGCGTTCCAGAACCGGATTGCTGGTCAACTCGGCGTCGATCCGCTCCTCCAACGCCATCAGAGGCAGTTGGAGAATCTCCATCGCCTGGATCATCTGCGGAGACAGCTTCATACGCTGTTCCATCCGCATGTGTTGTGACGTGTCGAACCTCATACGCATATTCTACCACGAAGACCCACACGGACAAGCCGTGCTGACCGATTCTGGCATGATAATTGCTAGTACTTTGTCTAACCGATTATGTCGGGTGGCGCCTTCAAGCGAGCGCAGCGAGCTTGTGGGTGTATTACCGGCGATACACTCAAACATTGCGACCCCGGCATCGCCACCCACAAGCTACACTTCCGCCTGCGGCGTTCGTTTCTCTTGAAGGCGCCACCCGACATAATCGGTCGGACAGAGTACTGGCCGGAGTCATGTTGCAGGAATCGATATCCACCCAGTGGCTCCCGACCCTGAAGCATCCTATGGAACATACGATTTCATAATGCCTTACGTCAAATCCATTGACGCGGGCCCCTCAAGAGCGGACAATGCGGTGTCGCCGGGCGTATACGACCCGACGACAGGCGCGACAGCGTTGTCGCATCGAAGCTTGTTTGGGAGAGTCCATGAATCGTTCGTTCCACAACAGAGACGACCGCCACGGCGTCAGACGTCGCCGGCGAACGAAGCCGGGCACCCACGTTCCGGTGATGGTGCATGAGGTCATGGCGTCGCTTCGGCCGCGGAAGGGGGAGATTGTCGTCGATTGCACCGTCGGATTCGGCGGGCACGCCGCACGTCTCTGCCGCCGGATTGGTCCGGAGGGGCGATTGATCGGCCTGGACGTCGACGGCGAGCAACTGCCGCGTACTCAGGAACGATTGGCCGCGACCGGCGCGGGGGTGAGTCTGCATCACGCGAGTTACACGCGTTTGCCGGATATCCTAAGCGATTCAGGCTTAGATAGTTGCGACGTAATCTTCGCCGATCTTGGCGTATCCAGCATGCAGATTGACGATCCGCAACGTGGGGTAAGCTACCGGCACGCCGATGCGCCGCTGGACATGCGAATGAATCGCCGGGACGGCAAGACCGCCTCGGAAATACTGGCGACGATCTCAGCCGGTGACCTGTCGGCGGCGTTGGCCGATCTGGCCGACGAGCCGGATCATGAGAAGATCGCCGCGTGGATCGTTCAGCAGCGCGAGGTTTCGCCTTTGACGACCACATCGCAGTTGGTTCGGCTGGTTTTCGATGCTAAGGGGTTGTCCAAGAAGACGTGGAAGAACCACGCATCCACCCGCTACGGCGAGTTGCACCCGGCGGCGCGGACGTTCCAGGCAATTCGGATTCTGACCAACGATGAACTCGCCAACCTCAGTCGACTACTGGAGTTGTGCCCAAAACTCCTTCGGCCTGGGGGGCGGATCGGGATCCTCAGCTTCCACAGCGGCGAAGATCGCCTGGTCAAGAACGCCTTCAGGGACGGCGTCAAATCAGGCCTGTATTATCGCATCAGTTCCAAGGCCCTCACCCCACGAGCGTCAGAGGTCGGCGACAACCCGAGAAGCGGATCCGCCAAATTCCGCTGGGCGTTGACGCCCACGGACTGATCGACGACCGGCGGCTACATTTCGCGTCGTTCGGCGAGGGCGTCGGCCAGAATCGACTTGCTGGCATACTCGATGCTCCCCCCGGCCGGCAGTCCACGCGCCAGCCGCGTAACGGCGACATCGGGAAACGCCGCCAGCGCCTCGATAACGTACAAGGCCGTGGCGTCGCCGCTGACGGTGGGATTGGTCGCCATGATAATCTCGCGGACCCCCCCGGCGCGAACCCGGGCGACCAGCGCGTCGATGGTGAGATCCTCCGGGCCGGTCCCTTCCAGCGGGGCGATCTGCCCCATCAGCACATGATACACGCCGTCAAAAGCTCCGGTCGTCTCCAGCGACAGTAGATCCTTGGGCTGTTCGACCACGCAGATCTTGTCACGGTCGCGTCGGAGGTCGGCGCAGATCTCGCAGGTGTCGTCTTCGGTGAGGTTGAAGCACACCGAACACGGCCGCACGTTGCTCTTGACGTCGCGGATCGCGTCGGCCAACCCCAGGGCCTGCTCCTCGGTGGCCTTGAGAATGTGAAAGGCCAGCCGCTCGGCCGAACGGGCGCCGATGCCGGGCAGTTTGACGAACTCGGCCTGAAGCCGCTCGATGGATTTGGTGTAACCGCTCATGGGCGATGGGTCCTTCGATGGGTGACCGGAACGGGGCGACGCCGCCTGCACGGGCGACCGTCAGCCCAACAGCCCCTCCAGGCCGGGCAGATTCATCCCGCCGGTCAACTGCTGCATCATTTCGGCCACCGCTTCGGCGGCCTGCTTCTGGGCGGAGCCGATCGCGACGGTGATCAGATCGGCCAGCATTTCGGCGTCGCCGTCGGCCAGCAGTTGCGGCGCGATCTTCACGTCGGTCACCTGCATCTTCCCGTTCACCGTGGCCGAGACGACCCCGCCGCCGGCGTCGGCGGTAAACTGTCGGTCGTCAAGTTCGGCCTTCATCGCGGGCATCTTCTCTTTGACGTCCCGCGCGACTTTCATCATCTTTCCGATATCGCCAAACACTGGGGGCCACTCCTTGTCTGTTACGCTGAATCGTCCTCGGCCCCATCGGCCGCGGCCCGATTGGGCCGGACGTCGACGACTTCTCCGCCGAAAAGATCCGTAATCGCTTTGACGGTCGGATCCTCGCCGAGTTTTTTCCTGTCTTCGCTGCTGATGTCCACCGAGCCCCGTCGGGACGAGGCTGCGACCGGGGACCGAACTTCGTCGCTCACAACGCACTCGCATCGCACCGCGCCGCCCGTCACCGCGGCCAGGGCTTTGGCCAATCGACCGGCCATCGGCCCGGCGGCCTGCGAACGGATCGCATTCTGGTCGGCGGCGAACCCCAGCCGGAGCATCCCGGCCTCCGCGGCGATCGGGCGAGCCATCCGCAAAATACCGGCTTCGCGAGCAAAACCCAGGTCCGCCAGGCGCTTCATTACGGCGGGCCACTGCTCCAACAGCCATGCCGCATTCCATTGAATCTCCATCGCCGGCGCCTCGGGGGCGGCCGGCGGCGAAGGCGGCGGAGGCGGCGAAGGCTTCTTACCAACGGGGGGGATGGCTGCTGTCAGAGGTTTTTTTTTTCCGGCGGTCGCAGAGGCCCCGCCGCCGAACCGCCCGCCGGCGCCGGCGGCCAGTTGCTCCAGCCGCTGGACCAACGAGACCGGGTCGACGAACTTGTCGGCCGCCGCCAAACGCACCAGGGCCGCCTCGGCCAACGCTCGCGTGCAACTGCTGCCGCGAAGGCTTCGCATCAACTGCTCGCAGACGCCCACCGCGTGAACCGCCGCCGGTACGGTGAATCGCTGCGCCGTCGCCGTCAGGACCGCCCGGGCCGCCTCGGCCAACTCGACCAGGGGGGTATCGGCCCCGCAGGTCAGCGCGAGCATCACGTTTCGGAACTGGTCGGCCAACGCCGCCGCTACGCCTTCAAGGGGATACCCCGCGGCCAGAATGCCGTCGAGGGCCTCCAGCGCCGCGGCCGGATCGCTCCGGGACACGGCGTCCATCACCGCGGCGATTCGCTCGTCAGGAGGCGTACCGAGCACGCGAAGAACGTCATCCTCGCCCAAGGCGCCGCTGGCCGAACTGATCAACTGATCCAGCAAACTGATGCCGTCCCGCATCGACCCGTTGGCGGCCTTGGCTACGCGGAAGACGGCGTCGCCGCTGATGTCGACGCCCTCGGCCTCGCTGATCCGCTCCAGGTGGCCGGCGATGTCGGCGGTGGAAATATTGCGGAAATCGAACCGCTGGCAGCGACTCAAAATGGTCGCCGGGATCTTCTCGGCCTCGGTCGTGGCGAAAATGAACTTCACATGCGCCGGAGGCTCCTCCAGCGTCTTGAGCAAGGCGTTGAACGCCTCCTTGGTCAGCATGTGCACTTCGTCGATGTAGTAGACCTTGTACCGACCCCGCGCCGGACGCAACGCGGCGTTGTTTCGCAACTGGCGGATCTCGTCGATGCCGCGATTGGAGGCGCCGTCGATCTCGATAACGTCCATATCGTCGCCGCGACCGATGGCGTCGCAGGCGTCGCATTCGTTGCAGGGGGTGGCCGTGGCTTTGTCGGCCGTCAGGCAGTTGAGGGCCTTGGCCAGAATCCGGGCCATGGTTGTCTTGCCCACGCCCCGGGTGCCAGTGAACAGGAACGCCTGGGCGATCCGCCCGGTGGTGATCGCATTGACCAACGTGGTGGAAATGGCCTCCTGGCCCACCACCTCATCAAAGGTCGTGCTGCGATACTTCCGAGCTAGAACAAGGTAGTCTGCCATGGTGATCGTGGACTTCGGATCTCGCCTCGCCGAACGGAGCGGCCCATTCGCAATCAAAAAAAACGCCGTGCACTCTGCGTCGAACTGACGTCCACGGGTCCGACCGCATCGAACGCTCCTGTCAGGCAATCCTCGGGCACATGACGCGCTTCGCTTATGGCTGCTTCCTTCCGGACCTGACCAGGTTCACGGCGAGCCATTGCAGAGGACCCAACGATCAACACGCACGACGCCGCCGGAGGGTCCACAAACAATCGACCCTCGGCAGAGGATTCAGCCCCGCTATAGCGGATTGCGGGTCACCCGGCAAGCCGGGATCAGGGCGCCGCTACCACCCCGCCTAGCACGGCAGCGGTATTGTAACCAAGCGAAGCCCCCAAGCAACACCTAAACCGCCGCCGGGTGAATCCGCCATAGCAACAAAAGCCCTCGCAGGCGGTTAACCTGCGAGGATTACATGAGATACGGCTCGCGACCGCCGTGTGGCGGTCCTCCGCTTATCGCGGGGGCCCGCTAGAGCAGTTCACGCTTGATACCATGCGCACAAAGTTAATGCGCTCGCGCAGATTACGCCAATTGTAGTTCACAGTGGACACAGGACCTGTGCTCTTGGCACAGAGTCCGC
>CBDVCA010000143.1:0-8302 GCA_965372365.1 uncultured bacterium
CGTCATAACACCACATTATCCCTGGGACAGAGTACTAGTAACGACAGGGCTTCGGCCACAAGAACTCGCCCACGATTTGCGGATGAACTATTTTTCAACGGACGGCTAGTTTGCACTTCCCGCGGTCCTTCCGAAGTTGGCCTTGAGGATCACGAAGTCGTCGAGATCCACGTCGCCATCGCCGTTGAAATCGCCTTGGGCCAGTGTGGCTCCGGTGGTTCCGAAGTTCGTCTTGAGGATGACGAAATCCTCCAGGTCGACGGCTCCGTCGCCGTTGGCGTCTCCGGGAAGGAGGACGACGTCTTCGCCGGTTCCCGGCGAGGGAGCCGCGGCGAACCAACTAGCGGGGTCGTCGCCCCAGGGGGCGGAGGCGTATCGGTGCAGCGAATCACCTTCTCCGTCGGGAGTGGTCGGCCAGGGGTCGAGGCTTCCGTAGTCCACTTCGTCCTCGAGCAGATAGGGGATGAACGTGGGATCCTCCGCCGGCGGGGCGTCGGGCCGGAGCAGTTGGAGGCGTTCGCCGGCGTTGTTGAGCCGTCCGCCCCAGCCTCCGACGAGGGCGACCGAGGCGTCGATACCGAAGGCGTCGCGGAAGAAGGTGACGCGATCGGCGTTGTCGACGTTGGCCGGATTGAACGACAAGGCGACCAGCCGCCGGCCGGAGGGGAGAATCGTTCCGTCGTCGAACATGAAGTCGACCGCCTTATCGAGCAGCCAGCCCGTGAGGTCCACGGCTCCGGCGGTGGCGTTGTACAGTTCGACGAACTCCAGATCGTCCAGGTCGGGTACGGCCCTGACCTCGATCTGGTCGAATCTCAACGCGATGAAATTTCCCAGCGAGGGATTGTCGTCGCTGTTGTACAGCCCCACGGTAAGTGCGTGCATGCCGGCGTCCAGCGGGATCGCAACGGTGGCGGTCACCAAGCCGGTCGGCGGGCCGGACCCATCGCCGGCCACGTGCAACAGGCTGCTATTGAGATCGTCGCCATAGGGAACCCCGTCGATGACCAGCACGACCTCCGTGAATGCGGCCTCGTCCCAATCGCCCAGCATGAACAGATCGAAACTCACCGCGATTTCCACCACTCCGTCACCGGGGGCCTCGATCGCCGTGGTCCAGCCGCCCGAAACGCCGCCGGCGACGCCGAAGTTCATGGTAACGCCCAGGCGACCGGCGCTCCACGCCCCGTCGATCGCCGCGGGGTTGGCTGTGCCGAACAGGTTGTCTTCGTAGGCGAATCCCTCGGCGTCGGCGTCGAAGGTTGCGACCATGATCGGCACGGTCGGCAGGCCGGTCCATCCGCCGGGGTTGTACATGATTTCGCTGATGATCACCGACCCGGCTCGCGGGCCGACGTTGGGGTAACCCAGCGTGACGGCCGACATCGGCAGCAGGTCGCCGACGCCGTCGGGCCATCGGCCGTAGGATTCGCCGTTGGCCGCGGCTGCGAATTCGACATGATCGACGAACCGCTCAATCACGCCGGCGGCGTCGGCGGCCATCAGCCAGACGTCGTCGCCGTAGGCCCCGCTGAGTGCGAAGTCGTTGGGGTCGTCGTCGGAGGGGTCGCCCACGGTCAGACCGCCGGGGTTGAAATCGTGTTCGTCGAACACCAAGTAGGCGTCGGCGTCGATCGTGGTCCCATCGGGGATGCGGAACTTGGCGTACTGTTGGGAGGTGTCGGAGAGATACCAGCCGCCGATGTCGATGTCGTCGTCGGTGGTGTTGTACAGCTCGATCGAATCGGTCGGCTCGCCGTCGGTGTGGCTGAGCACCTCGTTGACGACCACCTCGCCGGTCAGGCCCGATCCGGCCTCGCCGGGTGTGCCGAGGTACTCGGCGCTGCTTCGCCAACTCTCCGAGTCGGTCGGGTCGGCGGCCGTGTCAATCCTCTCCAGCGTCGCGCCCTTGCCGTCGGCGCGGCCGGGCCACGGCCCCGAATCGTTGTAGGTGAAGCGAATGAACTCGATTCCGCCGCCACGGGTTACCGCGATGGTTTCGCCGGCGTTGTTGAGGGCGCCGGTGAAGGCGCCGGCGATCGGCAAGCCGGTTCCATAGCGATATTCGAAGGCCGCCGGGTCGCTGACGAGCAATACGTATTCGCCCGGGGCCAGCATGGCGACGGCCGAGTCGGCGAAGCTGAAGACGACGCCGTCGGCGAATTCGACCGTTCGAATATCCAATGTCGCCGCTCCGGTGTTGAGCAATTCGATGAACTCGAAGGCGTCGCCGTCAAGGTAGCCGGCGTTCACTTCGTCGACCGTCGGCGCAGCGGGATTGTAGTTGATTTCGGTAATCGCCAGCGTGGGAGCCGCGACGGTTCGGTACACCGCTTCGGTCAGCGCGCTCCATCGGGAGTCAGACCAGAACCGGGCCTTGGCCACGGTGTCTCGCGTCAGGGCGATGGGCGTATCGGTGAAGAACTCCGCTGACGCGCTGAATCCGCCTCCTGCGTCCCGGGGATCGGTTCCGTCCAACGTGTACGTGATCACGCCGCCGGCCGTCGCCGATATCGTCAGGGCGTCGCCCGGATCAAAGGGCCCGCCATGCTGGTCCTCGCCATTGACGCTGAACACCGGCGCCTCCAGGGACGGGTACGCATCGACGTCCATGTACTGCTGGATCACCACGTCGGTTCGGTAGGGGAAGTAGTCGTTGATGAGCCGATTGCGTTCGTTGACCCATTCCTCGTCGCGGTCGTACAGGCGGTGGTCGTCGAAGGAAGGCCTTCCCGCGTAGAACACGTCGCGGCGGTAGTCGCCCCATCGGGCCGATTCGCCCAGGACCGCTTCGTAGACATCATCGGAGCGGACGTTCCAGTGTGCGATGACGTTATCGGGGGTAAGCAGGCCGTCATTGAACAGATGCTTGTGCACCCGGTCGGCGAACATCGTCTTGAACTCGGCGTTCTGCATCAATTGCAGCCACAGCCGGGTGAGGATGTTCTCGTAGGACTTGTAGTCCGAACTCGGTTCGAACTGGCCGAATTGGGTCGGATCGATGCGATTGTCGTGCAGGCGGACGAAGAGGATCTCGTAGTCCCACACGGCAAAGTACCACTTGCCGCCGGCCACGCGGTTTCGGTAGGCGTGCCAGTTGTGGTGGTCCCAGTCGAAGTTCCCTCCGTACTGGTTGATAATCATGTAATCGGCGAACGCTTCGACATCGAGCATTTCGGCCATCTGCTGGTACGACGTCGAGTTAGCCACCCCCGAAAGGCCCAGACTGATCATCGTGTTCCAAGCGGTCATATTGCCGTCGATGCACTCGCCGGAGTTGATGACGTCGTAATCTTCCTTCTCGCCGCCGAGGTAGGTGGCCGCGAACGGAGCGGAGGGGCGTTCGCCGGGATTGTACAGTCCCCAGTAGATGCCGTTGAGGTACAAGTGGGCGCTGTTGTTGCTGCACGTGGGCCAGCCCATGGCCTTCTGGATGTCCTTGCCCCATTGGTCGCGGACGTATTGGGCGTAGATCCGATTCTCGCTGTAGAGGGGCCAGCCGTTGTGGTGCGGCCACGACAGGTTGGACCCCGCCCGGAGGATGATGGTATCGAACGAATCGGTCGCGTCGTCGCCGAAGATGGGGTAGTTCAGCTTGCCGGCCCCGTACATGCCGCGGAAGATCAGTCGGAACGAATGCTTCGGCGTCACTCGCTGCTTTCGGCTCGCCCCGCCCCGCATCCGAAGGCCGCAGTCGATTTGGAATTCCTCGGCTCCGTCGGCGTTAAAATACTCCACCGAAGCGGGGACTTCGTAGTCCATCGGGTCATCAGTCACCCTGGGACGCGTGGCCTTGATGTAGATGCCGGTGCTGGTGTTGAACAGGTTGTCCTTGTCGGTGACGATGGAGATTGTCGGAATCGACTTCAGCGAGCTCTCCATCAACCCGGCGTATCGCGGGTCGTTGACGACCTCCGGGTCCATCCCGTAATCACCCGGGCGAGTGCTGGAATCGCCCGGCCAACTGGCGGGGTATCCGGCCGGTACGTCGGGTTGGATGAGAACGTCGTCGATGAAGATGTACGTCTGCGTGTCGATGTTGGAGGGCTCGTATCCCGGTTTGAACGCCGCGGCTCGCAGGACGGTTTGCCCGGAAATGGAGATCGGGCCGCTGTAGACGGTCCCGGTCGTGGCCGTCGGCTCGCTGCCGTTGGTGGTGTAGCGGATTTCGGCGCCTTGGGTGTCGGTGGTGATCTCCAGCGCGAACGGCGTATCGTAGAAGCCGCGATCGACGCTGAAGCGGGTGTCGCCCACCAGGCCAAGCGTGCCGGAGAGATTGTCGGCGGCCGGCGTGGGCGTGGTGAAATAGGCCTGCTCGCCGGTGAGCGTTACGGTGACGTCGCCGGTCAATCCCGTCGCGATCAGGAAATCAGGACTGGTCGTCGTGTCGTTGAGGCCGTGGATCGCCAGGACGTTGGGCCCGGCGACGAGCGTATCGAGGTGGTCGGAGATATCGAAGCCGGTCACCGCCAGTGCGAGCGAGTCCTCACGTGCGGCCGAGGCCGTCGAATCGTACGCCGGCGACGCCGGGGCGTTGGCGCCGGCGACGCCGGGGCGTTGGCGCCGGCGACCTCCACGCCATTGATGTAGGCGACGAACCCGTCGTCGTACCGCATTCGCAGCGAGAGGGCGGTAAACGCCGACGGATCTCCAATGGTGAACGGGATTCGCACGTAGG
Source organism: uncultured bacterium (assembly GCA_965372365.1). Classification (GTDB taxonomy): domain Bacteria; phylum Planctomycetota; class Phycisphaerae; order SM23-33; family FEN-1343; genus CBDVCA01. The sequence goes on from CBDVCA010000143.1 coordinate 4,679, forward strand.
CGGTGGCGGTTTCGCCGTACATCAGCGATTCCAGATCGGTCTGGAAGTAGCCCACGTAGCTGTTCTCGCTTTCGGGTTCCCGCTCGTACCCGATCGCCGCCGAGTCGGCGAGCCATCCGGAATCGTCATACGCTTGAGCGGTCCAGGCCAGTCCGTCGGATCCGTCAGCGGGAACCCGAATCCTCGCGGCGGCGAATTCGCTCGCCACCGTGACCTCCTGAACGGTTCCGGGGGCGAAGATGAGGCCGTAGGAGATGTCCTCGACCTGGCGAGGGAACTCGTCGTAGGCAAACTCCACGGTCTGCCCGTCCGGGCGGATCAGCGCGAGGAACTCGCCGTCGGCGTCGAGCTTGAAACGGGTGTGCAGTTCGGCGGCCGGGTTGGAGCGGTCCTTGCCGCTGGCGAAGATCAGCTTGAACCCGCCGGCCGGAATCGTCACCGCCGGGATTCGCTACAGGTCGTTGAGGTCCGGATCGTCGGTTAGATACCATCCGTCGAGATTGACGGCGGCGTCGGAGGCGTTGTGCAGTTCGATCCAGTCGGAACTGTCGCCGTCGGCGTCGAGAAGCCCGTTGTCGTTGTCGGCGAGGAACTCGGAAATGACTACGCCCTGTGTCATCTGGGCCATCGCAGTGGGGGTCGCGGCGAACGCGCCGGTCCACATGAGAATGGCCGATGCGAAGCAGAGAGGGTAACTCTTCCGCAAAGCGAACCTTAGGCGCACATAAGTCCAGTTCAACATACGGCGATCCTCCGGTGGTGAAGCGGCTGGCTACGTTGGGGCCACCGGCGTGGTGAGCCCTCGTTACGCTATTATCGGTATTTTAGCATACTCACACGACTTACGACGCGAAAAAAGGCGACGTCGATCGGAACGGTGTGCGACTGGATTCCATGGCAGGGCGCCACCGGCGCGCTTGCTCGCCAGTGGCCCCCAATGTGCATGATATCATAATATATAGGGTGGTACGTCTGGACGTCTACCTCACCACCATCCGCCAGCACCGATGAATGCGCTTGTTGCGGAAATCGTCGCCGATGGTCTTGGCGGTGATGTCGCGGGCGTCGAGGCCGGGCAGTGCGGCGGGGTCGAACTTGAATCGGCGGAAGTTGGTCGAGAAGTAGATTACGCCTCCGGGGCTCATCAGACCGGCCGCGGCGGCCAGCAGGGCGGCGTAGTCGCGCTGGATGTCGAAGACGTCGTCGGTTCGCTTGCTGGCCGAGAAGGTCGGCGGGTCGATGACGGCGAGGTCGAAATGGGCGCCGGGTGCGTGGTCGGCGAGAAACTCCATAGCGCCGGCGCGGACGAATGTGTGCTCGGGGCCGGTGAAGCCGTTGGCCGTCATGTTGCGTTGGGCCCAGTTCAGATAGGTTTTGGACAGATCGACCGTCGTCGTCGACGCCGCTCCGCCGTCGGCGGCGTACACCGAGAACGCCCCGGTATAGGCGAACAGGTTCAGCATTCGCTTGCCGTCGGCCTCCTGGCGAACCATGTCGCGTGTGGTGCGGTGGTCGAGGAACAGGCCGGTGTCGAGGTAGTCCGACAGATTCACCTCGAAGGCGAGCCCGCCCTCGCCGACCGTGTGGATGCTGCGTGTGTCGGAGACGCGTTCGTATTGCTCGGAGCCGCGTTGGCGTCGGCGGCGTTTCAGGTGGATATCGTCGCGCGGGATGTCGAGCACCTTGCCGGCGACCCTGACGAGCATATCGAGCCAATCGGCGTGCTCGGCGGGCGTGCGATCGTGGGGGCGGTCGTACTCGGCGATATGCAGCCGGCCTTCGTACAGGTCGACGGCCAGGGGCACTTCGGGGATGTCGCGATCGTAGAGCCGGTAGCAGGTGACGCCGCGTTTGGGCCAGCGGCGAAGGTGGCGGGCCATCTTTCGCAGGCGATTGCCGAAGATTTCCGCTTGGTTGGAGGCGTTGGATTTGAGCCCCCCGAACGCGGAGGTCGGCTCGGAGGGGGCGGATTCATCGGTCGGCTCAACCGCGACGGCGCCGGCCTTGGGCGGCCGCGGCCCGTGGAACTGATAGTACGTGCATTCGATCTGCCCGTTGTACAGCTTCCGGCGGCGGTCGGCCTTCTGACCCAGCACCTTCTCCAGATCGCGGCTGGTGATGACGTAGAACGACCACGTCTTCAGCCGGCGGAACACGTCGGGCATCGACCGGTACAACGCGTCGACCTCCGGGCTCCGCTCGAACCGCCGGCCGTAGGGTGGATTGCAGATGATGCAGCCGTAGTCGTGGCCGCTGGCCAACTCGGCGAACGGTTTCGCCTGGAAGTGGATATCGTTGGCGACCCCGGCCAGTTCGGCGTGATGACGCGACAGGCTCGGCGCCTCGGGGGCGATGTCGGTGCCGATGATCCGTCGCGGCAGTTCGGGTTTGATCCGCTGGCGAGCCGCGTCTCGTTCGGCGTCCCAATGGCGCTGCTCGATGGCCGGCCAGTGCTCGGCTGCGAATCCGCGATTCAGCCCCGGCGCGATATCGCGGCCAATCATCGCCGCCTCGATGGGGATCGTACCGCTGCCGCAGAACGGGTCGATCAATTGGCGATCGGGGTTCCAGAAGCTCAGTTGGATCATGGCCGCGGCCAGCGTTTCTTTCAGCGGGGCCGGCCCGGCGGCCGCCCGGTAGCCGCGTTTGTTCAGGCCGGGGCCGCTGGTGTCGATGGTGAGCAGGGCGGTGTCGTCCCGCATGGCGATTTCGACCGAATAGGTCGGGCCGGTCTCGGGCAGGTCGGCGACGCCATGGGCCGCTCTGATCTTCTCGACGATCGCCTTCTTGACGATCTTCTGGCACGCCGGCGCCGAGGCCAGTTGGCTCTTGTAGCTTCGCCCACGCACGGGGAACTCGCCGTCGGGGGTTATCCACCGCTCCCACGGCAGTGCGTGGGTTCGGTCGAACAGCTCGCCGAAGTCGGTCGCCTCGAACACACCGACCACCAGCATCACGCGGTCGGCCGTCCGCAGCCACAAGTTGGCTCTCACCAGCCCCGCGGCGTCGGCTTCGAAGATAATCCGCCCCGGCGAAAACACCTTCGCATCGGCAAAGCCAAGGTCGGTCAATTCACGTTTCACGCACGCCTCGAGCCCGGCGGTCGTCGTCGCTATCAGTTGGAATTCATTCACGCCGGCGATTCTACAGGGTCAGCCCGCCAGATAGGAGATTAATCCCCAGCGCAGGGGACTGGCTCCCCAGCGTAGGGGACTGGCTCTGCAGCGTAGGGGACTGGCTCTGCAGCGCAGGGCGCAGCCCGAAGCGTAAGTGCCTGTACCCGGAGCCTTCCGCCAGCACTCAATCTCTGCGACAGACCAGGCCGCGTCCCAACGCCACGTCGGGGCCAACGGGGAGTCGCGTTTCCATTCGACCGGGTACAGGCACGTCCGTCTCGCAACGGCGAGACTCCCGAGCCAGTCCCCTACGGCCCAGCGCAGGGGACTGGCTCTGCAGCGCAGGGCGAAGCCCGAAGCGTAAGTGCCTGTACCCGAAGCCTTCCGCCAGCACCCAATCTCAGCAACAGGCCAGGCCGCGTCCCAACGCCACGTCGGGGCCAACGGGGAACTGCGTTTCCATTCGACCGGGTACAGGCACGTCCGTCTCGCAACGGCGAGACTCCCG
>CBDVCA010000144.1:0-8225 GCA_965372365.1 uncultured bacterium
CGTCCGTCGCGAAGAAGTCAGCCGGCAAGAAGCCCGCTGCCAAGACGGCCGGTGCGAAGAAGTCGGCTGGCCGGAAGCCCGCTGCCAAGAAGCCCGCCGGAGCCAAGCCGAAGGCTTCGGGCGCCGCCAAATCTTCGCGGCCGAAGCGTCGGCGGAGATAGGCGCCGGCTGGCGGGTGGGGCGTCGCGAAATATTTTGCCAATAAGCACTTGCCAAGCGAAGGCCGATCGACTTACACTTTTTTGGACGAAACGCTTGGCGGCAGTGAACGGTTGGTGGCGGACGTCGTGACTACAATTACGTGGAGCGATCACGTCCGCCGCGGCGTTCGGATGTCCTAAGAGGTTGGCGTTCCAGGAGTAATCAGATTATGGAAGGCGGCGAAGCCAAGACGAATCTGGCGACGTTCATGCGGGACAAGCGTGATGAGGAGCAGTCCGCCAACTCCGGGCCTTTCATGACGATCTCGCGTCAGTTCGGCTGCCACGGCTACTTCCTCGGCCTGCTGCTGGTCGATATGCTCAATAACGAACCCAAGCAGAAGAACCCTTGGAAGGTCTACCAGCGCGAAATCCTCGATCGGCTTTCGGAGGAGACCGAAGTGGCCACCGACGTGTTGAATCGCCTCCGGCGCGAGCGGCCGCGGATGTTGGTCAACTTCTTTCGCAATCTCTCCACCAAGCGTTCGCCGGGCGCCTACGAGATCCGCAATCGTATCGCCAATATGATCCGGGGTCTGGCCTTCGACGGTCACTGCATCCTGATCGGTATGGGCGGCGCCGGCGCGACGGCCGATATCGGAAACGGTCTTCGCGTTCGCCTGGAGGCGCCCAAGGATTGGCGGGTCAATCGCGTGGTGGAATCGGAGGGCATCAGCCCCGTCGAGGCCAAGTTGATGCTGCAGAAGCACGACACCGAGCGTGACCATTTGCGGAAGATCTACGGCATGAAATTCCGCCGCGAGCCGGCGTTCGACCTGGTGTACGACTGCTCGGCCTTCTCGCTGGCGCAGATCACCCAGCACATCATCCACGCGATGAAGCTCAAAGGGCTGCTTTAGGCTTTAAACAAGCGAAGTCCGACAAGAGGGACTTCCGCGTAGGGGACTGGCTCCGTAGTCCCGGCTTGCCGAGACGCAGGCGCCTGTACCCGGCTTGGTTCCCCGCAACGGCCCGTCTTCCCGCAACGGCCCTGCGAACGCTGCGTTAACGGCTTCGGGTACAGGCGCCTGCGTTCCGCTGCGCTTCACTGCGGAGCCAGCCCCCTGCGCTTCGGAGCCGGTCGCCTGCGGTTGTCATTCGCGCACAAAAGAAGGGCGACGCTCCCGGTTGTGGGAACGTCGCCCTTGAATGTACGTGTCGTCGTTACAGGGCTTCGCAGACGAGGTCGCCGACTTCGGTGCAGGAGAAGCCCATCCGTCCTGCGGACTGGGTCTTCATCTTCGGCGTGGTGGCGATGATGGCGTTCTCGACGCGTTCGCCGGCGGCGGCGATCTTGGCGTCGGCCATCTTGCGGCCGGTTTCACGCAGCAGCATGGCCAGCGAGGCGATCGCGGCGATGGGGTTGATCACGTTCTGGCCGGTGTACTTGGGGGCCGACCCGCCGATGGGCTCGAACATGCTGACGCCTTCGGGGTTGATATTCCCGCCGGCGGCGACGCCCATCCCGCCCTGGATCATCGCGGCCAGGTCGGTGATGATGTCGCCGAACATGTTCGGGGTCACCAGGACGTCGTAGAACTCGGGGTTCTTGACGAACCACATGCAGCAGGCGTCGACGTGGTTGTAGTCGAGCTCGATGTCGGGGTAATCGGCGTCGCCGATCTCATGGAAGGCCCGGTCCCACAGGCTGTGTGCGAACGTCAGCACGTTGGTCTTGGCGACCAGCGTGAGGCGCCCAGGGTAGCCGGCGGCCTTGCGTTTACGAGTGAGTTCGAAGGCGTATCGCAGGCAACGCTCGACGCCGAAACGAGTTGCGATCATTTCCTGGGTGGCGACTTCTTGGGGGGTGTTTTTGCGGAGGAATCCGCCGCCGCCGAAGTAGAGGTCTTCGGTGTTCTCGCGGACGACCACGAAGTCAATATCTTCGGGGCCTTTGCCGACGAGGGGGCAGGGGACGCCCGGGTACAGCTTGACCGGGCGGAGGTTGATATATTGGTCGAGGTCGAAGCGGGTCTTCAGCAGCAGACCTTTTTCGAGGATGCCGGGGGCCACATCCGGGTGGCCGACGGCGCCGAGGTAGATGGCGTCGTAGCCGCGGAGGGCTTGGATTTCTTCTTCGCTGATAATGTCAATCGAGGCTGTTTTCGGATCGCCGCCGCGTTCGAGGTAGCGGTCGCCACTGACGTTGAAGTCATCGGTGGTGTACTCAAACCCTTCCAGTTTGGCCACGGCCTTCAGCACTTTAAGCCCTTCAGCTACAACTTCCGGGCCGGTTCCGTCGCCGCCAATCACTGCCAGTTTCATCTTCAGTTTCCTTTCATCGGGCGTTATCGAGCCGCGTAGTATAGAGGTAAGGGGGTTTGTTGGCAAGGGGTTGGTTTGGGATTGGCGGTGGCGGGTGGAGGTGTTGGGGAAGTGAAGGGGACTGGCTCCGGAGTGAAGCGCAGCGTAGCGCAGCGAAACGTAGGTGCCTGTACCCGGCCCGGTTCGGTACGATAGCCGAGGGGTGCTGCGTCGACGGCTTCGGGTACAGGCACCTTCGTTCCGCTCCGCTGCGCTGCACTGCACTCCGGAGCCAGTCCCCTACGCTGCCGAGCCAGTTCTGAAAAAAGGGGCTCAATCAATCGTTGACGCCGAGCGGTAGGGGATAGAGAATACCGGATTCATCGCGGCCGCGGGGCGGCGATGATATCGAGGAATGCAACGAATGAAGGATATAGCGATGATGACTCGTCTGAGGTGGTGGATTGTTCTGTTGATCGTGAGCGTGGGCATTGTGGGTCTTTCGGCCGCGACGGTGTGGGCTGAGGATACCGGCGGGGCTCCCGGCGATGCGCCGTCGGCTCCGACCGATCAGATCAAGCCCGCCGATCCGGCTCCGGCGGCTCCCGACTCCCCCGCCGAAGACGAAGACGCCACGGATAACGATTCGACCAAGCAGACGGACGGCGAGGATCAGCCTGTTGGCGAGGGCGAGGGTAAGCGAAAGTCCAACCAGATGCTGCTGCCGCTGCTGATTGGCGGGATGGTTTTGCTGTGGGTGTTCATGGGCCGCAAGGGCAAGAAGGGCGAGAAGAAGCGTAAGGACATGCTCGCCAACCTGAAGAAGGGCGATAAGGTCACCTCCATCGGCGGCATCGTCGGCACGGTTCTTACCGTTCGCGAACGTGATGTGACGGTGAAGATCGACGAAGGCAGCAACACCAAGATGAGGTTCGCCCGGTGGGGGATCCGCACCGTCGGCACTCCCGACGACGAAGAGGCCGAGGCCGGGAACCGTTAGACGATGAAGGCATTTCGGGTCATCCTGCTGTGCGTGCTTCTGTTGGCCGGGGCCGTTCGCCCCGCCGACGCCGCTGCGCGGCCGCGTGATCTGGCGATCGGCTCCGATCTGACCCCGGCGGCTCATGAGCATCTTGGCCGGCTGGCGGCCGCTAGCGGCGGCAGAGCCCGTCTGGTCGAGACCGCCGACGGCCCGCGGCTGCACGTGGACGGCTCGGCGCCTCTGGCCGCCCAATTGGCCGATTGGGCCCGCACCCACGGGGCCGAACTGCCCGATGAGGATCCGTATCGCCACACCGCCATCGCCGCGTCGGCGACGATCGCCCCCGGCGACAACCCGGGCCCCAACGGAGGCAACGATCCCCTCGCCTTCACCAGCCCCGCCGGCTCCCCGCGGCGCTGCGGACCGATCGCTTGGGCCGATCGCACGCCCGGCACGTTCCACCGACGCCCCCTCCTGGCCGAGCGGCTCGCTCCCCGGGCTCCGCCGGCGGTGTAATCTGGAATCGACGGCCGTTCTTGCGCCGTCACGTCATATCTTCATCTGATTTTCGGCGCAAACCTTATGGGCCTTTGGTTTACCGACGGCCTCATTTGTGCCGATACAAGTGTGTACTGCATCGTCTGGCGGTCACGCCGCCGGCGGCAACCCTACGCAAGCAATTTCGACACCCTTGCACTGTTGAGGAACCGATGAAAGAGAAACCACTGCTAAGTCGCTTCGCACTGCTGGCCGGTCTGATCGGTCTGGCCGTTCTGGTGGTGCTGTATATGCCGCTGAAGAAGGGCATGGACCTCGAAGGCGGGCACAGCCTGACGTTCAAGGTCGACACCGGCGGCAAACGGTCCGTTGTGAACAAGGTGATCGACACGCTCAAAGAGCGCGTCGACCCCGCCGGCGTTCGGAACCTGGAATGGCGCCCCGTTGCGGCCGACCGCTTCGAAGTCCGCATGCCTGTCGGCAGCAAGAAGGCCCGCGCGGCGCAAGAAGCCTACATGAAGGCCATCGGTAAGCTCACCGAGCGGAATATTTCCCCGGCCTTGCTGCGGCGTATTGTGGCCGCCGAAGGCGAGGCTCGCAAGGAGATGATCGTCGCCGAAGTGGGCGCCGACGACCCCCGGGCCGAGATGCTGACGGCCGCGGCCGACTTGCAGGACAAGGCCGTCGCCGAAGAGGCGCGGATCGCCGACGATCTGAAGGCCAAGGAAGCCAACCTGGCTGCGTTGAGGGCCGAAGACCCCCGTCCGGTCGACAAGATCGACGCGGCTCAGACCGAGATCGATGTGTTGACCGAGAATCGCGACCTCGCCCGTGGCGAGTACCGCGCGAAGATCCGCCAACTGCAGAAGTCCAACCTTCGGGCCAAGGACGTCACCGGCGTGATGAGTCTGTACGATCCGCCGGCCGTCGCGGCCCAGATGGCTGCGTCGGATGTCGAAGAGCGCAAGAAGATGCTCGTCGAGCGGCTGGCCGCGCTCGAAGCCGACTACCCCGACGTGTCCGATCCGATTGCCGAGGTCGCCGAACTGTACAAGGCCTGGGCCAACGATCGCGGGCGCCTCGACGACCCCGAAGACCTGACCCGGCTGATCGCCCAAGCCGGCGTGCTTGAGTTCCGCATCGCGCCGGTCCATTCGCAGTCCCGTCGCGAGAAGGCTCCGCTTGTCATGACGGCCGCCGAGGCGGGGCCGTACCTGCAAGATCTCTCCGAACGCGGCCCCCAGCCGGGACGCGATCGGCAGGATACGTACCAGTGGTTCAAGATTCGCGACGCCCAGGAAGCCGAGAAGCTCGCCGGGGACCTGGTCGTCGGGGAGTGGGGCCGTCAGAAGTACGTGCTGCTTTCCAACGAGGCGGGCAACGTGATGTTGCTCGATGACGAGGCCGACCCCTGGCGGCTCACCGACGCCGGCTCGAGCGTCGATCAGAACACCGGCGGTCGCGCCGTGAGCTTCACGCTTGACGACCGGGGCGCCAGGAAGTTCGGCGCCCTCACCGGAGCGTTCAGGGGCCAGCCGATGGCCATTCTGCTGGACGACGAAGTGTACTCGGCCCCGACGATCCAATCGCAAATCAACCGCAGCGGCGTCATCACCGGCAAGTTTACCTCCGAGGAGCAGTCCGACCTGATCCGCACGCTGGCGGCCGGGTCGCTGAAGGCGCGAGTCAATCCCAACCCGGTGGCCGTCGATTCGATCGGCCCGACGCTCGGGCAGGCCAACATCATCCGTGGCCAGCGAGCCGCGGTGTATGGCCTCATCGGCGTACTGGTCTTCATGGCCGCCTACTACCTGCTGGCCGGCTTCATCGCCGACTTCGCCCTGGTGATCAATATCCTGCTGATCCTGGCGGCGATGGCCGCCTTCGAGGTGATCTTTACCTTGCCCGGTATCGCCGGGTTGATCCTGACTATCGGTATCGCTGTCGACGCCAACGTGCTGATCTTCGAGCGTCTTCGCGAGGAGCAGTTGACCGCCGTCGACCTCGGCACGGCGATTCGCAACGCGTACCAGCGTGCGCTGACGGCCATTGTCGACGGCAACGTGACGACGTTACTGGTTTGTGCGATTCTGTACTGGGTCGGCACTCAGGAGATCAAGGGCTTCGCCGCGACGCTCGGCATCGGTATTGTGATCAGCCTGTTCACCTCGTTGCTGGTTACCCGGTGGGTCTTCCGGCTGCTGAACGAAACCGGCCTGCTGAAGGGCAAAGTTCACATGATGCGGCTGGTCGGTACGCCGAACATCAACTGGTTCAATAAGCGTAAGATCTTCTGGGCCTTCAGTGCGATTCTGATCGTGGTGGGTGTGGCCAGCCTGATCGAGCGTCGCGACACCATCCTCGGCATCGAGTTCTCCACCGGCACGCGTGCGGTCATTCGCCTCAGCGACGACGCCCTGCTGGACGGGAAACTGTACAACGACGCCATGGTGGCCGACGCCCTGAAGGCCGCCGGCGCCGAGATGAATGTGGAGGGCCTCACCGGCCAGAGCGTGCAGGTGAACGAACTGAAGACCGAATCGCGAGTCGAAGATTTCATCGCCGCCTACGACGCCATCACCGGCGGCAACGGCGACCAGAAGGTCAGCCTCAGCGAATGGCTCGCTCAGGGCCGTGAGCCCCAAGCGTTCGAGGAACTGGGCGGAAGCGCCGATACGCCGCTCGACGCGACCATGCTGGCCGCGGCTCTTCCGGAGCCCCGGTATCAGATTACGAGTTCCGAAGAGGACCACAACAAGGTCCGCAAAGTAATCAACGCCGCCTTCAAGGGCAAACTCAATACGCTGACGGCCCTCGACAGCGAGGTGATCTCCGGCGGCGATCTCGGCGGCCTCCACATGGGTTCGGAGGGTTACGTCGAGATTACCCCGAGCCTCGTCGACGCGGCCCAATTGGGTCCTGAGTTCCGCAGCAAGCTCGAAGACAACCTCGGCGGCGTGTTGATGGCGTTCCGTCTGAACGACTCCGCCGAGGCCCTGACGCCGGCGGAGTTGGTCCAGCGTTTGACGAACACGCGTCTACAGGCCGGTCGCGAAGAGATGTACGTGGCGACCCCGGCGGTGCTGCCGCTGAAGGCGGTCGGGGACGGCGTCAATCGCTACGTCGAATTCGCCGTGGCGGTGCGGACCGAGGATGTGCCTCCGCGTAATCGCAATGTGCCGGCGTGGGAGAAGTTCGCCGCTTCGGAGGTGAGCCTGCTGAACGACGCGTTGGCCTCCGAGCGGAGTCTGGAATCGTTGAGTAACTTCGATTCGTCCATGACCAAGAAGACGACGGGACAGGCCATCATCGCCATTGTACTGTCGTGGATCGCCATCATCGGCTACGTGTGGTTCCGCTTCGGCTCGGTGCAGTGGGGCTTGGCGGCGGTGGTGTGCTTGGTGCATGATACGTTGGTCGTTATCGGCCTGGTCGCCTTGTGCGGGTTCGTCGCCGGAACCAGTCTGGGCAAGGCGCTGATGATCGAGCCGTTCAAGATCGACTTGGCGGTGATCGCGGCGATCCTGACGGTGATCGGTTATTCGGTCAACGACACCATCGTCGTGTTCGACCGGATTCGCGAGAACCGCAAGAAGTCGGTGAAGGTGACCCCGGCGGTGCTCAACCGGTCGATCAACCAGACCCTGTCCCGCACCGTGCTGACTTCATGCACCACGCTGATCGTGGTGGCCACGATGTACATCTGGGGCGGCGACGGCATCCACGGCTTCGCCTTCACGCTGCTGGTCGGCATTCTGGTCGGCACCTATTCGTCGGTCGCCATCGCCAGCCCGCTGCTGCTGGGCTTCAAGCAGGCCTTCGTGGCCAAGGCGAGCAGCACCCCGACGCCCGAGTAGAGGCGGCCATCGGAGACGCACGATCGGCGGGCGGATCTCCCATGGAGGTCCGCCCGCTTTGTGCGCCGAGGGGGTGTTCACGTTGGGGATATCCCGCGCCTCTGGAACCGCGGGCGGCGGCATGGTATGGTTCGCGTGGTCGTTTTGTATGGAGGCGATTGGGTGTTTCGGGAGTGTTCATCGGAGGCCCTCGTGCTGGAATGAACGGGTCGCCGTGCGATGTCGTGGGAGAAGACCTCCACCCAAACGCCGGAGGGGCGACACGCCGTCCTGCGCCGTCTCGTCCGTTTGTTCTTGTGTCGCCCCGCTGGGGCTGGATCGTCGGATTGCTGCTGTCCGGGGGCTTACGCCCCCGGCTAAATGCCTTCGCCCCTTTGGGGCTGACAGCAACGGAAGCGGCGTCTCGCCGCCGGAAGCGGCGTCTCGCCGCCGGAAGCGGCGTCT
>CBDVCA010000145.1:0-8167 GCA_965372365.1 uncultured bacterium
TTCGAGGATACTCCGAGTTTTTCTGACGAAGCAGATGACCGTTCGCCACAAGCGGTGTTAGTAGGTTGTGGTGTGACACGGTACCAGCCTACGGCGTATTCACCGACGAATCCCGCGGCCTCGCGCTCACGCCCGATACTGCGAATTCTATGGTCCCAGAGTCCGTCAGGGGGCCGTTCTGAGGCCGGTCACCGGACTATCGCCCCTCAAACTCGGAATTCTCCTACTTTGGGTTCGTTTGATTTCTCTGTTCTCCGGCCGCGTCTTCTCTCTGTGCCCCAACGAGGCGTCCCCTCTCACCCTAATGGCGCGTTTCAGAGGTATGCCACGGGTGGCTGAAACGAGGGGAGCGGTGCTTGACATTTGAGGCGAATGTGGTACAGTAATGTCTCGCTGAACTTATGGGCGCATCGATGGTTGCGCACATGTCTGAGGCCGTCGGCCGCGGTGGGTTCCGGCGGATGCGACTTGAAGGAGGGTTTCGCTGATGTTCACGGATACACGCCGGAATCGATCCGTAGCTTTTGTGTTGGCGGCGGTGTGCCTGATGTCGGCGGTCGCCGGCGCTGGCGCTCAGGAAGTGATCGCCCCCGGCGAGGACGCCTACGAACTGGTCGAAGACGGGGTGACGCGGCTGGACTTTGCTGAGATCCCCATCCCGGCTGGTTTCTTCGGCCCCGGCTCCGATCCGTTCACCGGCTCGGTGGCGTTGAAGCCCAGCCCGATGATGCCGGATGTGGGCGGTCCCCGTGCGGTGCGGCCGCTGGAGGGCGTCTTCGGCGGCCCCGACCCCATCGTGATTCCCACCGAGATCATCTCGCTGAATCTGGTTTCGGTCGGTTCGATCACCATCACCGCGCCCTACGGCGACAGTTTCTTTGACGTGGCCGTTACGCTGACGCCCGACGCGCCCGCAGGCGGTCAGTGGGTGGTGCAGCCGGAGGGGACCGGCGCCGGCGGCGTGATTCTGCCCATGCTCCCCGACGGCGATTTCGCGATCGACAGCTTCTTCGACGTCACCTACACGATCAGTTTCACTGAAACCTGCGGCTGCTCCTTCTACCAACTGCCTCCGGTCTCCGAACGGCTCGACCTCCTGATTGACGTCCCCTGGAGCCGCATCCCGCCGATCGACGCGGTGATCGGTCCCGAGACGAGCGACTTCTTTCCCAGCGTAGTCCCCGGCGCCCCCGAAGATCCGCTGGTTCCGCTGCTGGTGGCCGGGCCGATGCTGGTGCTGGATATGCAACTGCAGATGAAACCCGATCTGCTCGGTATCCCCGGCGACGCCGACCTCGACGGCGACGTCGACCTGGACGATTTCCGTACGCTGAAGATGCACTTCGGCCTGCAGTCCGGCGCCACATGGGGCATGGGCGATTTCAACGACTCCGGCTCGATCACGCTGGAAGACTTCGTCATCCTCAAGAACCACTTCGGCCAGACCTCGACCCCGTAGCTCCGGCCGGAACCAACCACAGATCATTCCGCATCGGGCGGGTCCTCACGGCGAGGGCTCGCCCGTTTGCGTTCAACGGGGTGCGCGGTCGGTTTGCAGAACGGGCTCTTTCGTCAGCGGCTCGCTTCGCTACAATGTCCGGCGTAGGTCCGGCTGTATGGTTTCGCTTTCGGTGGACAATCAATGAGGAGTCGCGCCCGATGCCGCTTGAGTACAACACGATCGTCAACGAAGACTGCGTCAGCTTTCTCAGCAAGCAGAAAGAGCCGTTCATCGATTTGATCTTCGCCGATCCACCGTTCAATATCGGCTACAAGTACGACGTCTACGAAGATCACAAGGCCTACGACGACTACCACGCCTGGACGCACCAGTGGATGGAAGCGTGCACCGGTGCATTGAAGCCGACCGGGAGTTTCTGGGTCGCCATCGGCGACGAGTACGCCGCGGAGGTCAGGCTGATCGGTCGCCAGGTCGGGCTGCATTTGCGGAACTGGATCGTATGGCATTACACGTTCGGTCAGCAGACCAAGGCGAAGTTCGCCCGAAGCCACACGCACCTGTTCTACTTTGTCCGCGACCCTAAGGAATTCACGTTCAACGATAGGGCGGTGCGGATGTTCTCGGACCGCCAGCGTGTGTACAAGGATGTGCGGGCCAACAAGGCCGGCAAGGTTCCCGACGACACCTGGAACGAATTTCCCCGTCTGTGCGGCACCTTCGGCGAGCGCCAGGGTTGGCATCCGTGCCAGATGCCCGAGACGCCGCTGTCGCGAATCGTGTCGGCGTGCAGTAACGTCGGCGATCTCGTGTTCGACCCCTTCAGTGGCAGCGGCACCACGTTGGTGGTGGCGAAGAAGCTTTCGCGGGAGTTCCTGGGTACGGAACTGTCGAGCGAGTACGCCGCGGGGATCGCCGAGCGGCTTGACGGCGTCAAGCCGATGGCGGAATTGGAGAACGAGCATTCCCGATGGTCGGCCGACCACGACGCGTTGCTGCAGCGGGTGTATATGGTCGGGGCGGTGTCGACCGAATCGCTGTATGCTAGCCGGGTGTTGCTGGAAGGGCTGGTGCAGCATTTCAACTGGCAGTTGGAGGCCGCCGGCTGCAAGCGAACCTACACGGTTGAGCAGGTATGGGCGAAATTGGAGGATTTGCGGCGTGAGGCCCGCCTGCCGCGTATTCGCGTTCACGCCGTCGAGCCGAGCACACGCAACATGAGGCCGCTCACGGCCGGTCCCGGATTGTTTCAGTAGGCCCCGTCGGCCGCGGCTGTCGCGGCTGTCCCCCGTTCGACCGCCGGCAGGGTGATTGGGCAGAGTTTCTGGGCGGTGAAGGTTTTGCCCGTCAGGTAATCAACGAACTGCACCCGAACGGTCACCTCGTTGGTCGACGGCGGATTCTTTGGCCACGGGCAGACGAAGCTGTAATGGTACGTGAGGGCGCCGCTGAACCAGCGTTGGGCGGCTTGATCGACGTCGAAGTGGAACTCGCCGATCCGAACGCCTTCGCCCCCGGCGGAGAGGTCGAACAGTCCGATGGTGATATCCCCGGCGGCCTTGATGACGCAGCCGTCGGCGTCGATGGGCGTGATGTAGACTTTGACGCCTTCATGCCCGAGGGTCGGGCGGGTGTTGTAGCCCCCCGTGAACCGACTTAGCCGGATGGCCGCGACGTGGAAAAGTTTGTCGAGGCGTTTGGCGCCCAAGGCCTGCAGTTGGCGAATCTGCTCCTGTCGCGAAGTCTCCGCCCGCTTCATTTGCTCAAGATCGCGTTGAAGCCGGCGGACCTCGGCGTCTTTGCCGACGAGAAGATCGTTCAGGTCGCCGATGGCCCCGACGTAGTCTCTGCATCCGCACAGAAACGTCGCGACGATCACGGGCAGTATCGCCAGTCTCATCGTCCATCCCCCCTTTACGGCTTGTCAGACGCTATGCGTCCCGGCTCTAGTCTTCTTCGGCTTTTTCGGGAAGCGATTCCAGAACGGTATCGACGACGCCGTACTCGACGGCCTCGGCGGCGTCGAGCCACTTGTTGCGGTCGCAGTCGATTTCGATCGTCTCGATCGGCTTGCCGGAGGCCTCGGCCAGGATTTCATACAGACGATGCCGCAGCCGCAGGATCTCCTGGGCTTCGATCTCCAGGTCGGTCGCCGGGCCGGTGACCACCCCGCGAATGAGCGGCTGGTGGATCAGCACGCGGCTGTTGGGCAGCACGTGCCGCTTGCCCTTGGTTCCGCCGGCCAGCAACACCGCCCCCATGCTGGCGGCCATGCCGACGCAATAGGTGCAGACGTCACAGCGGATGAACCGCATCGTGTCGAAAACGGCCAGCCCGGCCGACACGCTGCCGCCGGGCGAATTGATGTAGAGATGAATATCCGCTTTGGGATCTTCATTGGACAAGAACAGCAGTTGAGCCACGATGAGATTGGCCGTTTCGTCACTGACGGCGTCGCCCAGGAACACGATGCGGTCGGCCAGCAAGCGGCTGTAGATGTCGTACTGGCGTTCGCCCCGTCCGGTCTGTTGGATTACGTATGGCATCCGGCTCATAGCTCTATTCCTGTCTATCCGTGAGGACTACTTGTCGTTGTTCGTGTCAGCGGCCGAGTTGACGATTTCGTCGACGAGGCCGTACTCCTTGGCCTCCACCGGATTCATGTAGCGATCCCGCTCGGTCTCTTCTTCGATCTGCTCGACGGCGCGGCCGGTGTGTGCGGCGAGAATCTCGTTGAGCATGCGTTTGGCCTTGATGATCTCCTCGGCCTGGATCTTGATATCCGCCGCCTGGCCGGTAACCCCGCCCCAGGGCTGGTGGATCATGATCTTCGAGTGCGGAAGGGCGTACCGCTTGCCCTTGGCGCCGGCGGCCAGAATCAACGCGGCTCCGCTTTGGGCGGCGCCGACGCAGTAGGTCGCCACGTCACAGGTGAGGAACTGAATCGTATCGTAGATCGCCAGCGTATCGTCCACGTCCCCGCCGGGCGAATTGATGTACACGCCGATGTCCTGATTGCTGCTCTTGGCCTGCAACTCCAGCAGGTGCATAATCAAGCTGCCGGCGCTGCGGGCGTTGATCTCGCCCCACAGGAAAAGAATACGCTCGTCGGCGAGGCGCTCTTCGAGAGTCATCTCTCGCCGGTACTGATAGTCATTGGTGGCCATGTTGACCGGCCGTTGCCGTGACGTCATGTTGGTTCCTTCCTCAAAGCACGTCTGCATTCCCGGCAGATCCGTGAGACGTCCGCGGGTGCAGTCACCTAGAAAACATCGGCATACTCAGGCTGCGACTTGAGACCGCCGCCGCCGGACGATACCGATCCGGAGTCGGGGGCTACTCCTTTTCGTCCTGGGTCTCATCCTTCTTTTTGGCGGTATTCTTGGCCGCCTTCTTGGCCGCCTTCTTGGCCGCCTTCTCGGCAGGCTTCTCGGCAGGCTTCGGGTCTTCAGCCTTGGCGGGTTCGGCGGGCTTCACCTCGGCCATTTCGAGCAGTTTGTCGATGGCTTTCTGCTCGCGGATCTGCACTTCCACTTCGCCGAGCGTGCCCTGGTTGGTCATTTCGCTGCGGAGCCGTTCGGGGCGACGGCCGCTGCGGGAGGCCATCTCGGCGATGCGGCTGTTGACTTCGCCTTCTTCGACCGAAATGTCTTCGGCCTCGGCCACCTTGTCCAGGATGAACCCGAGTTTCAGTTCGTCGGTCGCCTGGGAGCCGGCCTGGGCTTTGAGCATTTCGAGGTTCTGGTCGATCTGCTCGCGAGGTACCCCGCGGTACAGCAGGTCGACGTAACGACGCTGCAGCACCCGGGCGGTCTGGCGGGCGGCCAGGCCTTCGGGAAGATCGATGGCGACGTTGTCCAGCAGGTACTTGACGATCTGCTGACGCTTCGATTCCTGACGCTCCGTCTGCAACTGCGAGCCAAGGCGTTCCTTGACGAACTCGATGAAGGCTTCGGCGTTGTCCATGCCGAACTCGGCGGCCAGTTCGTCGCTCATCTCGGGGATATCAAGGCGTTTGACTTCCTTGATCTCCATCGCGATCGTAACGGTCTTGCCGCGCCAGTCTTCGGTCTCGTGGGTGTCCGGGACGGTCGCCTCGAGGGTGACGGTCTTGCCGGCGGCGGAGCCGGTGAGCTTGTCGGCGAGGTCTTCCATCGGAATCCCCATCGTTGCTCCGGGGGCGACCAGGAAGTCGGCGTTGTTCCGGGATTCGTCGATCCCTTCGCCGGTGATTTTCACGTCGGCGATGATGTGATCACCCTCGGCGACCGGCTCTTCGGTCGGAGCCAGAACGCCGCGGCTGGACAGGATGTCCTTGGTCGTCGCGGCGATACGGTCGTCGGTGACCTCGATGGACGCCTCGGTGACAGGGATATTCTCGTATTCGGGCACATCGAACTCAGGGGCGACTTCCACTTCAAGGCTGAACGTCAGGGGGCCGGTGTCGGGCAGTTCGATCTCGTCGAGTTTGATGTCGGGTTCGCCGATGATCTCCAGTTCGTTCTCTTCGACCGCTTCGCCGAGGGCGGCGCTGACCAGTCCGTTGCGGACGTCCTCGCCGGCTTCCTTGCCGAATCGTTTCTCCAGCAGCCGACGCGGGGCGCGGCCGATGCGGAAGCCCGGCACCTGGGCGCTGGTTCGCAACTCGCCGAAAATCTCATCGAACTTGGCGTCGATACGCTCGCGACTGATCTCGATGGTGATCTTTTTGACCGAAGCCCCGGCGTCTTCAATGGTTACCGTATTGGCCGGAAGACCGTCGCCGTCGGCTTCGACTTCGTCGGCTTCGACTTCGTCGGCTTCGACTTCGTCGGCTTCGACTTCGTCGGCTTCGGTTGTCTCGTCTACGGGCGCAGTGGTTTCGTTCTCATCGGGGGTGATGGGGGTCTCGTCAGGCATTGGACTCGGTGCTCCGTAGGCCCCGGCGGCGACCAACGCACACGCGTCCCGGCAGCCAAGGCGATCCGACCCGCTCAAGGTGGGGTCAACCCCGAACTATAGTGGAGTCAAGGCCCGGCGTCAACATGTGTCGAAAAAACAGCTCTCCTCACTGAGGTCGGCAAGCACGGTTGGGCTTTGATAAATAGCGATGCTTCATGTATACTATATCCTGACGCTTCCCTCAAAAGTCCGATCGAACCTGAAAACCCAAGGATTTGGAACGTGAACAAAGGACTTGTGGTCCAGAATGAACGCTGGACTTGGTCGCTTCCGACTTCTGAGGGCGGCGTCTATCCTGTTGTATATTTCATGTGTTAGATATCGTTGTCTGATATCAGCGACGATGGCAGGGTAGCTGTCTTGGGGGGCTCCAAGGAGGCGCCATGAGCTTTGATAGACCTGTAGTTATGCCCGCCATGACGGAACCGCAACCGTCACGTTCGCCCGTCTGGGCCGCAACGCTGGGCGTATGCACGGCTGATGACGGTTCGGCGGTCCCCAAGCCGCCTGTTTCGGCGGGGATCTGTAGGCGAGGCGAGGCATCAAGGGGGGGAATCCGTCATGAGTGCGATGCGGGGTCCGATCCTGGCGGTTGGAGTGCTGCTGCTGGGCTGCGCCGGGTTTGCGTACGGCGAATCTCTCGGCGGCGACACCAACGGCGATTGCTGGGTGGACCTCGATGATTTCATCATCCTGAAGCAGAACTTCGGGATGCTCAGCGGCGCAACGAAGAGTCAAGGCGACTTCGACGGCGACGGCGACGTTGATCTGAACGACTTCATGATCCTGAAGGCCAACTTCGGCGGCATGGCGTGCCGGCCGCCTATCGCCGACGCCGGGCCGAATCAAGTGATTGCCGACACTGACAACGACAGCAAGGAGTTGGTATCACTTGATGGATCGGGCTCATACGATCCGGATGGGACGATTACCAGCTATGTGTGGAAAGAAGGCGCAACGGAGATCGCCACAGGGAGTAACCCTATCGTCGTCCTGAACGTGGGCATGCATGCAATCAATCTGAACGTAACCGACGATGACGCGACCACCGATACGGACACAGCTGTTATCATCGTGACCGGAGAAGGAACGCAGCCGGGCGAGGATGAGCCGGGTTTTCGCGAGTTGGCGTTTGCCCAACCCTCCGATGGCGTGTTCGTCACCGGTGAAGGTGAAGACGGTGAAGACCTGACGATCCAGCATTATACCGATCAATACTGCCTCGCCACGGGAAACAGTACATACGATCTGTACGTTTCAACCGACGGAAGACACTGGACCCGGGAAAGAGCGCCACAAGGCGTGGACTTCACGTGCGTATGGGGACTGCCCAACGGAAGCATTCTCGCCATCGGCAACACCGGCGACAGCCGCAACTTGTTCATTTCCACCGACTCCGGCGAGAGCTGGCGGCTGTGCATCGCCGCCAACGGCACAGGCGGCGACACGCCGGAGTTCTCCTCCCGCGCCTACTTCCGCGCGTGGTCGGTCGCCTGGACGCCCGATGGCTCGATCCTCCTCGGCGGCGAGTATGGCTCGCCCAGCATGGGGGGAGGCTGACGCATCTTCGTGTCGCGTGACAGCGGCGTTACGTGGGCCCAAGTTCGCGAGCAGACTGACGAGTTCTACCACCATCATGCGGTTGGGTGGCACGAGGGAAGTCAGAAGTTCGTTATCGCCTGCGGCGACACGCTCCGGTATCACAAGATAATGAGTAACCGTTCACAGTTTGTTTCGGTTCTCCTCCCATTAGGGTGGTTTGCTTGG
>CBDVCA010000146.1:0-8129 GCA_965372365.1 uncultured bacterium
ATCGAACGCGCCGCGGGAGCACCATCGGTCCGGCGACCCCCTGCACTGCAGGGGGGTCGAAAGACGTGTGAACCCATCGGATGAGCGGGGAGTGGATCGGATGCGTGCTTGCCGTTACTAGCCCCCCGCAGTGCGGGGGGTCGAAAGACGTGTGAACCCACAATCTGTGGCTCCAACCGCCGCTTCGGGACCATCGACATCGAACGCGCCGCGGGAGCACCATCGGTCCGGCGACCCCCTGCACTGCAGGGGGCTAGTAACGGCAGACGGACACCGCCAACCGATGCCGCAACCAGCATGAAGACGACAGGTGTTATGCAAAGTGCTCTAACCGGCGGATCTCAGCGAGGCCGCTTGCGGCGGCTGATCGGCTTGTCCGGCGACTTGTCGGGGCCTTTGCCCAGCAATCGACGCATGAGGAGGGCCTCGCCGCTGTGATTGCCTTCGATGCCGTGACCGATGAACTGTAGCGAATACCCGGCGACGAACAACGCCGCGGCGATCAGCCAATAGGCCTGAATCGCCAGGGGCACGGCCAGGACGGTCATGGGGACGCCCAGCATGTGCAGCCAGAAGTTCACCGGGTTTTGGTGCCGACCTATCCAATTGCGTAGGGATTGTTTCATGTTAGCCGATCACACTCCTGAATCCGTAGAACGATGAGTAGAACACATCCAAGACGACATTCAGAAAGAAGTCCAGCGTCAGAATCATCATGCAACTGACCACGAAGCTCTCGGTGCAAGCCCGTCCCACGCCGGCGGCTCCCGGCTGACACCAGAACGCGCGGTGGCAGCAGATCAAGGCGATGACCCCGCTGAAGAATACGCTCTTGATGAGGCCCATGGCAACATCAAATCCCTCGATCGCCCCGACGGCGTGCAGCCAGTACTGCGTGGCGTTGACGTCGTAGATGAACACGCTGACGTAATACCCCCCGGCGATGCCCATCAAGTCGGCGTAGACCACCAGGAACGGGCCCAGCACCACGCACGCGATGAATCGGGGGCTGGCGAGGTGGCGAACCGGGTCGGCGCCCATCGCACGCAGGGCGTCAATCTGCTCGGTAACTCGCATCGTCCCCAATTCGGCGGTAATCGCCCCGCCCACGCGACCGGCCATCAGAATGGCCGCCAGCACCGGGCCGAGTTCCCGCAGAACCGATAAGTTCACCACCGCTCCAAGCTGGCCTTCCAGCCCGGCGCTCTTGAACTGCCCCACCGCCTGCACCGCCAGCACCATGCCGACGAACATCCCGGTGACCATCATCACCGGAAGGCTCCGCGTGCCGATCTCGAACATCTGCAGCATCACCAGCCGGATGTTCCGCCATCGCGCCAGGCACGCCGGAGCGGCGGCTATCGTCTGGCCGGCGAATCGCCAGAATTGCCCGAACCCCTCGAGTTGATCTATCGTGCGCTGTCCCAACTGTGCAATGACCTGCATCGCCCCCGCCCCCCGTCCGAGTTCTCGTCAGTCGCCCAGAACGAACCGCACGCGCGATTCGTTCAACGCCGCGGCCGTTATCTCCACAGGGCCGTCTCGCACCACGGTGCGATAGCCCATCGCCTCCTCCATCCGCCGCCGACCGCCAACGCCAAGGCCAATCCGCAGCGCCGTCGTCAACGTCGCCCCTTCGGTGGCGAACCGACGGTTGTACGCCGCCACCACGCCATCGGCCGCCAACGCCAGGGCCGGCGGAATGCGAACCACCCGGTCGGCGTGATCGATCACCAAGCGGGCCTCGTCCTGGAGGTAGGCGTCGAATCGATCGTCCAGCCGCGACCGAACCGTCTCGGCGTCGAACGGTTCTCGCGGCAGCGGGCCGTCCAGATCGGTCGCGCCGGGCGCCAGGACGCCGATGCGATAGTCGTCCCACCCGGCCAATTCCCTGTCAATCGCCGCCAACGTCGTCATCCGCCCGTCCATCACAAACGACGACTGCGTCAATCGCTCATACGAGATCGCCTCGGGCAATATGAACCGGTCGCCGCGAAGGCCCGCCGATTGCATCTCGCGAGCGACAATGCGGAGGCTCCACGCCGCCCGGGCGTTGTACAGCCACGCCAGGCGCATGTCCGAGCCGGGCCCAACGGCCGCGTCGGGCCAGGAACCGGCCAACTGAGCCGTCTGCCGACCGAGCCGGGCCAGATGCACCGCCAGGGCCGTCGCGTCAACTTCCGCCCCCGCCCCCTCGCCAACCGTCGCGGCCAGCACCACCGCCAGATCGTCGAAGTCGATCGCATCGACCGCCACCGGCTCCACTTCGATCGGCGCAGCCCCGTGCGGAGGCGATGCGCAACCGGCCGCCAGGGCCAACGCCACAACGGCGGGCGCCCAGCGGACATAACCAAGTCCGAACGCGGCTCGTTTTGTGCAGATCCCGGTCATAGCATCCCAAGTGAGAATCCAACGCCGACTCCGGTAAGCTCATCGGCCATATCGGTCGGCGAATTTGGCGGCGAACACCGCCCGACGCTCGAGTAGAACACCATCGCCCCCCGAATGCAACGCCCCTGCGCTTTGCACGGCGCACGCCCAAAGGTACACTGCCTGTATCGGCGGGCGCGGGGCGCGGCGATGAGGGAGACGATTGGTGATGACACGATTCAAACTATTGGCCGCCGATGTGGACGGCACGCTGGTCGGCTCCGATCAGCAGGTGAGCGAACGAAACCGTCAGGCCGTTCAATCGCTTAAGAAGGCCGGGCTTACGGTGTGCCTGGCGACCGGTCGCGGCGTCAAAGAAGTGCTGGACGTTCGTCGCAACTGCGGCCTCGACGGCCACGCCGACCCGCTGATCTGCACCAGCGGAGCGATCGTCTGCGAGGGCCATACCACACGCACGCTCCACATCGAGCCGGTCGACCCCGCCGCGGCCGCCGCCGGGTGCGAGGCCATTCTTTCCACCGGCCATACCGCCGTCGCACTGATCGATCCCTGGCGATGGGGCTACGATTATATCGCGATCCCCGGCGACGATTTCGACTCGATCCGCGACAACTGGTTCGCCAAGCACGACTTCGGCATCCGCGAGGTCGCCTCGCTCACCGACGTCGACGACCTGCCCGACATCCTCCGCCTCACCGCCATCGCCTCAGGCCCCGCCGCCGACGCCATCGAGGCGGCTCTCACCGACCGCTGCGGCGACAAGCTCCGTCTGGAGCGAATCTTCGCCCCCAACTACGGCTTCACCGTCGTGGAATGCTTCAGCCCCGCCGCCGACAAGTGGACCGGCGTTCGCTACGTCGCCGCCGGATTGCGAATCCCCGCCGCCGACATCGCCGCCATCGGCGACGACATCAACGACCTGCCCCTCTTCGCCCGCGCCGGCGTCGCCGCCGCCATGGCCAACGCCGCCGAACCGATCCGCAACGCCGCCCACCTCGTCACCGACACCCACGACCACGACGGCTTCGCCCACTTCGTCGAACGCCTGCTCGCCGGCGAATTCGACTGACGGCGGCCTTCAGGGGCAGAACCACCTGGGCGCCCTGGCTAACTGCAATCGTGGCGGTTGCGGACACCTGTCGCATGAACTCTGACCTGACGGGTATCAACCCATTGGACGCGAAAACCTCACGCGTAGGCTTGACTTCTCCGGTGATGTGGCCGATACTAACAATGTTCTCAGCCAGCGGCTGTAGAACCTGCAAAGGCTTACCGCTGAGCCCACCTGGTGAATCAGCGGTGTTTTTGTGCGCTCGGGCCGACCCACCTCGGGCTCCCTTTGATGCGATTCAGGCTCTGCTGCGAATCCGCCACGAACGCAGTCACGAAGCTTGCCTTCTTGCCGTCTGTGATACGAATCACTACGACGTAGTTCCCCATCACCAGCGTGACCCGACGCCCATGGTCGTACCGCCGTCTCTTCTTGTCCCAGCCAACGAAGATGTCCGCATGGCCGTCCTGCAAAGCGGCCTTGATCCAGTCGATCCGCTCCGCGCGCAGCGTGGAAAACTGGTCTTTGACGCCATCCCGGTTGCTGCTTTCGAAGAAGCAATGGTCGAAGTCTTTCTTCTTGAACCGCACCGCGATCCCATCAAAGCACGGCAGCGCTCCGCAGCAATACATGCTCTCGAAGTGACTGCGGTATTCGTGCTCTGTTCCGTACTGAACCAGCGGGGGATACACCACGTTACCATCCTCCCGCCAAGTCGATCACGAATACGTTGAACTTCCGCTCGCTACGAAGCGTGTGCTGAATCTCTCGGGACAGCTTCGCTTCAAGCCCGCACACCAAATCATGCTTCGCCGTGCTCAGCGTCAGGATGTCGTTCAACCGGGCCGACGCGATCCCCGTCAACACGTCGGTCAATTGCAGCAGAACCGATTCCCGCGACCGAATGGCCTGAACGCGCTCAATCGACGAAGACAGGTTGCTGAAGCCAAGACACCGCTTGAGTACATGAAGCCGGTCCGACTCACGGTTCCGCTTGAAGTCGCAGAATACCGAATAGCGATTGAAATCCAGAATCCAGTGGTGGAGCATCTGGTAGTAGAACTTGTAGAAACCCAACTCCTGATCATCGTTGTGATGCAGATTGAGGTCGACCCGCCAATGGTCCACGGCGATGCAGCGGAACCGCAACTGATCGCCCATGGCCATAAACCACGCGACCAACTCCATATAGAAATCCCGCCGCGAAGGCGTGACCTTGCGCCACTTGAACTCGCCGCCAATCTTATGCTTATCTCGCAGGCCATGGATCGCCCGCTTCATCTCGTCCCGCGCAGCCGCCGGCAGCCAAAGACTGCCGATCATAAGGTACCGCGCGTTGCTCTGTTGCGAACTGAACAGGTCCGGCCGACTCTCATCGCAATAGACATCAAAATCCATGGCTCACCTTCGCTTTCGATCCAGTCGGATACGGCAGTGGCGTCTGCATCAGACCCGAATGGCACGAAGCTAAGCTGCAAGTCTTCTTCAGGCAAGTCCCTTCCGCATTCGCTCCTGGGAAACCCGGGTTGTCCATCCGCAACGCCGGCCACGACCACGATGGCTTCGCCCACTTCGTCGAACGCCTGCTGGCCGGCGAATTCGACTGACCGCGGCCGCGGAATACGGGCTCCGATGCGAAGGCGCCTGCACCCGACCCGCTTATTGCACCGCCCCCGCCCAGCAAATACATTGATCGCCAGAGAGCGGCGACAGCCGAGGAAATGAGATCATATGAAGACACTGGGAACTGACGCTCGCATTATCCTTCTGCACCACAGCACCGGCGGCTGCGTGTGGCGAGGCGGCGTACCCGGAATGGTTCGCCGCGTACAATCGCGAGCAGGCAACGAACTATGAGATTACCGAGCAGGCGTTCCCCGAGAAGGAGCCCTACGGCTGGCGGAACTATCCTTACGACGACTGGAATCTCTGGGTCAACCATGGCGACGATGCCTCGTTCATGGATGAGCCCAAGCTGGAGGCGCTCACGCAAGACTACGACGTCATCGTCTTGAAGCATTGCTTCCCCGTCAGCGCCGTCGAGGCCGACACGGGCGCCGGCGACGTGGCCTGCGAGGACAAGCGCCTGGAGAACTACTTCCTCCAGTACGAGGCCCTCCAGACCGAAGGCGGGCTGTACCTCAAGAGCGAATACGCCAACGGCGAGAAGGACCCGCACCCCAACGAAGCCTTCTGCCGCACCGTTGCGCCGTCGCTGTGCGAGACGATCGTTCAAGCCCTTGGGACCGGATCGGACGAGCGTTGACACGCCTCAGCGTAACGGGTAGAAGGTGATTCTGAATAAGAGGGGACTCACTGGAGCTTCACCGATGATTGATCGCGACCGTACGCTGGACATGCTGACACGCTGGGCCGACGCCTCCGAAGCCCTATGGAGACCGATTCCGGGCCGTCCGGACCTGGGCTGCTATGGAACCGGCTACGACGGATGGGGCGTGCAGACCAACCAGAAGTACCTCTCCGCCATGGCCCTGCTGGCTTCGGAGGGCGACGGCCGCGCCGCCGAACGCGCCTTGGCCGCTCTGCGATACAGCCTGGCTACGCACGTCAGCGGCGACACGCCCAGGACCGACGGCTCGCGATGGGGACACACCTGGATCTCGTCCCTGGGTGTCGAGAGGATGATGTTCGGCGTGTACCTGCTGGAACCGTTGATGACCGACGCCGACCGGGCCGCGGTCGATCGCGTGCTGGCCGGCGAAGCCGATTGGCTGCTCAAGTATTATGACGTGCAGGCCTTCGTCTGGGCCGCCCACGGCCCCAACAAGCCCGAGTCGAACCTGTGGAACGGGTGCGTCATGTGGCGTGCGGCCGAGCACATGAGCGACCATCCCCACGCCGACGCCTGGCGGGAGAAGGCCCGCTGCTTCCTGGTCAACGCCGTCAGCGTCGCCGCCGACATCGGCGTTGAGCCGCGGAACGTCGGCAAGGCCAACTTCTTCCCTAACTTCGCTCTGGACCACCACTCCTACATGAACGTCGGCTACATGGTGATCTGCGTATCCAACGCGGCGATGCTGCACTTCGACCTCAAGGGCAAGGGCTTCGGCCGCCCGGCCGAGTTGGACCATCACCAGGGCGACCTGTGGTCCGTCCTGCGACGGATGCTGTTCGCCGACGGTCGGCTCGCCCGGATCGGGGGCGACTCCCGCGTCCGCTACGCCTACTGCCAGGACTACCTGTTCCCCTCCCTGTGCTACGCCGCCGAGGTCCACCGCGAGCCGCACGCCGCCGAGTTGGCCGGCGCCCTGCTGGACACCGTCTGCCGCGAGTTCGACCACAACGGCGACGGAACCTTCTACGGCCCGCGTCTGCAACACATCGCCGCCGACAACCCGGCGTATTACCCGCGGCTGGAGTCCGACCGGGCCGGGGTGCTGGCGATGACGCTGCGCTTCGCCGAACTGATGGATCGCCAACCAGCCCCCCCCGAAGCGAGCTTTGAATCCTCCGTCGCCGGCCGGTGGTGCGAAAGCGAGTACGGCGCCGTGATGCACCGCTGCGACACGCGCCTGGCGAGCTTCGTCTGGCCCGCCCTGTCCATCGGCCAGAACCTCAGCATGGCCTTGTGCACCCCCCCCGACGACGGCGACCTGGCCGAATGGACGCGCAA
Organism: uncultured bacterium; assembly: GCA_965372365.1. Taxonomy (GTDB): domain Bacteria; phylum Planctomycetota; class Phycisphaerae; order SM23-33; family FEN-1343; genus CBDVCA01. The sequence continues at coordinate 7,077 of CBDVCA010000146.1, forward strand.
CCTGACCGGCCGCGTGGACCTGTGCCACAGCCCCTATCACCACGATCAGCCCCAGCACAAGCCCGCCGGCGTCGTGCGGCATTGGATCGGCGAGTTCGACGGCGGATTCGCCACCGCCGGGGAGATCATCGAAGGTCGGAGCGTCGAATTGGCCGAGGGGTGGCGCGGCGAGAACCTGGCGCGCCACCGACTAGCGTTGATCGCCCTCCCTGACGGCCACACCATGGTGGGTCTACAGCGATGCGTCGCCGGCGGCAAGCGGATCTACCTGCAGGAAGTGCAGGGCATGCACCTGAACATTCCCAACGATCTGTTCAACGAGTTCCGACGCACGCTGTACGCCGAATCCGGTGAATCCGTGCTCCAAACGCCCGCTGCGACCGATGAACTGATCGACCTGCGGAGCCGGTGGATCAACGTGGACAACCGCATCGGGGCCGTCGGCCTGTACGGAGCCGAGAGCATGAGCGTACGCCGAACCGCCGGGCGATGCGCGGGCAAGTACAAGAGCCTCCATCTCGAACAGTTCGCCTTCGCCGCCGCGATGGGGCCGTTTGCCGTGGAGGCCGGGGACGAGATCTTCGACGTCGGCTGGATGGTCGTCAGCAGCGCCGACGCCACGACCACAGCCGATCTCGCCGGCCGCAACGCCGAGGCGCGTCTTGACGACCTCCCCGACGGCCTTCGCGGCGTGACCGTTCGCGGCTGTGACGGCGCCGACTACATCGTCATCGCCAACTTCAGCGACGTCGCCCAACGCGTCGACATCCCCAACGGCTTCGGGTCGCTGCTACCCTCGCCGGACCAGACCCTGCCTTCCGGCGCCGTGGCCGTGCTGGCAGCCGGCGCGTAGGCGCGCCGTCTGCGCGACCGGCGCTTCCCATGGCCGGCGCGCCTCACCTCTGCGCCATCCGCCTGTCCCCGAACCGGCCGCGCCGCGTCTGCTTGGCTTCGCGACCGACGCGGCGTTATGACGCCGGCGACCCTGCTGACGCCCAACGGTGGGCCAAGCGGGGTAACCGTTCACAGTTTCTTTTCAATAATCGGGCTCTC
>CBDVCA010000147.1:0-8041 GCA_965372365.1 uncultured bacterium
TCGGACCCCCCGCACTGCGGGGGGCTAGTAACGGCGAGCACTCATCTGAAGGACTCCCCACGAATCGCGGATGAACCGTGTTTTTGGCTGCGTCGATTCGGTAGAATGGGCCGGTGCTGCGACTTGATATGAAAGCTACGATGATTGACCCGCCCCATTGCCGCCGCGGCGTACGCGTCCCCCGGCGTGTCGGGCGAATCTTCCTTGCGATGACGACCCTGGCGTGCCTCACGTTCGCTGCCGGCGGCGTTTGGGCCTGCTCGGTACCGGTATTCCGCTACGCCCTGGAACGGTGGCCCGCCGACCCCTATGAACTGGTCGTCTTCGGTCGCGGCCAATCGGCCCCGGTCTCGGTTCCGGCCGGCGCCAACATCGAAATCCGTTACGTGGACCTCGCCGGCGATATGTCCGACCGGATGGAACGGTTGTGGGCGGCCCATGGCGACACCCCCCCGCCGGTGCTCGTACTGAGGCATCCCCAGGAAGCCGGACGCCGAAGTGTCGCGTGGACAGCCGCGGCCTCCGAAGCGAACCTGCAAGCCCTGTGGCGTTCTCCGGCGCGACGCGAGATCGCCCGGCGGATTCTCGACGGACATTCGATTGTCTGGGTTCTGCTGGCCGGAGCCGAAGGGAACGATCGGGCCGAGGAACTTTTGCGGACCGAACTGGCCGCACTCCAACGGACCCTACAGCTTCCCGAGCCCGAAACGGCCGGGCAATCTCCCTTCACCGCCGGCGACGCCGACGCCGACCTTCGGCTTGAGCTTTCGGTTCTTCGTATCGACCGTAACGATTCGGCGGAGGCGGCGTTCGTTTCGATGTTGCTGTCGACCGAGCCTGACTTGGCCGACTTGGCCGGCCCGATGGCGTTTCCGATCTTCGGAAGAGGTCGCGTCCTCTACGCCCTCGTCGGCGCCGGCATCGAGCCGCGAAACATCCGCCAGGCGTGCGAATACATCCTTGGCTCCTGCTCGTGTGAGGTCAAACGTCAGAACCCCGGCGCCGACCTGCTCATGAACGTCGATTGGGATGCGGGCCTCACGCGCCGCTTCACCGACGAACTGGACGCCCCCGACCTCCTGGAACTATCGGCCCCGGTCGCGCCCCCGTCGACCCGCCCCGCCCCCGGCGTCGGCCCCGCGCCGGCTCGGCCTCAGCCGGCCGCGACTGCCGCCCACCCGCTGTCCTGGCTCCTTCCGGCGGCGCCGGGAGTGTTGTTGGTCGCCGGCGTCATCCTGTACGCCCTACTTCGCAAGCCCAAGGAGACCCCCTGAGATGCGCCCGTCTCGACTGATTTCCCGTGAAATCCGCCACCGCAAGCTCAGCTTTGTTCTGGGTGTGCTCTCGGTGGCCGTCGCCGTAGCGTGCGTGGTCGGCCAGGTCACGCTGCTGGCCGGTCACGACATCCGCACCGAGCAGTTACTGGGCGATCAGGCCCGGATCACCGAAGCCCGGCTGGCGAGACTCACCGACGAATACCGCAAGCTTACGCTTAAGCTCGGATTCAATGTGCGAATCTTGCCCAAAGACCAGGATCTCAGCGATTTCTATGCCTCCGGGTTCGCCGCTAAGACGATGGACGAGCAGTTCACCACCCGCCTGGCCAACGCCGACATCATCACCATTCGTCACCTGTGGCCGAAACTCGAACAAAAGGTCCGCTGGCCTGAGCGGGATCGCCTGATCCTCCTGCTGGGCACCCGAGGCGAAACCCCCTCGACGACGCGGACCCATCGCAAAAAGCCCCTTCAGACCGGCATCGCCCCCGACCGGATCGACGTCGGCAGCCATCTGGGCCTGCGTAAGGGCGAATCGGTCACGCTGATGGGCCGCCCCTTCACGGTCCGTCGCGTCCTGCCCGAGGCGGGGTCGAGGGCCGATATCACCGTGTGGATGGACCTGACCGTCGCACAGGAACTGCTTGGCATGACCGGGCGGATCAACGAAATCCGAGCCGTTGATTGCCGATGCGCCTGGGCCGATATTGATATGATCCGTGAGGAACTACAGCGAGTTCTCCCCGAAACCCAGGTCATCCTGACCCGCAAGACCGCCTTGGTTCGCGCCGAGGCGAGGATCATGGCCGCGACCGAAAAGGCCGAGGCGTTGGCTCAACAACGCGCCGATCGCGACGCGCTCAAGGCCCGCAACGCCGCCTTCGCCCAAGTGGTGAGTCCCCTGATCGTGATCGCCTGCGGCGTGTGGATCTGCCTGCTGGCGGTGGCCAACACCCGGGCCCGTCGCAGCGAGATCGGCATTCTTCGCGCCGTGGGTGTGCGAGGGAGGCGCATCTTTGGAATCTTCGTCGCCCGTGCGATGTTGATGGGACTGGCCGGAGCCGCGATCGGATGGATCGTTGGATTTATCGTCGCCGTGTCGCTGGGGGGACTGGACGGTCGATGGTGGGCCTCGGCCGGGCGGCTGTTCAGCCTGGCGACGTTGATTGCGGCAATCGTCGGCGCGCCCCTGCTGGCGGCCATCGCCAGTTGGGCGCCAACGCTGGCCGCGGCTGGACAAGACCCGGCGTCGGTGCTTTGTGAGGAATGACAGCAACCATGCTTGATGCGACCGACATTACCAAAACGTACGCTCACAACGGCCGTACCGTCCGCGCCGTGGCCAATATCGACGTTCGGGTCGACGCCGGCGAATTTCTCGCCCTGTGCGGGCCCAGCGGGTGCGGGAAGACCACGCTGCTGATGATCCTCGGCGGCCTCCTGGCGCCCGACACCGGCGTGGTCAGCCTCGATGGCGAAGACATCTACGCCTGCCGAACCGAACGCCGCGGCCAACTTCGGGGCCGGAAGATCGGATTCGTGTTCCAGCAGTTCCACCTGATTCCCTACCTGAGCGTACTGGACAATGTCCGGGCTCCGGCCCTCGCCTGCCCCGGCGTCGATCTCGGCGACCCAGCGACTGAACTGATCCATCGATTTGGCCTGACCGATCGGATCGATCACGTCCCGGCGGCCCTCAGCACCGGTCAGCGACAGCGCGTCGCGCTCGCCCGAGCCATGGTCGCCAACCCCGGTGTGCTGCTGGCCGACGAACCGACCGGCAACCTCGATGAGGCAAATTCGCAGTTGATTCTGGATTGCCTGACCCAGTACGCCCAAAGCGGAGGCGCTGTGGTCATGGTCACCCACGACCGCGCCGCGGCGGCCAGAGCCCAACGCATGCTGACGATGGATCGAGGTTCACAATGAGCCGCGGGCCAACCGCCCCTCGGATCAACTAACCCCAAGCAACTCATATCTCCTGTTTTAGACAGGCGTTAGCTGTATCCGAAACTGGATGTTCCAGCAGTCGCCTCCTACATAAAAACTCGCACCGACATGATTCAGCTTGGCGCGAGGCGTGCCGATAAGTACAATAAGCTATCAGATTAGTGGCGGGTTACGCAGATACTGCAAATGTCTGTGACCTCCTCTGCCGTCGCGTTGGGAGGGCGGCTTCCGGGGGAGGTGTGATCCGCCGCCACCTACTGTCAGTCACGTCGTGATGCCCACGCGCAGTACGAGCCGCTAACGCGGCCACCCGGAAGTTTGAAAGGAAGGGATTTTACCTATGTTGCGAACACCCCGTCTATCTATGCTTATCGCTGCGCTCACCCTGAGTCTGTGCGGCCTGCCCATGGTCGCGTCGGCCAATCCGATGATCAACGAGTTCATGGCCGACAACGATTCGACGCGTGCCGATGAGGACGGCGATTTCTCCGATTGGATCGAAATCCACAATCCGACCGGCGCGTCGATCAACCTCAACGGGTGGCGTCTCACCGACGAGGCCGACAACCTCAACAAGTGGCGATTCCCGGTCGTGACAATCCCGGCCGGCGGCTACGTGCTCGTATTCGCCTCGGGCAAGGATCGCGCCACGGCCGGCAGCGAACTGCACGCCGATTTCAAGTTGTCCGCCTCCGGCGAGTACCTCGCCCTGGTCGACCCCGACGGGCTGACGATCGTTCAGGAGTTCGCCCCGGAGTACCCCGCCCAGAGTGAGGACATCTCCTACGGGCTCGGGCTGACCGCTGAACTGCGATACTTCACCGCCCCCACACCCGGAACCGCCAACTCCACCGGCGTCCTGGGTATGATGGACGAGGTCCAATGCAGTTCCCAACGCGGCTTCTACGATACGCCGTTCACACTGACGCTGACCTCACAGGTCCCCGACGCCCAGATTCGCTACACCACCGACGGAACCATGCCGACCAGTTCCCACGGGAGCATCTACTCCAGCCCGTTGGCCATCACCACAACCACCGTCGTGCGAGCCGCGGCGTTCAAGAGCGGCTACATCGACACCGAAGCCGTCGCGCATTCGTTCATCTTCCTGGACGACGTGCTCGACCAAACCGACGACCAGAACAGCCGCGGCTTCCCCGATACGTGGTACGCCGGCGCATCCGCCAACTATAGTTACGACCGTCGATCGCGCCCCGCCGACTACGAGATGGACCCGGACATCGTCAGCAGTGCGATCTACGGTCCGCTGATGATCGATGCGTTGACGTCCATCCCGACGGTGTCGCTGGCGTTCGACCCCAACGATTTGTGGAACTCCAGCAGCGGGATGTACCCCAACTCGATCATGCGCGCCAGCGCCAACCCGATGTGGGAGAAACCCGCCTCGATGGAGTTGATCGACCCCGACGGCGTCGAGGAAGGATTCTGCATCAACGCCGGCGCTCGCATCTCCGGCGAACTGGCCCGATGGCCGGCGGTCAACGACAAGCAGAGCTTCCGGGTCGTCTTCCGCGGGGAGTACGGACCGGGAATGCTGAAGTACGACTTCTTCGGCGACCCGGACGTGGATTAGTACAATACCCTCCTCTTCCGCGCCAACTGGGGCGACGGCTGGCTCCGCGATTCGACCCGTGGCGGCGACCTCGGCATCTCATGGCTGCGGGCAGTCCCCGAGTACAGCCAGTACATCCGCGACTTGTTCCTGCACGACGCCTTCCGCCATACCGGCAACATCGGCGTGCGAGGCCGGTTCGTCCACCTGTACCTCAACGGCCTCTACTGGGGCCTCTACGAAGCCATCGAACGGCCCGACCACTCCTTCGCGGCCGAACATCTCGGCGGCGACAAGGAAGACTACGACCTGATCAAGGGCACGCTCTGGGATGTCTCGCGGAACGGCTCCCTGAAAGAGGGCTCCAAGACGGCCTGGAACACGATGTTCAACAACTGGTTCGACGCCAGCGGCGGAACGAATATCTCCGGGCGGGTCTCGACGATCAGCGACACCGACCTGGCTCAGATCGAGCAGTACCTGGACGTCGATCAGTTCATCGACTATATGATCACGCTGTGGACCTACAACCGGCAGGACTTCCCGCGGAAGAACTGGTACGCCTTCGGCAAGCGGAATCCCGTCGGCGGAGCTCCGCTGATCCCCTTCACCTTCCATACCTGGGACTCCGAAGCCGCCGTCGGTCAGGGCGTCGATGAAGCGTCCCGCTGGCCGGATTCGCGAGAGACGGCCGACCGCTGGAACAATATGGCCAACACCAGCAACGACACCGGCCCGGTGCGAATCTACCGTCGGCTGATCAGCAACGCGAGCTTCCGCCAGAGATGGGGCGATCGGGCGCAGGAGTTGATGCTCAATGACGGGCCGCTGAACCCGGCCAACAGTGTCGCACGGTATGCGGCCAGGGCCGCCGAGATCGACTTGGCCGTGATCGCCGAATCCGCCCGATGGGGCGATTCGTCGTTCGAGTGGAACGACCGGGAAGGCGACCCTCAAGGCGCCCCCTACTTCATGAGCCGCGACGCCGAGTGGCTCGCCGAACGCGACCGGATTCTTGAGCAGTACCTGCCGGTGCGGACGGGCTTCGCCATCGAACTGATGCAAGAGTACGACCTGTTTCCGACCATCGACGCGCCGGTGTTCAGTCAACACGGCGGCGAGTACGACCCCGGCTTCCAACTGGCCATGATCAACCCCAACGCAGCCGGAATGATCTGGTACACGCTGGACGGAACCGACCCGCGAACGTCGCCGAGCAAGACGTTCTACATGACGCCGATCACGCTGCCCGGCGCCGTATACGTGCGAGCCTGCGTGCAGGTCGTCACTTCGTACAGCGCCGTCAATGTCGCCGGCTTCATGCCCACCGGCGGGCCGACGCTTGCGGTTTCGGAAATTATGTACCATCCGGCCGCACCGCCGGCCGCCAGCCAGTATCTCACCGAGGACTTCGAGTACATCGAAATCCTGAACACCGGCGACGATTCGGTCGACATGCAAGCGATCACTGTCGTCGACGGGGTCCAGTTCGACTTTGCCGACAGCCTGATCCCGGTCATGGCGCCGGGGCAATATGTGGTCTTGGTGAAGAATCTCGCGGCATTCGGCGAGCGGTACGGGCTCGATGTCACCCCGGCCGGCGTGTTCATCGGTTCGTTGAACAACGACGGCGAGACCCTCGCGTTGGCCGCCGCCGGGATGGAGTTCCGCAGTATCGCCTATAACGACGCCGACAACTGGCCCGGCCGACCCGACGGACGCGGCGCCTCGTTGGAACGGATCGACTTCGTGGTCGATCCCAGCGACGACGACGCTTGGGCCTCCAGCAGCGAGTACAACGGCAACCCCGGCGTCGCCGGAGCCGGCCAGACGATCGATATCCTCGTCAACGAGGTGCTCACGCACACCGATCTGGATCCCACCGATTCGATCGAGCTGTACAACGCCTCCGACGCCGCCGTCGATATCGGCGGCTGGTATCTCTCGGATACCTGGAACGAGTACAAGAAGTTCCGGATCCCATCGCCCATGGTTCTGACCCCCGGCGAATACGTCGTCTTCGACGAATATGACTTTAACGCCTCCGGCGTCGGCGGCGCCCCCTTCGATCCGGCCGACTTCGCCCTCAGCGGCGCCCACGGCGACGATGTGTGGCTGATGGAAACCGACGGATCCGACAACCTCGTTCGGTTCGCCGATCATGTGGAATTCGGCGGCGCGTTGAACGGTGAATCGTTCGGCCGTTGGCTAAACGGCGTCGGCGAGTTGTACCCGATGATCAGCGTGACCCTCGGCGACGCCAACAGCGGCCCGCGGCTCGGCGACGTTCTGATCTCCGAGGTGATGTACAACCCCGGCGGGCCGGAACTGGACGATCTCGAATTCGTGGAGGTTTTCAACTCGACCGGCTCGACTGTGGACCTGACCGACTGGCGGCTTCGCAAGGGCGTCGATTATGATTTCGATCCCGGCGTTCTGCTGCCCGCCGACGGTCGGTTTGTGGTGCTGTCGTTCAACCCGGTCAAGCCCGAGAACGCCAGCCGCGTCGCGGCGTTCCAGACCGCCTACGGCATCGACGGCTCCGTCGACCTCCTCGGCGGCTGGTCCGGCCGTCTGGACAACGACGGCGAGAGGGTCCAACTGCAGCAGCCCGACGCCCCGCCGATGGAGGAGCCGTACTTCACGCCGCACGTCATCGCCGACGAGGTCGTCTACGACAGCCTCGCCCCCTGGCCGACCAGTCCCAACGGGCTCGGCGCTTCGCTGACCCGCCTCGGCTCCGGCTGGGGCAACGACCCGGCCAGTTGGGCCGCCGCGGCTCCTACGCCCGGCTCCGGCGACAGTATCGTCTGTCTACCCGGCGACGCCGACTGCGACGGCGACGTGGACCTGGATGACTTTGTGGCCCTCAAGACCCACTTCGGCGCGACCGGAGCCACACGGTCGCAAGGCGATTTCGACGGCGACGGCGATGTCGACCTGGACGACTTCGTGATTCTCAAAACCAACTTCGGGACGACCGCCCAATAACGCGGCGCCCCGTCGTAACGATCGTGACCGCCACCGCCCCCCCCCATGACCTGGGAGGGGGCAGTGGCGCTTTAGCGGCGCCCGGAAATCTCTTCGCGTAACCGTTCACAGTTTCTTTTCAATAATCGGGCTCTCATCCCGAACCGGTGGCGGGTATTCGTTCGACCATGATGCAAGAGCGTGCTTGGAATTGGGTTCGACCGCTCAAGTGAATCTGCCGTTGAGGCCCGCAGGGCCGACAGATTTGTAG
>CBDVCA010000148.1:0-7975 GCA_965372365.1 uncultured bacterium
ACGACTGACCCGCCTATACAACCCAATGAATTTACAGAAAGAATCTTGCGTAGCCTTCCAAGCCCGCTCTTGCACCATGGCCGAACGAATACCCGCCACCGGTTCGGGAGGAGAGCCCGATTATTGAAGAGAAACTGTGAACGGTTACCCAAAAAAGAAGCGATGCTGAGGGAAGGAGACGAACCTCAGCATCGCTTGACCAATGGCAATGATGTAAGGCAGGGAGGGGAACCCTACATCATATGAAATACATCCACAGGCCTGTCATCTACTAATACGCAGCAACACCCGCCGGGGTTCGGCCGGGTCGGTGGATTTGACGTATCGGTCCTGAGGTTCTGAGCGTAACGTCATGGAGTAGCACAAGCTGCGATGATTACAGCGTTGCGATTCGCACCGTGAGCGTGTCGAGCAGTTCGAGGTCGATCTCCTCATCGGCTTGGAATTCGGCGATGACCCCTCTGGGATGTTCGCTGGCGAGGATGAGCTGGCGCCCGGTGATGCGGTATCCGCTTGCCTGGGGCTGGTGGGCGTTGATGAAGGCGGTGGCGCCGAGGATGTCGGCCATGATATCCAGCGACGCCGGGGTCTGCCTTCGCCCCCAGATCATCTCGTAGACGCTCTGGCCCTTGCCGAAGTCGAGATCCTCGTAGGGTCGATCGATCATCTTGGGGTCGAAGAACTGCTCCCGTCCCGGTGACGGCAGCGAGTGGGAGATCACCACGCCGTTGGGGCATCGGGCGAGCAGCGGTTCGGAGCGGAAGAACGCGTTCATGGCCGCGACGATTTCGTCGGCGTCGTCGCCGTAGGCGTTGATCAGCCCTTGGGTGAAGATCTTGCATGATCCGCAGCCGTCCTTGGTGATCTCGTTTCCGGCCATCTGGGCCGCGTCGTGGTTGGACAGCAGGAAGTGGACCTGCTCGGGGAACTGGTTCTTGATCCGCGCCGCCCGGACGAGGGCTTCGAAACTGCGGCAGCCGCCGTTGGCGTCGATGGGGCCGCCGTGGATGAGTTCCTGGAGGATGAGCATCCGGTTCGGGTTGGCTTTGAGATTGGCGTGGATGATGATCTTGCTGAGGTTGCCGCGGTTGCCGTGGATATCGCCGGTGACGATGAGCCGATCGCCGGGCTCGAACAGCAGGGCGTTGTCCTGCCGACGATCAGCGGTCTCGTTGAATTCGGCTGCAGTGGTGAAGATTTCGGCGACCGGATGGGCCATGGTCACTCCGTTCGCTCGGCGTTGGCGGAGGAGACGCCGCTAGCGTCGCCTTCGGCCTTCCTGGCCAGTTGCTTCTGCACGAGAGACAGTTTGGTGATTACCGGCTGCATCGACTGGGGCCGCTTGCCGGGATTGAACGCCACGCAGTCGGCGACCAGTCCCGACAGGGCCGGCGGGACGTCGGGGTTCAGCTCACTGACGGGCGTAAGGTTCAATTCGCCCTTGAGAGCGATGCTGTCGGCGGTCTTGGGAATCACCGTCTTGATCGCCGCGCCGCTGAGGGTCCAATAGAGAGCGGCGCCGAAGTTGAAGACGTCGGTGCGAGCGTCCAGCGGCCGTCGGTCGACCTGCTCGGGAGCGATGAAGTCGGGGGTGCCCTGGATGCGTTCCTTGATGGTGCCGATGTCGCAGCCTTGGCCGAGGTCGATCACTTTGACGACTCCGCGTTCGGAGACGATGATATTGTTAGGCTTCATGTCCGAGTGCAGGACGCCCCTTTGATGCATATGATCGAGCGCCTCGGCGACGCACGCGAAGATTCGCAGCGTCTCGTTGATGTCGTCGGGTCGATTTTCCTGGACCGACATGCCGGGGCAGAATTCCATGATGATGTGGACTTCTCGCGTCTTGAACCACTGACGAATCCGACGAATCGATTCGCATCGTCGTATGCTGGGGTGGTCGAGCCTGGCGGCGATTTCGTACTCGTTCTCGGCTTGCTCGACGAACCGGTCGTCAGAAGCGTGCTGACGAACGACTCGTTTGATGGCGTACATCTGGCCGGTCTGCTGGTCGCGAATGCTCCAAATCGAGCTTCGCGCACCGCTTCCAAGGTACTTGAGAACTCGGTAGCCCGGGATATCGAGTGTTTTGGTCGCCGACATAGTCAGTAGTACTACAACCACCTATTCAATAACGAGGTAGAACCCATTTCCGATAGTCTACCCGCCTATTGTACAAGAATCGGAGGCAAAATCCATACACGTGGTGGTTTTGCCCGAAAGCTTGTCATCACGGGCGTTATCGCCGGAAGGTGAGCAGGTGCGATCGGAAAGCGGTGGTCGGGAAATCATCGCCTGGGCAATGACTTGCGGTGAGATCGCCATGTGTGTACACCCGGTGAGCCGGCAGATCGAACTTCCGCTGCAGGATGCGGGTGAGCGTTCGGAGGGTTTGCAGTTGCGCCGCCGACGGCGGACCGGCGGCCAAGTCGCCTGCGATGCAGATGCCGATGCTAGTAGCGTTGAAATCGTGGCCGGGCACCGTGATGTGGGCGCCGCGTCCTTGCTGGCGCCAGCGATGCGTGGCGACCAGAACTCCGTCGGCGTCGCCGGCGAGGATAACAAAGTGGCAATCCGTCTCGGCGGACCCGGTCATGTCGCAGATGCTGTCGTGGATGACGATATTCGTCCAGCGGTCGCGCAGAAGCGGAACGGCCACGTCTTTGACGATCGCGGCGACGGGGTCGGTGTAGCCTTCACGGGAAACCAGGGGGAGGATCGACCCGACGGTGGCCGGGCGGGTCTCGAGAACCAGAAGAACGAAGGTTCCGATAACCAAGGCCGCCAGAAGCGCAGCTAGAGTTTTGATCGTCCGTGATCGTTGCATCCCAAACCCATCCGTAGTGACCGGTCGCGAAGGGCCGATGGCACTAGTATTACATTGCTTATCGGCGGCAGGCAAGAGATTTGTGTTGCGAAAATCGCAGGGGGAGTAGAAATGCAGGCCGACAGGTTTTCAGTCGGTCCAGCCTGCCGGCTCAGCCTCGAATCTGCGTCAGAAATACTCGGCAATGCTAGAGCATTGAACGATTGAGATGTCATATGCAGGCGTAGGCGAGGACGAGGCTGGCGCGGACGTTGAAGCAGCCATAGCAAGGCTATGGCGATGGAAACGGACAAAGCGAGGCGATGCCGCAGTCCGCATGGATGTGACAGATCAAGCGTGAACTGCTCTAATCACGCGTCGACTCCCAGAGGAAGCACCGAAGCACCGAAGGCATGTGGCCGGGAACGAATATCCCGGCCAGATGCCTTCGCGACTTCGGGGCTGACGGCAATTCCCCCCAATCACCAATCACCAATCACCAATCACCAATCACCGTCTCTGTGATCGTTTCTCTTGATCGTTGGACTCATTGGCGGCTATACTACGTGGTTTGAGCCGCCGAAGGGACTCACGTACAGGTAACGCATTCCCGATGAGAGACAGCGACCATCCGGCTACCGCCGATTCGCATGAGATTGTGATCCTTGGCGCCAAGGAGCACAACCTCCAGAATATCGACGTTCGCATTCCTCGGGGCAAGATGGTGGTTGTGACCGGCCTGTCCGGCAGCGGCAAGAGTTCGCTGGCCTTCGACACCATCTACGCCGAAGGGCAGCGTAAGTACGTCGAGAGCCTCTCGGCCTACGCCCGGCAGTTCCTCGCCCAACTGCAGAAACCCGACGTCGAGCATATCGAAGGGCTGCCGCCGACGATCGCCATCGAGCAGAGGGCCGGCGGCTCGAATCCCCGCTCGACGGTGGCGACGACGACGGAGCTCTACGACTACCTGCGGCTGCTGTTCGCCCGGGTGGGGACCCCGCATTGCTGGGTCTGCGACCGACCGATCACCTCTCAGACGGTGACCAACATGGTCGACAGCATCTTCGGCCTGCCCATCGGCACGCGATTCATGGTGATCGCCCCGCTGGTGCGAGGGCAGAAGGGCCTGCACGAAGAAGTGTTCCGCATGATTCAGCGCGAGGGCTTCGTTCGAGTGCGCGTCGACGGCGAGATTTATGACGTCAAGAGCGCCCCGGCTCTGAAGAAGACGGTCAAGCATACCATCGAAGTGGTCGTGGACCGTCTGATCCTGAAGGAATCGGTTGGACCCCGGCTCGGGGATTCGCTGGAAGTGGCCCTTCGCCTCAGCGACGGCCTGATCGTCATTTGCTACGAAGACAACGACGAATCCGGCGACGATGAGCCCCAATGGCGCGATCAACTGTACAGCGCGACCTACGCATGCCCGGAGCATCCCGAGGTGAATCTGCCGGAGTTGGCGCCTCGGATGTTCAGCTTCAACTCGCCGTACGGGGCGTGCCAGGCCTGCGACGGCCTTGGAACCATTTTGGAGTTCGACCCCGACCTGATCGTGCCCGACAAGTCGCTCAGTTTGTCCCAGGGCGCCATCGACGCCTGGCGCCATGGCGGCAAGCGGATGAATATTTTCTACAATCGCCTGATCCGCAAGTTCTGCCGCGAGAACGATGTCTCGCCGAACACGCCGTATAGCAAGATCAATCCGGCGGCCCGCAAGACGCTCATGGACGGGGGCGGGAAGTTCGAGGGCGTGATCCCCAACATGATGCATCGCTGGAAGAAGACCGACAGCGAGTACGTCAAGAGTCATCTGCACGGGTATCTCTCGGAGCAGTCGTGCCGCCAGTGCGACGGCGCCCGACTGCGGCCGGCGTCGATCGCCGTGCGTGTGGAGCAGACCAACATCCACGACGTCACCCGGATGAGCATCGACGAGGCCGTCGCCTTCTTCGACTCGGTGACGCTGGACGCCGAGAAGACCGTGATCGCCGAACAGATTCTCCGCGAGATTCGCCAGCGGCTTCGGTTTATGGTCGATGTGGGCTTGGGGTATATCACGTTGGATCGGACCAGTGCGACGCTTTCGGGGGGCGAGGCCCAGCGGATTCGCCTGGCCACTCAGGTCGGCAGCGGGCTGGTCGGCGTGTGCTACGTTCTCGACGAGCCGACCATCGGGCTGCATCAGCGAGACAACCTCCGCCTGATCGCCACGCTCAAACGTCTTCGCGATATCGGCAATACCGTGCTGATTGTCGAGCATGATGAAGACACGATCCGCGAGGCCGACTATGTGATCGACATGGGTCCGGCCGCCGGCAAGCACGGCGGTCGTGTTGTGGCCGACGGGACGATCGAGGATATCTGTCGAGCCCCCGAGTCGATCACCGGCAAGTACCTTAGCGGGGAGTGCGTTATCGAGACGCCGACGCAGAGGCGGAAGGTGAGCGAGAGGAAGGCCGTGGAGGTGAAGGGGTGCGTCGAGCATAATCTCAAGAAGATCGACGTGAAGTTCCCCCTCGGCGGCATCGTCTGCGTGACCGGCGTTTCCGGCAGCGGAAAGAGTACGCTGGTCAGCCAGATTCTGCTTCGCGGCCTCAAGCGGAAGCTGTATTCCAGCCGCGATCGGCCGGGCGCTCACGACAAGATCAACGGCGTCGGTCAGATCGACAAGGTCATCGAGATCGACCAATCGCCGATCGGCCGTACGCCCCGATCGAACGCGGCGACCTATACCGGCGTGTTCGATCAGATCCGCGCGCTGTACGCCAAAACCCGCGAAGCAAAGATCCGCGGCTACAAGGTGGGGCGGTTCAGTTTCAACGTCAAGGGCGGTCGCTGCGAGGCGTGCCAGGGCCAGGGCACCAAGCGGATCGAGATGCACTTCCTGCCCGACGTGTACGTGACGTGCCAGGAGTGCAAAGGCGCTCGGTACAATCGCGAGACGCTGGAGGTTCGTTACAAGGGACGCAATATCGCAGACGTTCTGAGCATGCGAGTTTCGGAGGGGTTGAGCTTCTTCGAGAATTTCCCGAAGATCAAGCAACTGCTCCGGGCGCTCAACGACGTGGGGCTGTCGTACATCGAACTGGGGCAGAGTTCCACCACGCTGTCAGGCGGCGAGGCCCAGCGGGTGAAACTGGCCGGCGAACTGGGGAAGACGGCCACCGGCCACACGCTGTACATCCTGGACGAACCGACCACCGGTCTGCACTTCGCCGACATTCACAACCTGCTCAACGTGCTGAACCGCCTGGCCGACAAGGGCAACACCATCATCGTCATCGAGCACAATCTCGACGTGATCAAGTCGGCCGATTGGATCGTCGACCTCGGCCCCGAAGGCGGCGAAGCCGGCGGCCGCGTCGTCGTCGCCGGCCGGCCCGAGAAGGTCATGGCTTGCAAAGCGTCCTACACCGGACAGTTCCTCAAGAGGCACATCGAAGCCGAGAAAGCGCGTAAGAACGCGTAGGCGTCCGTCGCGGCAGCCCTGTGTGATAGCTGGTGCTTTCAGCCCCGAAGGGGCGAAGGCATTTAGCCGGGGGCGTAAGCCCCCGGAAAAAGGGACATAGTATAGCCAAAGCCCCGGAGGGGCGACACTACGACTCTCCGACGGGTGTTGTGTCGCCCCTTCGGGGCTTCGGGCTCTGTGGCGACTTGCGGTCCCGCCGCGGCGGGCCAAATGCCTTCGCCCCTTCGGGGCTGCTCCGGTGACATTGGGCGCGTTTCCTTCCTTGATGCTCGGAAATTTCGCCCGATCTTGCGACGGAACCCATTTTTCAACGGACTGCTAGCCCCTGGAGAGCCATTGAGGTGTTGGGATGGATTCTGCTTCAAGTACAATACGAGTATCGCATCCGAGCAGAATCCCCTTGCAAAGATAGGAGGTAAGTGGTATGGTGGTGTTCGCTCGAAGGTTGGTCTGCGCGATCGATCTGAATTGGGTTCTGCTTGGAAAGGGTAAACCATGGCCAAGATCACAATTGTTCACAGTGCGCTCCTTGTATGCCTGCTCCCCTGTGTTGCTGTCGCCGGCGTCGTGGATTTTGAGGACTTGGTCCGGGGGACTCGCTATACTTCCGGAGACAGCATCACCTCCGGCGAACTCACCTTCTTAGTCCGCAGCCCACCCAGCGGCAACGCCTCGGCGTATGTTGGGACCGGCTGGGCGGGTGGAACGGGAAGCCAACTCGAGGCGTATATCGGCACTCCGCTCCAGTTCATGCTTGCGGAAGCGTACACCCATATCGCCTTCAAATATGGAACCTTCGGAGGGAGCTATGGCATCGTCATCAACGGCGCCGAAGCTGTCGTGGATCGCTACGGCGCCCTTGACGGCATGACCCTCGGGGGTGTGAAACTGTACGCCGTGGGGGACAGCCGAGGAACGCTTCACCTGTACGGACCGATTCATGATCTGACCATTTACGGCAGCGAGTTGGCGATCGATGACGTGTATTTCGTGCCCGAGCCCGCCACGGTCACTTTGCTATCTCTCGCCGGCCTGACGCTGCTTCGACGCAATCGCCGGTGACCGGGGCCTGCCCGCCATGACTATTCTTCCCGACCGGTCGCCGAAGACGTGACGTGATTGATCCACTGTTGCTGGAGCGTGACCCAGTCGGTGTCAAGGGAATCGCTGACAATGCGGTGTGAGCCGCGGCCGTTGGCGACGGCCCTGACGACGCCGGTCATCGCCTCGGGGTATCGCCTCATCAGCATCTCGACCATCGTGCAGGCTTGCCAATACCGCTTGGGCGCCAGGGGCGAGGCGTTCATCAATCGCTTCAGCGGCAGATACTGCCCGGCTTCCACGCGAGCGGCCCATTCGGTCCGCTTGGCCGCGGCCGGATGCATTCGCACCTGAACCACCGTGGCCAGCCCTTCGCTGAGCCAGTTGCCGTCATTGGGCAATCCCCTTCGGCTCCACAGCCACACGTGAGTCATTTCGTGGGCGAGTTCATGCGGGAGCGCCCCGGGCGAATCGGCGTCGGCGTAGGTGGCGCAGAACCAGCGGTAGCTGTACCCGCCGGCGTTGGCGATGCCGAAGAACCGGCCGTCGTAATGGGCGCCCACGCGTCGCCACAGGGCCTTGAACTGGTCCTGCGTGGCGTACATCGCCGCCACAATCGGCCGCGTCGAGGGTTTTGAAGTTGAGGCTGAAGTTGAGGC
>CBDVCA010000149.1:0-7960 GCA_965372365.1 uncultured bacterium
CACACGTCGTTCGACCCCCCGCACTGCGGGGGGCTAGTAACGGCAAGCACGCATCAGCCCCGCTCCACGCGAACCCGACATGAGCGCAAGAAACACCCGTCGCCGGCTGGGGGGCCGACGACGGGTTCTCTTGATTGGGCGATAGGGTCCGACTTAGGCCAACGGGGTATACGCCGGCGTCAGGCCAAGCACGTCGATGGTTTCATTGCTCAATTCACTGACCGATGAGCCATCCTGGACTTCGTCGAAGACGGCGATACTCTGGCGTTGGGGAACGCCCGAAGCATCGGTCGCCGACTCGGCGGCCACGGCGACGGCCGGGGCCGCCTTGGTCGCGGCTGTGGCGCCGAAATTGCTCTTGAGAATGAAAAAGTCGTCGAGGTCCACGACCCCGTCGGCGTTGGCGTCGCCGATCGACCGGGTTGCGCCGGTGGCTCCGAAGTGGCTCTTCAGAATGAAAAAGTCGTCCAGATCCACGTCCCCGTCGAGGTCGAAGTCGCCGGCGATCGTGTCGGCGGGCCGGGTTTCGACGAGCCCGGCCGTCAGCGTCAGCGGCTTGTACGCGCCGAGGATATCGCCTCGGGCTGCGTCGAAGCTGTCATCGTTGACGAAACCGATGGTGAAGTGCTGACCGGCCGAGGTCAATTGGGTATCGGTCCCGCTGCCGCGACCGAAGGCGAAGATCGTCATGCCTTCGGGGTCGGAGCCGGGGCCGGCCATCTTGTACCATCGGTCGGAGGCGGAGTCGTCTTGGTGATGGGCCGCGAACAGGGCTCGGTTCGTCGAAGCGTCGCCGACGTAGACCCATTCCTCGTCGGCGCCGGGGCGATTGACGTCCTGGGTGAAGCTCCCGGCGGCCGTGGTGACCGAGCCGTCGGAACGGACGATGTAATCGCTGTTGTCGGTCTGCCCGCCGGGGGCGCCCTCGTACTGGAACCAGTAGTCGTGGTCGGTGGCGACCATCGTCATGGTGGCGTAGGTGGGGTAGACTTCCCACAGCGATTCCCACGCGCCGTCGTTGCTGACCGACCGGATCGTCACCTTCAGCGGACCTTCGCTGACGAGGGTGCTGGTCACCGTATCGCGCCCGGGGTGGAAGGCGTCTTCGGGGTACACGGCGTTGGGGACGCCGCGATACCAGCCGGAGGCCAGCGAGGCCGGATCGTTCTCGAAACCGATCCAGTCGTTGCCGTCGCCGTCTTCGATCGTGGCGAACCCGCCGCCGGCTTTGTGGTAATACCAAGTCCCGTCGGCGGTTTCGATCCGGTAGCTATCGAAACCCTTGTGGGCGACGCCGTCGGTGATATCCACCTGCGACGCGACCGGCGCGGGTGCGTGGCCGGCGTCGGCGACGTCGAAGTAGACCTGGTACGATCGGGAACTGTCGGCCGGCGTATCCCCGGTCAACATGAACACCAGCGTCCCTGCGTCGGGTGTCGCGGCGGCGGGGTCGAACTGGAACGGCGCGGCCGCGTCGATGACCAAACCGGAGGCGTCGACCTCGACCACGCGAATCGAGGCCGGATCGAACTGGCCGGTTTGGCCGGCGGCGGCCATCGCGGCTCCGAAGTCGACGACAATCTCGGCCGGCTTGTCGCTGCGGTCAACTCCGGCCGCCTCGACCGTCACACCCATGCGATACGCCCAGGCGTCGTTCCACCAGTCGCCAGCGCCTTGCTCGGACAGCGTGAGGGTCACCTCGTCGGCGGTCTTGACCTCACCATCATCGGCGATCAGGCGGAAGGTGTATTCGCCCACAACAGGCAGCGCAACCGACGTATCGGCCGACGTATCGTCGGCGAGGGTCGCCGCGGCCGGTCCGGCGACCTGCACCCATTGCAATGCGACCGCGGCCGGCGGTGCGGGCGAGCCGTCGTCGCCTACCGCCCCATCGAGCGTAACGACCGAACCGGATACGGTGCGATCGGCGCCGGCGTCCACGGTCGGGGCGGTGTTGGCCGCTTCGCCGGTCATGATGGCCGCGATCTCGGCCGCGTCGAGGGCGGTGTTGTAGATGCGAACGTCATCGATCCGCCCGTCGAAGGGTCGCCCCTCGACGCCGGAGGGATTGTTCCCGATGGCCGCCTGCACCGAGGCGTTCGTGCTCAGCGAGCCGGTCTTGGCCATCGAACCAACCTCCTGACCATCGACGAAGATCCGCATGCGGGAGCCATCGTAGGTAGCCGCGACGTGACGCCACTGCTCGGCGGAGATGACTCCGTTGGAGGTGATGAGCGTGTCGGTGGTTCCGTTGGTCTTCAGTCGCAGCCGCAGGGCGGTTCCGTCGCCGAGTGTGGAGAGCATCCACCAGTGGTTGCTGTCCTGAACGCCGTCGGCCTTGGAGATGATGCGAGCGTCGTAGACCTCGAAGTCCTCCGCCCGAATCCACGCGGCGAGGGTCATCGCCGAGCCGGAGATATCCATCGACCCGATCTGCACGGCGTCGTTGACGCCGTCGAAGTACAAACTGCCGTCGATGCCCTGGCTGGACCAGAACGCCCCGGCGACGGTTCCGTCATGGCCGCCGATCGAATCGGTGGCGACCGAGCCGGTCCCCTCGTCGAATTTCCACCATGCGACATCGGGGGTCGGGCCTCCGTTGCCGCCGGAGGTCGCGCCGACTTCGACGGTAATATCGTCGGAGCTGACATTGACCCCGTCGTCGGCGGCGAGCCGCAGCACGTAGGTTCCGTCGCCGGCGAACCGGACGGTCGTATCGGCCGCGGCCGCGTCGCCGAAGGCGGCCACACCGCCGGCCGGAGCGTCGATGACCGACCAGCCATACCCTAGCCCCCCGCCGCCGACGCCGTCGTCGGTGACGGTCGCTTCGAGGACCAGCAGGGAATTGTCATCGGTCAGATGGGCCACGTCGACCGTCGGGGAGGTGATGGTCACCTCGGGGGCGAGGTTGACCAGTTCGACATGGATGGTCACCGTAGCGATGTTGCTGTCGACCTCGCCGTCGTTGGCGGCGAAGGTGAACTGATCGGGGCCTTCGTAGCCGGTCGCGGGTGCGTAGGCAAACGCTCCGGTCGCCGGGTTCAGCGAGAGAATCGTCCCGTGGCCGGGGCTGTCGACGATTTCATACGTGAGCGAATCGGCCGCGTCGAGATCATCAGCCTCCAGCATGCCGGCGTAGCTACCGCCCGGGGCGACGGTGAAAGAATCGTCCGACGCCGTCGGGGCGCGATTGCCGCCGGGGATGGCCGGGCTGGTGTTTTCGTAGAGCATCACCCGATTGTGGGTCCAGCCGATCGAGATAATGTCGCGATCGCCGTCGCCGTCGATGTCGGTGGTGACGGCGCCGTCGTGGTGCTCATCGCCGGTGTGCACCAAGTGGGAGGCCCAAGCGCCGCCTTCGCCGTCGGTGTTCTCCAAGACCCACAGCTTCGCGCTGCTGGGATTGGAGGTGTTGTGCTCGCCGACAATGACGTCGATATCGCCGTCGAGGTCGAGATCGGTCGCATCGACGCTCATCGGGCCGATCACGCTGGAGGAGATCACGTGTTCGGTCCAGGTTCCCGTCGCCGAAGAGGGCTGCTCGTACCAGGCGAGTTTGCCGGCGGTGCTGATCGCCTCGTAGCCGACGACCGCGTCGAGGCGACCGTCGCCGTTGACGTCGGCCAGTCGATTGCGGTCGGGCATGCCCGAGGCGATGTTCAGCGTGAAGGCCGACCAACCGGACCCGTCATTTCGAAGCCATTGGGTTCCCAGCAGCAGGTCGAGATCGCCGTCACGGTCGATATCGCCGGCGCTGAGACCCTCGTCCTGACTGGTCGATGAGATCTTCTCCCACCCCCACGTCCCGCGGGTCGGGTCGGCGGGTACGGTGAGCATCTGCACGCCCTTGTTCGCGGCGTGCCACGAAAGCGCCACCTGAATCGGTCCGCCGGGGGTGAACCGATCGACGGCCACGCCCTGGAGAAAATCGCCGTCGCCGGAGGCCACGTTGTGATGAATCGCAAACGAGCCGGACCCGTCGTTCTCGGCCCATACGAAACTGTCGTTGGTGTCGGCGCCCTTGCCCTCGGTGCCGAGCAGGTCGATATCGCCGTCGCCATCGAAATCGTAAGCCGCGGCGTAGTTGTTCAGGGGTGAACCGATCGTGTTGCGGGTCCACGAACCGCCGGCGTCGCCGGGGTTGCGGTACCACCACCCGCCGGTGACGATGTCCTTGGCTCCGTCGCCGTCGATATCGGCCGCATCGACGAACACCGCCGTCCACGGCCGCGAGGCGTCCACGACGTGACGGTCCCAGCTATCGAGATCGAGCGTCCTGGGCAGTTCGTTGAGCCACACGTCCACGCGGGGCGCATCCCACGAATACGGCTTGGTCAGAATGTCGAAGTCGCCGTCGCCGTCCAGGTCGCCCAAACGGGATTCGTGGTTGCCGATCCCGACCGAGATCACCTGCTCGTCGAAGCCGCCGGCGCTGTCGCCATAGAGGATGCGGGCCGTCGCGTCGGCGCCCGGACCGGGGGAGTACATCTCGGCGATGAAGATATCCAGATGGCCGTCGAGGTTGACATCTTCAATCTGCAAGCTGTGGCCATGGCGAATGTTGGAGATCAGCGTCGTCGACGTCCACGAGTCGCCGTCCCACTCGTACATCTTCAAGGCCCCGTCGGCGTCACCGGGGCCGAACAGCACTTCGGGCTGGCCGCCGGGGATCAACTGCCCGGCCGCGGCTCGTGTGAAGACCGCCGACGAATCGATGGTGTGGGCGGTGAAGCTCGACCCGCCGGTATGCTCGAACCACCGACCGGCGCCGACGATATCCAGCACGCCGTCGAGATTAATGTCCGCGGCGGCCAGTCCCTCATAGTTGGTCCCGCCGGCGGTGTAGATGCTCGTCAGGGTCCAACTGGAGGTCGACTTGGGATTGGCGGGAATCTCACCGAACAGCAACTGGCGCGCATCCTGGTTCCAAGTGACGAACTCATCGACCCCGTCGCCGTCGAAATCAGCGAAGATCTGGTCGTGATGCTTCTTGGACCCGCTGTTCTTGATCGTCCGACGCGTCCAGGGAGTGTTGGCGTCATAGTTGGGGTACGGGTTCTCCCACCACCAGATCTGGTTGCTCTGGTAATCGCCGGCGAACACCAGGTCGAGGTCGCCGTCGCCGTCGATATCGCTGAACGCCCCGCCGGCCTCGATGGCCAGCTTGTTATTGTCGATAACGTACTCGGTCCAGCCGTCGCCGTCGCGACCGAACCACACCACCGACGGACCTTCGCTTCGCTCGGTGATGACGAAATCGTCGACGCCGTCGTTGTCAATATCCAACACCAGGCTGGCGGTCTGCTGATTACCGGTCAGCTTGGTTTCGGGGAGGTCGCCGGAGTTGCTGGACAAGTGCGTCCAGGCGGGCAGATCCCCGGACAGTAGAATCCGAGCCTCAAGCGCTTCGTGCGCACAATCGGTGAACGACTCCCCCACGCGGTCCCTCCGCATGATCTTGCTCCTCTTCCTCCGGGATAATAAATACGCCTTCTCCGACAACCGGCCATCCTAGCAAACGGGGACGCTCCCGGAGTCGACAAACCGAGTGTTTTCGTCGAAAACCTCAGCGAAGCCGACCCGATCACGGCTCGATGACCGTAACTCGTGGGCGGGTAGACTGCTGAAGCCTCCGCCTCGGCAACTGCCTCTTGCAACCGGTCGCCAAGGCGGTATCATCACCATCAGCGATTGGAGAATCACGCGACTCCGGTCGCATGGCCCTGCGTGATCTGCTCCTACAGCCGATGCCGGCGTCGCTGGACGTCGCCGCCAGACTGCTGTACGGAAATTCCGAACCCAAGAAGCCGGCCAACCCGCAGCCGTGGGATCAATAGAAGCGAACGCGAGAAGGAGAACCCGATGCCGAATTTCCAAATAGAGAAGATCAAGCGACGGCCGATGCACGCTCAATCCATCTGGCAAGGCAAGTGGTTCCGCCTTCCCACGTGGATCGACGAGCCCGACCAGGAGCCTTACCGACCCTGGGTTACGATCTGGGTCGGCGTCGATCACGACGCTGTCGGTCCATCGGATATCATGCACCCCGATGACAGGAACTTCGCAAAGATGCTCGCCGGGCTGACCGACACGATCTGTAGCAACAAAGCCGGCGGATATCGTCCCGGTACGATCCAGGTGGACGACCCGGCGTTAGCCGAGCATCTGTCCGGCGTGCTTGCCGAGGCCGGCATCCGCGTCGAGTTCCGCCCGTCGCTGCCGGCGGTGGAGGATTACCTGGAGGTGCTTTTCGAGAAGAACGAACTGGACGACGGACCGCCGGGGCCGATGGAAGGCGAGGGCGTGACGGTCGAGCGTATGCGCCGATTCGCCGAAGCCGCCGCGGCGTTCTATGAGGTCGGGCCCTGGGACGAACTGCTCGACGAGGACCTGATCCGGATCGCGTCGCCCCCGGCTCCCGTAGGTATGGGGGTCGCCACGGTGCTCGGGGCGGGCGGAAAAGCCTTCGGGATGGGATTCTTCGGTTCGCCAGGCGACATGAATCTGTGCCGCGACGGGAGGACCGGCAGGCTCGACATGGAGACGTCCAGCCTGTGGTCGTTGGCGTTCGACGCTCTCATCGACAACCCCATCGGCGACGCCGACCTGTGGGACGACCACCAATTGCCGGTCGCCGGAGAGAATGCGTATCCCTGCGTCATTCGGTTCGGCCCCGGCTCCCGCGTGCGCCGGCCCGACGCCAAGACGTTGGCCTTCGTCGAAGGCCTGCTGTGGGCTGTGGCCAAGACCACACCCGAGCAGATGGACGCCGGACGATGGACCCAATGCGTCGACACCGCTGACGGATCGATGACGTTCACACTGGAACTGCCCGACCTGCTGACGCACCAACAGCCGGACGCGGCGGGCGGGAAGGCGACGCCGCTGGACAGGCGGGCCATGGAACGAACGATGAATCGCATCGAGCAGTTCATCTCGAAGAACCCCGTCGACGACATGGACCAGTTGAATGCACTGGTCAACGAGAAGTTCATGGGCGTACCGGCCGCGGAGATGGAATTCGATCCGCAAACGCCTCTGGAAGAGGCCCAGGATCTCTGCTACGACGCGTTCGAGGCTCGCGGCCGCCGCCAGCTGCAGTTGGTTCGCAAGGCGATCCAGATCTGCCCGGACTGCGCCGATGCGTACGCACTGCTGGCCAAACGAACGAACGATGCGTCCAAAGCCGTCGAACTGTACGCCAAAGCCGTCGACGCCGGAACCCGGACGCTCGGCCCGGACCGCTTCGCTGAGGACGAAGGCGAGTTCTGGGGACATATGGACACGCGGCCGTACATGCGAGCCCGGTGCGGTCTCGCCCAATGCCTCCAGGCGACCGGTCGCCTCCAGGAAGCCGCCGGTCACTACCAGGCCCTGCTGCGACTGAACCCCGGCGACAACCAGGGCGTGCGGTACTTCCTGGTTCCGCTGCTGATCGAGTTAGGCGACGACGCGGCCGCCTCCGACCTGATCGGCGAATACGAAGATGACATCGCATCCTCGTTGGCGTTCACCCGAGCCCTGTTGCACTTCCGCGCCGAAGGCGACACCAAGGACGCGCGCGAATCGTTGCGGGCCGCCGCCAAGACCAACCCTCATGTGATCGGCTTCCTAACCGACCTGAAATCCCTCCCGGCCCGCACACCCTCGTCGTACACAATCGGGAGCGAGGAAGAAGCCGTCCTCTGCACACAGGAGATCCTCTCCGCCTGGGGCGCCTCGCCCGGCGCCCTCCAGTGGCTGCACGACTGCGAGAAACGAACCCAGCAACGAAAGGCCAAACGCAAGCCCGGCAAACGCAAGCCCGCCAAACGACCGAAGTAAATCGACGCCTCCGCGGCCCAAGCGCCGCAACGCACAAAGCCCCTCATCGCTCCACCGTGAGTGATGAGGGGCTTTTTGTTCCATAACGGATCAGCGGGGAGCTCACACGACCCACGATCTGCCGTTACTAGCCCCC
>CBDVCA010000150.1:0-7953 GCA_965372365.1 uncultured bacterium
GGGGGGGCATTGCTCATTTGACCGGTGTTTGTCCGGATTATTCGGATACAAGGATCCCCTGAGGGAGCGAGATTGTGGGTTCGGTAGCCTTCCCCCGCCGCGAGGGGCCATTGTTTGTCGAGGCGCAGGGGGCGAATCTCCCCTGTCGGCCCCCGAAGTGAGGCTCGATTCTCGCCTGGGGAGGCGGTACACTCGCTTCGGTCCCGCCGGCGTGGTGTCGACCGGGGCTGATGACGGACGAATTGCACACACCGGAGACGCGTATCATGAAGATCCTGTTGGTCGGAGGCGGCGGCCGCGAGCACGTAATCGCGTGGAAGATGTCCCAGAGCCCCCTTTGCGAGCATATCTACTGCGCCCCCGGCAACGCCGGCACGGCCGAGCATGGCGAGAATGTTCCGATCGCCGATACGGACGTCGAGGCCCTGGTGGCCTTCGCGATCGATCATCAGATCGACATGGTCGTCGTCGGCGGCGAGGAGTCGCTGGCTTTGGGTTTGGTCGACGCCGTTCGAGCCGCGGGCATCAAGGCGTTCGGCCCCACCCGGGACGCGGCCCGGTTGGAATCGGACAAGACGTTCGCGAAGGAATTGATGCGTGAGGCGTCGATCCCCACCGCCGACACGCGTGTGTTCACCGATTTCGGGGCTGCCAAGGAGTTCGCCCTCAGTCGCGAGAACGGCGTGGTGGTGAAGGCCGCGGGATTGGCCAAGGGCAAGGGCGCGGTGGTATGCCCGGAGCCGTTCCAGGCGGTGAAGCCTCTGGAAGAGATGATGATCGAGCGCGTATTCGGCGCCGCCGGCGACACGGTTCTGATCGAGGAGATGCTCACGGGTCAGGAGGTCTCGGTGCTGGCGTTCTGCGATGGCCGCAGCATTTACATCCTGCAGCCCGCTCAGGACCACAAACCCGTCGGCGAAGGCGACACCGGCCCCAATACCGGCGGCATGGGCTGCTACAGCCCGGTTCCGGTGTTGGATGAGCCGACCTGTCAGCGGATCGAGCGTGAGGTGATCGTGCCGATCGTCGACGCCTTGCGCCGCCGCGTGGGGCGGTACGAGGGCGTACTGTACGCGGGGCTTATGCTCACCCCCGGCGGTCCGAAGGTGATCGAGTTCAACGCCCGGTTCGGCGACCCCGAGGCCCAGCCGGTGCTGATGCGAATGAAGGGCGATCTGGTGGAAGTGATGAACGCCGTCTGCGAGCATCGCCTTGACGAGGTCTCCATCGACTGGGATCCTCGCCCGGCCGTCTGCGTCGTGATGGCCTCCGGCGGTTACCCAGGCTCCTACACCAAAGGCTACGAAATCCGCGGCGTCGCCGACGCCGACGCCCTCGACGACGTGAAGGTCTTTCACGCCGGAACCAAACTCGACGACGAAGGCAAGCTCGTCACCAACGGCGGCCGCGTCCTCGGCGTCACCGCCCTGGGCGACACCATCGCCGCGGCCAAGGCCCGGGCGTACGAAGCCGTCGACAAGATCACCTGGCCCGATTGCTACTGCCGGCGCGACATCGCCGACAAGGCCATCGGCGGCGGAGGCTGAGGGTTCCGGGCGACACCCTACCGAATTCGCATCACGGTTCGGCGTTGCCGTTGCCGTTAGCCGCGTAGCGGCGTTTGTTAGTAGCCTCGGGCGCGAGCCCGTGGTATGGGATGAGGCGCCCGTGATATACGACCGGCTGAACGATTCGAGCCCCCGGAGGGGTCGACTGACGGGGTGGACGAATAGGACATACGTGTTTCAATCGCCCCCTGCGGGGGCTCATCTTCACCGGGACGTTCGCAATCCACGGGCTCGCGCCCGAGGCTACTACCAATCTACGGGGGTTCGGGGGCCGCTCGGATCCTCAGGGGCGGGCTTCAACGTGTAGCGCAGGCTGAGATTGTACCCGCAGCGTCGCCCGTGCGGCTGTTGGGCCGAAAAGGGCCGGGTACAGGCAAGCGTAGCGCCGGCGCCTGCACCCGTGCGGCTGTTGGGCCGAAAAAGGCCGGGTACAGGCACCTTCGTCCCAAGAAGCCGGGACTTCGGAGCCAGTCCCCTACGAGCGAATTCCGTATGATGTCGGGTGGCGCCTTCAAGAGAAACGAACGCTGCAGGCGGAAGTGGAGCCTGTGGGTGGCAGATGCCGGAGTCCCTCTGTCTGGGCGTATTGGCGGGAATACACCCACAAGCTCGCTACGCATGCTTGAAGACGCCACACGAGAACTATTACGTGAAGTGCTCCAAGCCAGGAGAAGGTGACGTATCGACTGTACTGGTATGTGGATAGGGCGAGTTGCTGTCGGTGTGGCCGCGGCTGCGGCGCGAGTCCGGTGGGTCCGGCCTGACCGTCGCGAAAGGGCGATTTTGGGCATAGAATTCGGGGTATGGACCGGATGAGGCCGTTTGAGGACGGTCGGGAGGGCGGGAACGGACTTGGATGGACGGAGTATTGGGAGTATCGGGTATGTCGCCGGCCTCAAACGGCCTCAAACGGACTCATACCTCTGAAACGCACCCTATTAGTGGAGGGGGAGCGCTGTTTTGGCAGGGCGAGATCGTCGGTCGGCGGCGAAGAATAGGGAGTTGTGAGCCGGCCGGGAGTGATCGGATTGCCGGGGGCGGGGGCGGAAAAGAAAAAAGACCAAACGAACCCAATGGCGGATATTGACGTTGCCAATCATCACCGAAGTGCCGGTATAATCAAGGCATGTATCAGAGGCACATAAGCGAGTTCGGCGCACGCGGCAGGAGTCGCTCCCCCAAGCGGCTCCCCGGCGCCCAAGGCTTGCAGGCGTGGACCGGCGCCGGGGTGGCGTGGGCGGCGGTGAACGCCGCGGCGCTGGCGGTGGGGCTGTTCCCGGGGCTGATCGTCGCTGAGCCGCGGCCGACCGGCGGGGCGGCGCTGGCGACGGTGGCGGCGGCGCAGGTGGCGTTCGCTCTGATGGCGGCGCCGCTGGCGTGGGCGAAACGGGTCAAGCGAAACGACGGACGACTGACGTGGGGCGAAGTGTGCGAGATGGCCCTGTGGCTGGCGATGGCGGCGCCGTTCACGGTCGCGGCGGCGTATCTGTCCGACGCCTGGGCGCCGGATGTGGTGCGGGTGGCGACGCTGACGGTCGCGGCGCTGGCGGCGGCGGCGATTCTCGCTCGCCCGGCGTCTACCGGTCAAGCGGGGGCGTCGGCGGTGGTGTGGATCGGCGCGATGGCGGTGATGGGCGGGGCGGCCGCGGCGTATGTCGTCGCGGAGTTCGGCCCCGCCGGATCGGCCGGGTGGCTGTGGCGAGCGTGCCCGGTGCTGCTGGCGTGGACGACGGGGGCGTCGCCGCAGCAGGCGTGGACGACGACCTCGGTGTGGGCGGCTGCGGCATGGCCGATCGCGGCGGCCGCGGCGTGGGGGGCGTGGACGCTGGTCGCCCGGCGTCGGAAGGAGCGCAAGCGATGAGCCTGCGGCGAAGCGAGCAGCTATTCGAAGCCCTGGTCGATTCGGCCGGCGGCCCCAAGGCGTTCGCGTCCAATATGGGCCTGTCGCCCCGGCAGGTGCAGCGAATGCTGGCCGGCGCCCAACCCAACCCCGTCCAGCGGCTGGGCGAGGCCCTGGCCGCCGGCGCCAAGGGCGAGGCCGCCGCGGTGCTCGACCATCTGTGCGAACCGTACAACGGATACTTCGTGCCGCTGGACGGCGACCTCGACGACGCCGGCGTCAACGCCGTCAAGGAGGCCGCCGAGGCGATTGTGGCGATTGCCGAGGGCGGCTCGGTGCGAATGACCGTCCGGGAGATTCGCGAAGCGATCGCGGCCCTGGCGGCGCTGGAGAAACTGCTGAAGCTGGACCCGAGCGGAGAATCCGATGGAGTGTAAGGTCAAACAGAACGCCGCCACCTGCGCATGCACCTATACCAGTTGCGGCAAACGCGGCGTCTGCTGCGATTGCATCGCCAGCCACCTCGCCGGCAAGGAACTGCCCGGCTGCTGCTTCCCCCCCGACGCCGAGAGAACCTACGATCGAAGTTTCGCCAACTTCGCCAAGGCCTGGGGCCTGTAGGCCGACCTCAGCCCTGGCCGCCGGCGAACAGATCGCCCTCGGCGCCCGGTGCGGGCGTGACGCCGAGGTGTTCGTAGGCCTTGATGGTGACGCTGCGGCCGCGACGGGTGCGTGCGAGCATACCGGTCTGGAGCAGGAACGGTTCGACGACGTCGACGAGCGTATCGGTCTCTTCCCCGAGCGTGGCGGCGACGGCTTCGATGCCGACCGGCCCGCCGCGGTAGGTGTCGATGATGACGGTGAGGAACTTGCGATCGAGCGGGTCGAGGCCGAGTTGGTCGATGCCTTCGAGTTTCAGCGCCGCGTCGACCACCTCGGTGGTCAGCCGGCCGTCGGCCCTCACCTGGGCGTAGTCGCGGCAGCGTCGTACGAGGCGGTTGGCGATGCGGGGCGTGCCGCGGGCCCGGCGGGCGATGGTCGAAATCGCGTCGGGGTCGTAGTCGAGTTTGAGCATGCCGGCGGTCATCGTCACGCGTTTGGCGAGGTCGTCGACCGACCAGAATTCCAGGTGATGCTGGATGCCGAACCGCGTGCGAAGCGGCGGGCTGAGCATCCCGGCGCGGGTGGTGGCGCCGATGAGCGTGAACGGTTTGAGCGGCAGATTGATCGTGCGGCTGTGCATGCCGGAGTCGACGATGAAGTCGACCTTGAAATCTTCCATCGCCGGGTAAATGTACTCCTCCACCGCCGGGCTGAGCCGGTGGATTTCGTCGATGAACAGCACGTCGCCGCGTTCGAGGTTGGTCAGGATGCCGATCAGGTCGCCCGGCCGCGTGAGGGCGGGTCCGGAGGATACCTTGACGGTGGCGTCCATTTCGTGGGCGATCACGAACGCCAGCGTGGTCTTGCCGAGCCCCGGCGGCCCGTGCAGCATCACGTGCTCGACCGGCTCTTCCCGCTGACGGGCGGCGGTGATGGCGATACGCAGCTTCTCCATCAGCTCGTCGGCGCCGATGCACTCGTCCAGCGTCGTCGGGCGCAGGGCGGTGTTGAAGTGCTCGTCCTCAGGGCCGATCGCATTGGCGGTTATGATCGTTTCTCTTGCCATAATTCCCTAGAGGGGCGGTATCTCACTTACGACAGAATCGTGGGACGAGAAATCCGAAATCCGAAGTACGAAATCCGAAACAAATACGAAACGGAAAAATCCGAATGATCGAAACGACATGCGGGACACGCATGGTCCCATCTGCCCCGCCATAGTGTTCTGATCGTCGCTCATGCTGTTGTTTGCTGTGGTTGCTGTGGTTGCTGTGGTTGCTGTGGTTGCTGTGTTTGCTGTTGTTTGCTGTGGTTGCTGTGGTTGCTGTGTTTGCTGTTGTTTGCTGTGGTTGCTGTGTTTGCTGTTTTGCCGTTTGGGTCGTTTCGTATTTGTTTCGCATTTCGAAATTCGTATTTCGTATTTGCCGTCCCGTTACGTCCCTCCGGCCTTCAGTTTGTAGACATGTTGAATGATCGTCTCAGGAGTATCAGCCTCCGGCGCCACGGCCAGGGCTCGATCGACGAGTGCGGCGGCGTCGGCGCGTTTCTCGCCGAGTTGGATCAGCACGCTGACCGCTTCGGCGGCCGCGGCGGACATTTCGCTGATGGCGACGGTCGTTCCGGTCACGGTGGCGAAGGGGTCCATCTTATCGCTCAGTTCGGCGACGATCTGCTGGGCCGTCCGCTTGCCGATTTCCGGCAGCAGGGTGAGGAACTTGACGTCCTCGGAGGCGATGGCCGCGGCGATATCGCCGACCGGTCGGGCGAGGGCTCGAAGGGCTTTGCGAACGCCGATGCCCTTAACGGTCGTGAACACCCCGAGGAACCGGCGATCGTCCTCATTGGGGAAGCCGACCAATCGCGGCGTCTGTCCGCCCCGGGAGGGGTCGCCGTCGAGGTAGTGGATGGTGTGCAGCACCACCTGTTCACCGACGCGTCGGCTGAGGCGTTCGAAGCTGTAGGCGGGGATCAGCACCTCGTACCACAGCCCGACCCCGGTATCGATCAGGGCGGTCGTTTCGGTGAGTTGTTCCAGCCTGCCGGCGATTCGGGCGATCATGGTATTCTTGTAGCCGCTGGAGGCGGCGGGGGGAAGTGAATTCTGTATTTGTTAGGGCCGTGTGCCTGACGGTGTCCTATGAGGAGCCCCCAAGGGGCGGCGGCATGTAGCCCGTCGCGGCGGGAGCGCAGACTCTTACACGATCAAGCCCCAGCGGGGCGATACAAAGCAGATGGCTGGGCGCTCTCGGTCGGCCGATGTGTCGCCCCGCTGGGGCTTTGGAGCTGGTGAGAGTCTGCGATCCGGGGGCTTACGCACCCCGGCTAAACGCCTCCGCCCCGTTGGGGCTGACAGCAACGGCCTCAATACCTGATCCTCGTATGCGACCGCCGATGGGCAGGCCAGGAAAACTAGTCATACGGAGGGCCGTTGCCGTCCCTGAAGCCCGAGGTCTGAAGCTTGAAGCCTGCCGTTGGTCGTTCGCCGTTCGTCGTTGGCCGTTGGCCGTTCGCCGTTGTCGTGCCTGAAGCCTGAGGTCTGAAGCCTGAAGCCTGCCGTTCGCCGTTCGCCGTTCGGTTAATCGCCGCGGCCGGTTGGGCGATATTCCCTGGCGGCTTCGTACATGGCGAGGACATTGTCGACGGGGGCGTCGGGTTGGATGTAGGTGTGGCCGGGTCCGAAGACGTATCCGCCGTCAGCGCCGAGGATGTCGATGAGCCGCCGCGTCTCGTCGGCCACCTGCCGGGGGGTCGACCGGCACAGGACGCGTTGGAGGTCGAGCCCGCCCCAGAAGCACAGATCGCGGCCGAAATCGCGTTTCAGTCCCGCCGGGTCCATCCCCTCGGCGCGGACCTGGATGGGTTCGAGGATATCGACGCCGGCGTCGATAATCATCCCCAGCAGGGGGCGGACGGCTCCGCAGCAGTGCAGCAGGAACTTTTTGTTATACGCGTGGGCCTTGTTGGCCGCGGCGTGCAGGTAGGGGTAGATCTCCCGGCGGAAGATCTCCGGACTGAACAGCGGCCCGTTCTGGGAGCAATAATCGTCGGCCATGTAGACGATATCGATGTGCTTGCCGCAGGTGGCGAGCATCTTGTCCATGAAGGCGAGCGTTCGTTCGGCGATGGTCCCGATGAGGCGTTCGGCGTACTTGGGTCGCAGGCCGAAGTCCATCATGAGGTTCTCCATACCCCGGACGTAGGTGGCGCGGAAGTAGGCTCCCCACCCGAAAGTTCCGATGACGGCGCGATCGCCATGGGCTTGGATCTCGGGGCCGACGTGGGAGTAATCGACACAGTCGGCGTCGGGCCAGCGGTGGTTGTCGATGTCGGCGAGATCGTCTTTGCCGGCCAGGGGGCTGTACGACAATTCGGCGTACGAGCCCGTACCGTAGTCGACGGTGGTGGTGCGATACCCCCAGAGGTTTCGGCTTCCGGTGCGGTCGTCGGCGTCGTTGGCGGTGGGGGCGTCGGTCCGTGGGCCGATGTACCACGTGTCCACGCCGAGGCGGTCGAACAGCTCTTCCTTGCCGCGGGTGCCGAGCCGGTCGCCCAACGCGGCGTACACTTCGGTCTCGGCGTCGAAGGTAATGGCCACACGATCGGAGGTTCGATGGCCGGCGGCGGCCAAAACTCGTTCACGCGACGTCGTCATTGTGGTGATTCCCACGTATTGGCCCCCTCATCAGCCCCCGGTTTCGCCGCGAAGCTTCGTTCACGAATTGTACGGGCAGCGGCTCAGCACGCCATCAGGTTCGATGGGAAACTTCAGGTTCATCCGCGATTCATGGGGAGTCGGTTAGATGAGTGCTCGCCGTTACTAGCCCCCCGCAGTGCGGGGGGTCCGAAGGCGTGCGACCCTACACTCTATGGATGTAACCGTTCACAGGTTCTTTTCAATAATCGGGCTCTCCTCCCGAACCGGTGGCGGGTATTCGTTCGGCC
>CBDVCA010000151.1:0-7917 GCA_965372365.1 uncultured bacterium
TGAAGTTGAGGCTGAAGTTGAGGCGGTGGCCGGGGTCGTGGCCGGTCGCGACGGAGGCGTCAGTCCCAACGCGCCAAGTTGCTTTGCGAGGGCGGTAAGATAGGCCTTGACGGTTGCGTCGTCGGGCGTGGTCGTGTTGGTTTGCAGGGTGAATTCGCCGAATCGAATTCGGCGAACGGCGGCGAAGGCGTTCGGCGGGAAGTAGAGCGTTCGCTGAACGGTCGGCGACGGGTCGGCCGGCGTCGCGTCGGCGGGGCGGGAGGTTGCCGCGGTCGGCGCGTCGGCCCCGGCGGCGATCAAGCCTATCGCCGTAATCGCAGTGAGTGCAGCGACAGCGATGTGCGGAAGGCGAAGGTTCATCGTCGCCTCGGGAGGACGGGCTCAGGCAGGCGAGCGGGCGTACTAGCCCCCCGCAGTGCGGGGGGTCGGAAGTCGTGAAAACCTGCGCTTGGCGGATCGCATCGTTTGCCGCGGCCGATGAGCGTCCAATAGTCAGAAGCGGTATCAGCGGTCCGTTGACCCCCTGCAGTGCAGGGGGCTAGTAACGGCGGGCTCTCGGCCCAATGTGTCCATCCGTTCAGAGGAGCGCCCGCCGGGGTCATGGTCAGTGGTCCACCGGCTCGCCGAGGAGCGGAGCGAGCGTTTCCAACTTGGCGGCGACGGCGGCGTCATCGGCCGCTTCGAGATTCAATCGCAGCAGCGGCTCGGTGTTGCTGGGGCGGACGTTGAGCCACCAGTCGGGGTAGGCGATCGATACGCCGTCGAGATGATCGATCTCGCCGTCGCTGAACGTGTCGGCCAACTTGGCCATGACGGCCTCCTTGTCGGCGACCTTGAAGTTCATTTCGCCCGAGGCGCTGTACCGACGCAACGGGGCGATTCGCTCGCTGATGGGCTCGTCGCCGGCGGCCAGCACGCTGCAGGCGACGGCGAAGACGATGGCGCCGGAGTCGGCGTTGAAATTATCGCGGAAGTAAAAATGCCCGCTCAACTCGCCGCCGAACACTCCATGGGCGTCGGCGAGAGCCTTCTTCATGAACGCGTGGCCGACCCGCTCGCGACGGGGAACGCCGCCGGCGGCCTTGATCTCTTCGGCCACCACGCGGCTGCTGCGAAGATCGTACACGATGACCGAGCCGGGATTGCTCGCGAGGAAATGCCTCGCCAGCAGGGCGGTGATCAGGTCGCAACCGATGGTGCGGCCGGTTTCGTCGACGAACATGCACCGGTCGGCGTCGCCGTCGAAGCAGACGCCAAGATCCGCGCCGTGTTCGACGACCGCGTCCTTGGTCATCTGCAGATTCGCCTCGACCAAGGGGTTGGGGGGATGGACGAACCGGCCGGTGATCTCGAAATTCAACGGGATGATCTCGATGTCGGTCCCGTTGAACACCGCCGGAATCATCTTGCCGGCCATGCCGTTGGAGGCGTCGACGACGACCTTCAGCTTTCGCGGCAACTTCAGGAAGTTGTGCACGTGCTCGCGGTAAGCGTCCCACAACTCGACATGCAGCACCTGCTTAGGCGTATCCACCGGCGGCATCCGTCGCATGGTGGAGACGATGTGCTGGATCTCTTTGAGGCCGGTGTTGGCGCCGATGGGGCGGGCCTTGAGGCCGGAGATCTTGAACCCGTTGTACTCGGGCGGGTTGTGACTGGCGGTTACCTGGACGCCGCCGCAACTGCCGAGATGGTTGATCGCGAAGTAGACCATCGGCGTATCGACCATGCCGATATCGACGCAGCCGGCCCCGCTGGCGGTGACGCCTTCGATGAGGCTGGCCGCCAGCGGCTCGCTGTGCGTTCTCATATCGCGGCCGACGACGATACGGTTGGCCGACGCTTGGCCTCGGTCGTAGCCGCTGAGGTGGGTGCGAAGGAACTGCGCGGCCCCGTTGCCGATCTTCCAGGCGAGGTCTTCGTCGATCTGATCGCCGTACAGGCCGCGAATGTCGTAGGCTTTGAAAACAGCATCAATGTCGGCCATGGGGTCCGTTCCTTATGGGTGTCGTTATTTTGTGCGGGGTTGCAAGATCGCCGGCGGGGCGAGGGCGCCGGCCGGAGCCGCTTCGCCGGTCAGCGACATTCGCGACAGCAGCGGCGGTACGGGATCAAAGTCGGCGTCGGTATCGGCGATCAGCACGCCCATGTCGTCCAGCGACGTTCCGGTGACCCGAGCGAGCGTCGACTGGGCGGTCGTGAAGGTCACCTCGGCGACCAGCAGTTCCAGTTCGGCCTGGGCGACGTTGGTTTGTTGCAGCAGCAGGCGGTTGAGGAAGTCGGGGGTGAGGGCCTGGCGGAAGCGTTTGCGAACTTCCAACGCCGTCAGATTGCCCTGGTTGGCGCCCAGGGCGGCCCGGCCGGCGACGATCAGGTCGTAGCTGGAGTCGATCTGGCGGACCGCGTCGTTGACGGCGACGGCCACCTGATCGGCGGAATCCTGCAGCGACGCGACGCTCTTGGCTCGGTTGTACCTGGCCTTACGCAGATTCGCCTGGCGCGCCCGGTTGCCGATGGGCCACTCGAAGCTGAGGCCGACGTTCCAGTTGACGTAGTCGCCGCCCCAGAGCTTGTCCCAACTGTTGTGCAGGGCGTCGTTGACGCCGTTGACGCCGACGCCGCTGGTGACGTCGAGGCGAGGCAGGACTTGGTTCCTGGCGACCTTGACGTTGATGTCCTGGATGCGGATCGCCGTGCGGGCCTGGGCCAGCTCGGGGCTGTACTTCAGGGCCGTGGCCACTTGGTCGACCGGGTCGATAATCAGCGGCGTCGTCGACACCGGCGTCTGCAGGACGATCTCGAAGTCGTCCAGCAAAGTGATCGAGGCGTCGGCCATGACGCGGACCAGCCGGTCGCGGGCGTCGCCGATTCGCCGCTGAGCGCGGATCATCGAAAGCCTGTTCGTCGCGACGGTCGACTCGGCGTCGGTAATCTGAACGCTGCTGGCGTCGAGGTGTTTGCGGGCTCGCACCATCGCCAGCGTAGCTTCGCTTCGGCTGGTGAGTTCTTGGCGAATCCCCAGTTCGCGTTGGGAGGCGTAGAGATTCCAGTACAGCGACTGGGTTTCGGCGATGACATCCAGCACCGTCGCGCGGAACTGGTCCATCGAGATACTCTCATTGAGCCGCGATACGCGGATTTGGGCGAGGTTGATGGTGGGGCCGGCGTCGCGAAGGAGGGGCTGGGTCAGTTTGACGGCCACCGTTTGAGTGTACACGGGGTCGAACTGCCACACGTTGGGCTTGGAATTCGCTCGCTCGACGGAATACGAAAGGACCGCCTGGCCGCCGGTGATGAGCTTCTGGCTCAACGCGGTGCTGACGGCGGTGGTTTCGGTCTGGTCAGGCAGCCCTGCGCTTCGAGAGGTGGTGTCGGTCTTGTCGAGTTGGCCTTGGGCGGTGAAAATCGTGTCGAATTCAGCTTCGGCGATGATCACATCTTCCCGAGCCACGGCCGGGTCGAAGGCGATGACCTTCACGGCGGTGTTGTTGGCCAAGGCCCGGCTGACGGCCTCGTCGATGGTCAGCAAGACTTGCGTACGGCCTGTTTCGGCGTCGATTCTCGCCTGCAGCGGCGGCCCCGTCGTTCCGGGAACCTGCTTGACCGGCGAATCGGCCTGCCGTTGCTGGGGGCCGGATCGGACGAGATGTCGCTGGTATTGGTGCATCAGCGTCGGGTCGAAGCTGGAGGTGATGCAGCCGCTGATGGCCGCGGCGGCCAGTATGCAAAGGACGAACGCTTTCTTTCTCGTGTACATGGCTGCAATTATAGGGGGGGCGCCAACCGTGTCAAACATCAAGGGTCGGCGAAATGCTCCGGTGTCCGCAGCGTCCTTCGGCATCGCACACCTGACGCTGAAACCGAGCGGCGCACGGCGTAAATATGCGTGAATTTGGGCGATTGACTTTTGCCGCAAGAGCCGGTAGTATTACGCGGCTGACAGTAGTGTCAACGCCTAAGGCTTGGAGTAATGAATAGATGAGCGGCGAATTAGCGGGGAAGAAAATCCTGTTGGTCGACGACGATTCCGACATTCTTGCGGCCATGCAGGCTGCTTTGTCGGATACGGGCGCCACGCTCGACACGGCCAGTGACGGCGACACCGCTGTCCGGAAGATCACCACCGGCATGCCGGATTTGGTGGTTCTGGACATGATGCTGCCCAAACGAAGCGGGTTCCTGGTGATCGAACGGCTTCGCTCCGAAAGCTTGGAGAAGAATCCCCGTGTGATTATGATCACCGGTAATCAGGGCACGCGTCATCGCGTGTACGCCGAAACGCTGGGCGTGGATCTGTACCTCAACAAGCCGTTCCGGATGGAACGACTGATCGAGGGTGTCGAGAAACTGCTCTGCGAAGTGGACGACTGAGGCGTCGTAGGCCGATAAGCCTCAACTGCGACGCGTGTTGTTGCGTCGGCGGTGAGTGAACAGAGTTAACGATCGAGAGTTATAGTATAGATCTTTAGATCTTGCATGTGAAAGGACCGGGTCGGGCTATCGAGCCCCGGCGAGAAGACGCGAATGAGCATGGCACTAGAAACGAAGCAAAATATCGTTGGGGATTATCAGAGGCATGGGGGCGACACTGGTTCTCCTGAGGTGCAGATCGCTCTGCTTACCCAGCGGATCAACCACCTCACCGACCACCTTCGGACCCATAAGAAGGACCATTCCTCCCGGCGTGGCCTGCTGAAAATGGTCGGTCGGCGGAATAGCCTGTTGAAGTACCTCGCAGGCGTTTCGGTGGATCGCTACCAGGCGACGATTCAGAAGCTGGGGCTGCGGAAGTAGCACCGTCTTGGTCTCTCTTGGGATTCTCCCGCGGCCAAGCTCTTTTCGGGCTTGGCTTCGGCCCTGCGCGCACAAGCTGCGCGGGCTGCTGGGCCGCAGAACCCTTTTTCTGACAGTGTACGGTTCACATCGATCGTAGATGCGACGCTGCCGGTTCGGCGTTGTGATGGGGGGGGCGAAGAGTTCACGATGTGCCCCCACCGGTGATTGGGTATACGCCGTGGTGGATGAGGGGATTGGGTTAGATATAGTAGATATGAGACGGAAATAGCGATTCGAAAATCGCGCCGCGTCGGATGACGGCAACGGTAAGGAAACGGAAGCGGCAGAAGAGTGCTGGTACGGAAAACAGCCGGATGGCTGGAAGGAAATGGATGATGGTACACAAGACAGAAATCGAACTTGGCGGCAAGACACTCAGCATCGAGACGGGCAAATTCGCGAAGCAGGCTGCCGGAGCGGTGATGGTTCGCTACGGCGATACCGTGGTTCTTTGCACGGCCCTGGCGGCTCCGAGCCGTCGCGACTTGGATTACTTCCCCCTGTTCCTCGATTATCGTGAAATGACGTATGCCGCGGGCAAGTTCCCCGGCGGCTTCTTCAAGCGTGAAGGCCGTCCCACGGCCAAGGAAGTCCTCACCATGCGTCTGATCGACCGTCCGATCCGCCCGCTGTTCCCGGACGGTTACGTCGACGAGGTTCAGATTCAGTGCATCGTGATGAGTTTTGACGGCGAGAACGACCCCGACATCCCGGCGCTGATCGGCAGTTCGGCGGCGTTGGCGCTTTCGCACGCTCCTTTCGAGGGGCCTGTCGGCGCCGTCCGCGTGGGTTATATCGATGGCGAGTACGTCGTGAACCCGACGCTGGAGCAGGTGGAGCAGAGCGAGATCGACCTGGTGGTCGCCGGACCGGCCGAAGGCGTCAACATGCTGGAGCTTCGGGCGAGCGAAGTCAGCGAGAAGATCGTCGCCGACGGCATCGAGTTGGCGCACAAAGAGATCGAGCGGATCTGCGAGAAGATCAATGAACTGGTCGAAGCGGCCGGCAAGCCCAAGTCGTTCGAGTTGAAGGGCCCCAGCGACGAGCTGAAGGCGTTGGTGTATGAGAAGGTGGCCGACAAGCTTCGCGACGCCAGGCAGATCGCAGGCAAGGCCGAGCGGAACGACGCCCTGGCGGCGATTCGCGAGGAGCTGCTCGCCGAGCTATGCCCCGCGGGCGCCGACGAGCCGCAATACGAGACCAAGCACGTCAGCGAAGCCCTGTACAAGACCGAGAAGAAGGTCCATCGTGCGTTGATCATCAGCGGCGTTCGCCATGACGGCCGCGACCGGACTCAGATTCGCCCGTTGGTCGGCGAAGTGGGCCTGCTGCCCCGGACGCACGGTTCGAGCCTGTTCAGCCGCGGCGAGACCATGGCCCTGGCGACCACCACGTTGGGTACGGCCGGCGACGAGCAGACCGTCGACGGCGTGGTCCAGGAATATTCCAAGAAGTTCATGCTGCACTACAATTTCCCGCCGTTCAGCGTTGGCGAGATTCGTCCCATCCGCGGCCCCGGTCGTCGCGAGATCGGTCACGGCGCCCTGGCCGAGAAATCGCTGGAAGCAGCCCTTCCGACCCCCGACGAGTTCCCCTACACGATCCGGCTGGTCAGCGAGATTCTCGAATCCAACGGGTCCAGCTCGATGGCTTCGGTCTGCTCCGGTTCGCTGGCCCTGATGGACGCCGGCGTGCCGATGAAGCGCCACGTCGCCGGCATCAGCGTCGGCCGCGTTACCGATGACGAGGGCAACGAGGTCCTGCTGACCGACATCATCGGCGAAGAAGACTTCCACGGCGACATGGACTTCAAAGTCGCCGGCACCAGTGAAGGGATCACCGGGATTCAGTTGGACATGAAGGCCCGCGGCCTGTCGCAGGAATCGGTCGTCGCGACGCTGGCTCAGGCCGGCGAAGCCCGGACGAAGATCCTCGCGATGATGAACGAAGTGATCGCCGCACCACGTGACCAGATCAGCCAATACGCTCCGCGGCTAATGACCTTGCACATTTCGCCGGATAAAATCGGGAAATTAATCGGCCCCGGCGGCAAGACTATTCGCAGCATTACCGAGCAAACCGGCGCCACAATCGACATCGAAGATGACGGTACGGTGTTCGTCGCCAGCGTCGATTCGGCGGCCGCCGAGGCGGCCTGTGCGTTGATCGAAGCGCTGACCGAAGAGGTCAAAGTGGGCCGGCTGTACACAGGTAAAGTAGTGTCGGTGAAGGACTTCGGTGCCTTCATCGAGATCGCCCCCGGCCAGGACGGCCTTTGCCATATCAGTGAGCTCGGTGATGGCTACGTCAAGGACGTATCGAGCGTCTGCAAGATCGGCGATACGCTGACGGTTAAGGTGATCGCCGTAGACGAGCAGGGGCGAGTGAAGCTCTCTCGCAAAGCTGCAATTCAGGAAGAAAGCGAAAAAGACTGACGTAATCGCCTTTTGTGTGTAGAATGTCTGACAGTTGCCTTGCGGTCGGGAGGCCGCAAGGCAGCTTATGCAATTCTTCGCTGTTATTTTTCGTTCTTGGCGGAGCAACATTCTAACCCTGAGAGTTCGATTGAGTTCTGCCGGGCCTTGTGTTCCGGACCTGTCGGCGGCTCTTGGGGCGGCCCAGATGTACCTCCAAACCGGGGCGAGTCCCCGGGTAATTCGCGGCGTGGCTGTGGGGCCGTCAGTATGGCGGCCCGGCGGTGATGTACCGCAGGACTGGCCAGAGCACGTCAATATATATTCATGGGGAAAGGGAGGCGGGCAAGATGCCTGTAGGTAAGGTTAAGTGGTTCGATTCCAGGAAGGGTTTTGGCTTCATCATCGGGGATGGGGGCCAGGATGTCTTCGTGCATTACACGAGCATCAACGGCGAAGGTTTTCGCGCCCTGAAGGATGGCGAAACCGTCGACTACGAATTGGTGAAAGGCGAGAAGGGCTGGCAAGCCCGGAACGTACATCGAAACATTGGCGTTTCGCCGGTAGCTGAAACGGCCAATGTGAGCGAGGTCGCCACCTAGTACTGCGTCCCATCAAAACATGCTAAGTCCGCGCCGTGCCGGATGGTCAGATGCAAGGAAGAAAG
>CBDVCA010000152.1:0-7860 GCA_965372365.1 uncultured bacterium
GCTTTGGCTGTCGTGGGAGTAGCCAAAGCGGCGTCGCGGCCGCCGCACTCCATAAGGCTGCCGGATCATCGCAGGCTGAATGGGCACGGGATCAACGCGCCGAAACACGGTGCAACGGAGAAGACAAGCTTCCCCGGACGGCGGCGCCGAATCACTTGCCCATCAGGTGCCAGGCGCATTTCCCTTTGTAGTTGGTTGTTCTGCTGTCCATCCTCAAACTCTCGTCCTTTTCGTCACGCTCGTAGAAGACCTTGTTGTTCGCCTCGTAGTTGCTCGCGTCCAAGCCGTTCCAATTTGGCTTGTATTCGGGCGGCTGCTGCTCGTTGAACCCCTTCTCATCGAACCAAATGGCCGAGCCGTCGAAGCGGACGACGTTGACCCCGGTTTTGTGATGGCGGTCGAGGACTCCGGGATAGTCGATGATATCGGCGATCATGGCCTCGCCGGCGTTGAAGTTCATCATCTTGGGCAGTTTGATTCCGTTGTTCTTCGAGGGTGCGGGTGGACCGTTCCAGGCCAGCCCTCCGCCCTCAATCCACCCTACGACCGGCCGCGTGGTGTACCCGGCGCGGGTCCACGGCACGGGACTCTCGGAACTCCTGGAATCATTGTCAAACCAGGGGTTGTCGGCCGAATTGTACTCGAAATCAGGGTCTCCGTTGCTGGGGCAGTAGAACTGCTCCGGGCTCGAAACATATTCTTGGCCCGGTCGGGTCAGCAGGCCGAGGTGGCCTTCAGGCTGAATGACCCCATTGCTGTCGCTGACGATCTCATAGCTGATGGCGTAGCCTTCACTGCGATACAGCGCCCCGCTCGCGCCCTCCCGGCGACAGGCCAGCGGCACACGATCCTTGTTATCCTGGGCGTAGGCGGTCATGGCTGAGGCCAGGGCGCCGAGATTCGCCCGGCAGACGGTTCGGCGCGCCAGTTCCCTGCCGCGTCCGATCGACGGCAGCACGATGCTCAACAACAGGGCGATCAGGGCGATTACGATCAGCATCTCGGTCAACGTGAACGCCTTGGCCGATGATGGGTTCGATGCCGCGTCATGTGTAGCCATTGCACAGTCCTCGATGGAAAAAGCGTGTCGCGTCAGGTTCATAGCCCGTGGGTGCAGCCGTTCTTCTGCGGACTTTAATGATACAACAACTCCGCCGCCCCTGCGAGCAAAATCCCATTCGTCGCGGCCGCCAATGAAGGTCGCGCCCGAGGAAGAGTAGTGCAACTCGCCATGATTTCCGGTACAGGTCGGTGGAGCATTCTGTTTTGCCCTGTTGTGTTAGAGCATTTTGCATACTACCTGTCGCATCCATCGCTGACTGCGGCATCGCCGGGAATCGGCCCCGCAACGCCCATTGAATTCAGAGAACACCTTACCGGGACGGCCTCAACCGGCCTCAACCGGCCTCAAACCGGCCTCGACCGGCCTCAAAACGGCCTCGACCGGCCCGAACCGGGCAGAGAATTCCGATTTCAGCAACGGCAGAACGGCAGGCTATAGGCTTCAGGAGGTGCGGTGGTGCGGTCACGACATAGGTAATACCGCACGCACAAAGTTAGTGCGCTCGCGCGGACGATGCCAATGTGGGTCATGTTGGTGTGTGACTAGTCTTTCTGGCCTATCGCAACGAGTGTCGCACACGAGGATTAGGTACTGAGGCCGTTGCTGTCAGCCCCAATGGGGCGGCGGCGTTTAGACTGTCGGGTGGCACCTTCAAGCGAAACGAACGCCGTAGGCGGAAGTGGAGCTTGTGGGTGGCGATGTTGGAGTCGCTCTGTTCGAGTGTATCGTCGGCAATACACCCACAAGCTCGCTACGCTCGCTTGAAGGCGCCACCCGACATAATCGGTCGGACAGAGCTTCAGGTTCTCTGATGTGCAGCAGCAGGTCTGCATCGATCTTCGGTCCCGCGATGCCGGATTGCCCCACCGTTGCCGTATGCCGTATGCCGTATGCCGTTTCCGTTGTCGTTTCCGTTGTCGTTTCCGTTTCCGTTTCCGTTTCCGTTTCCGTTGTCGTTTCCGTTGTCGTTGCCGTTTCCGTGCCTGAAGCCCGAGGTCTGAAGCCTGTAGCCTGCCGTTCCTGCCGTTCTGCCGTTCTGCCGTTTCTCAGGCGAAGACCCCACTTGCGAGCGGCTTGGAGCCGCCTTACACTCGCGCCTGCTTCGGCGGCGTGTGCGCTGCGGGGCGATATTTGAGGAGTGCGGCAATGCGGAATTGGGTATTTGTGTGGGTGGTTATCGCTCTGATCGGCTCGGCGGGGATCGCCGATGTGGTGATTCTTAAGGACGGATCGCGGATCGTGGGCGAGGTGCGGAGGCTTGCCGACGGCAAGCTGCTGGTGGCGACCGATTTCGCGGGCGCGCTGCGGA
Organism: uncultured bacterium; assembly: GCA_965372365.1. Lineage (GTDB taxonomy): Bacteria > Planctomycetota > Phycisphaerae > SM23-33 > FEN-1343 > CBDVCA01. Next base: position 2,373 of record CBDVCA010000152.1, read on the forward strand.
TTGACGTCGATAAGATCGCCGGCGTGGCCACCGACGGGCCGGTGTTCCTGGAGTTTCCCGATGGCGACCGCCTGCGGGGCGTTTTGGGTTATGACGGGGCCGGACAGGCCCTTGACCATGCCGACGCCGCCGGCCGCGACGCGGCGATCGGTAGCCTGTCGGGGCTGTGGGCGTTGCCTACCGATAGCCCTGAGGCGATTCGAGAATCTGCCGAGAAGGCTAAGTGGACTTATGTATTTGAGTTAGGACTCAATGGCGAGACCGGCAACAGCGAACGGCTGGCGTTCAACGGCGGGTTCGTGACCACACGCGAGACGCCGGGGCAGCGATTGATGATGTACGCCCGGGCCCGGTACGCCGAAGATAACGGCGATCGCAGCGTCAACGAATTGCTGGGCGGGATCGAGTGCGAGGCGGATATCTCCGAGAACTGGTTCGCGTTCGGCCAGGCGGAACTGGAGAACGACGAGTTCGAGAACCTCGACTTGCGCGCGACGGCCACCGCCGGTGTTGGGCGGTTCTTCATCCGGCGGGCTGTGGAAGAACTGAAACTCCGCGGCGGCGTCGGCTATCAGCATGAGTCGTTCCGCGACGACGTCAAACGCGACGACGCCGTCGGGAAGGTTAAGCTGGACTACATGCGTAAGATACGGCCATGGCTGGACTTCAATCATCACACGACCTACTACCCCTCCTTGGAGGCGACCGGCGAATATCGCCTGGTGATGGAGAACGCCGTGGTGATTCCCATCAGCACCAAGCAGGACTGGAAGATCCGCATGGGCCTGAGAAGCCAGTATAACGCCGTCCCCGAAGGCGACGCCGAACGGCTGGACTCGTTCTACTTCCTCAACCTCCAACTGAACATCAAATGATCCCGTGCCCGCCGCGGCGGGTGTACGTCGCGACTGTGGCGGAGACGTCTCATATTCCGCCCCGGGAAGATAATTGGGCGCCATGCTCACGGCCGCCGCAGGCGGAAGTGAGCATGCTCGCCTTATGGAGTGCGGCGGCCGCGACGCCGCTATGGATACTCCCACGGCAGCCAAAGCGGCGTCGTGGCCGCCGCACTCCATAGCATCCGCCCTTCCGGCCAGGATGCAAATCGAGCTGAGCGCGAAGCCGCAGCGCACCCATCGGCGGCCCCTCGACACCTCTGAAACGCGCCCTTTGTACGGAGGGACCGCGCGTTTTTCGCGGCCGCCCCGCCTCCGACCCCATGACAGACACGGGGCCGAAACTTCCGGGACCAAACGAATCCAATACGGGCTAAAGTGCCTGGAAGTCAATATCCTATAAGGGGCTACAGATATTTTGGAATGCGTGCAAGTCTGCTGCTGCTGCGCGTCTGAAAGGGTGAATACGGTTTTGGAAGCAATGAAGCCAACCTTTCAGGAGACAGGCAATGAACAGCAGAGCGAGATGGGTCAGATTGGCGGTGGGGGGCGTCGTGGCGATGATGATCGCCGCGGTGTTGGGCGGATGCGGCGATGGCGGCCGGCGCGTGCAGTTCCGGCAGGAACTCGTCGCGGGGGTCGAGGCGCTGCAGGTGGGCGACTTGGATGTCGCCGACGGCCACATCGCCGCGGCTGGCAAGCAGGCCATCGGCCGCCACGAGAAGCGACAAGTAGCGTCGCTGACGGATCTTTCGACCGGAGCGCGAGCGATGATGATCGGCGACGCCGCCACCGCCAAGCGTGAATGGTCGCAGATCGCCGATCCGAGGCTGAATCGGCAGGTGCGGATACAGGCCGAGTCGGTCATGAACATGCAGGTGTCGATGACCGCTGAGGCGGAGGTGGAACAATGAGACAGGAACGAAAATGCTTACTAGTGTGGGTTGCAGTAGTTCTGGCCTTGGCCGCGTTGGCCAGGGTCGTCGCGGCCGCCGAGGAGCAACTCGTTATCGCCGCACCAACCGCCCGGGCGGTCCTCCCGCCCCCGGCCCCGGCGGTCGCGGCGTCCAGGGCGCCGGTCGCCCAAACGCCGCCGATCGGCGACGGGTTCGAGGGTTACGATTTCGAGCAGGTCGTCACGCAGGTGGAAAGCTCGGTCGACCCCTTGCAGAAGGAGATGTCCGGCAGCTTCCAGACCTTCGCCGGCAGCGTCCAGCGCGCCGAGGACCTGCTGGAAGCCGAGAAGCCCGCCGAAGCGGTGGAGGTGTGCTCGGCGGCGATCGATGAAGTGATCGCCAGCCGCGACCAAGTGCTCGACGCCATGTGGAAAGGGCAGGAGTATCTCACCGAGCAGGTGGGCTGGGTTCGCGATCGCCTGGCCAAGGCCGTCGGCGCAAGCGGCGGCGACATGCGTGCCAAGCTCGACCGTCGGGCCGAGGCCATGCTCGACGCCGCCGCCCGTCGGATCGCCGCCGAGGCCGACCCCCAGCGGAAGAAGCGACTGGTCGCCCATTACCGGATGCTGCGTCAACTGGCCCGGACTCGGATGATCGCCCAGCAGCTATCGCCCGATCAGCGCAAGATGTGGCGGAACGTATTGAAGGTGCTGGACGACACCGCCTTGGCCCACCAGCAGGTGCTGATGGGAACCGAAGTACTGTTCGCACAGTTCGAGGCCACCGCGGCCAACCTGAGAGAATACCGTCAGTTACTCAGAACCGTCGAAGGCGCCTCGCGACTTCTGGGCGTGGCCCGGGGGCTGGGTGAGCACGGAACCGGGCTGGCGAAGCTCTCGGAGAACATGGCGGCGTTGCAGCAGCGGATGGACGGATTCAACACGCAGGTCGAGCAGATGCTCCAGGGCAAGATGATCGATCTGGAATCGCAGGTCGACTCGGTGACGTCGGTGGCCCCCGACAACGCCGGCCAGGCCGTCTCGTCGCAGATGGATACCGAACTGCTCCAGCGTCTCGGGAAGCTGGACGCCTCCACAACGATCGCCTCCAAGAAGGGAGCCTGAATATGAAATCGACACGAACGATTACGATCCTGGCCCTGGCGGCCGCCCTACTGGCGGTGTGCCCGGTCGGCTGGGCCGAAACCGGCGCCGGCGCCCTGGCCCAGCGCAAGGCTGAATTCAACAAACTAGTCGCCAAGCGAAACCAAATCCACGCCAAACTGGCGCAGTTGGATGTTCAGGCCGCCCAGGCGGTCAAGGACGGCCGCACGCCGACGCAGTTGAACGCCAAGCAGATCTCCACGCAGGACCAACTGGATCTGACGCGGCTGCGGCTGGAGACGGTCGCGATGCGGAACGATTTCGTCATTCCCCCGCCGCCCCAAGACGACCAGGACGCCGCGTCGCCCGGCGAGTCGGCCCGGCAGGCGGAGACGCGTCGGGTTTCGGCGGTGTTCAGCCGCGGCCGCCGGCGGACCCACGCCGAGCTGAAGCGTCAGACGATCAGGGTGCTGGCGTCGATCGATTACGGGTCGTTCCTGAAGCCGCGAGGCGGGGAGTAGAACCATGGCGGCTCGCTACATTGAACTCGGCGGTCTGATGATGTGGCCCCTGGTGGGCTGCTCGATCCTGCTGGCGGCCGTTCTGGTCGAACGGTTCTGGACGGTGGGCGTTCGTCACCGCCTGCTGGGACGGGTCGTGAAGCCCTCCCGGCTCGCCTGGCACCAGAGGGGACTGCTGTTCTTCACCGACGTGCCCCCCAGTATCGGGCTGTTGGGTACGGTGATCGGCGTGGTTCGCAGCTTCCAACTGACCGACGGAGCCATCACCGCCGATTCGGCCGCCGCCGGGCTGGGGGTGGCCTGTATCACCACCATTGGCGGGTTGGCCATCGCACTGACGGCCACCCTCGCCCGCTACGGCCTCGATTGGATGGCCGGGACGCCGGCGGCGGCAAGCGAGGGACGATCATGAGCAATAAGAGCTTCGTGGATCTGCTGTTCATTCTCCTGTGCGGAACCATCGTGATGCTGAGCCGCTCCATCCAGGTCGGAGCCGTCGACACGGCGCCGGCCCGGGTGGGCGGCGGCGGGCTCAGCGAGGTCTGCGCCGACGAGATCCGGCTGGTGGCCGTCAGCGACCGTCGATACGAATGGACCGACGTCGACGGCGGCCTGCGGCGGGCCGACGGGGCCGATGAAGTCGCAGCCGCGATGGACGCCGACGACTGCGTCCTGCTGGTCGCCGGCAACGAAGGCGTGAGCCATCATCGCGTGATGGAGGCCTGGTCGGCCTTTCGCAAAGCCGGCTGCCGCGTCAAACTCGGCGCCGTTCCCGCCGACGGGGAAGAAACGGGAGGCTCCTGATGTCCAGGCCCATGTTCATGCTAGGACTTATCGTGTCGATCGCCGCTCACGGCTGGTTGCTGTGGGGGCCGGGGTTCAGCGGCGAAGAAGCGGTCGCGGCGGCGACCCAAGCTGTCGAGCGCCGGCTGATCGTCGATGTGGTCGTGGCGCCCCCGGCTCCGCCGAAGCCCCCGGCGCCCCCCGAGACGGTTGCCGAACCGACCGTCCCGGCCGCCTCGCCCGTCAAGGCCTCCGCCCCCGCGGCCGCCGAACCCCAACCGGCTCCCAAGCCGGTCGCCCCTCCGGCCGCCCCCCCGGCCCCCCCGGCTCCGACCCTGGCCCGGACGCATCGCCCGGCGCCGGCGGCCAACGAAGGCGGCGATTTCAGCGGCCGCACCGACGCGGCCCGGCGGGCGGCTGTGCGGATCGACTGGGGGACGACCGCCGACGCGATGGAGGTGCTGGCGGCGGGGGGAATGAAGCTGGTGATCTTGCAGCCCGATCATAGCTTCGCCACCGAACTGACCCCGGTGGCCGGCGCGTGGCGCGAGCGTCCGTTCGAGACGGTCGCCGGCGTTCGGTATTCCAACGGACTCCGCGTGGTCGATCGCGTTGCGGCGTTCGGCGGCGCCGGGGCGGGCCTCAACGTCGAGCAGCGACTGGCCGTGCTGATCCCCGTCGACGTGGAGCAGCAGATGCAGGCCGCCCAGTACCAGGCGGCCGCGCGAAAAGGACTCACCCTCGCCCAGGTTCGCACCTTCGGCGGCCGGTTCGCCGTCGCGGCTGCGGGGGTGAGATTTCACGTAACACGAATTCAACGCAGAGGGAGTTAACCATGAAAACGATATTCACCGTACTGATCTGCATCGTCCTGACCACCGCCGGCAGCATGTTCCTGATGAACCGCTATATGCGAGTGGAAACGCCCGTCCAAACGGCCCGGCCGCCCCGGAAGGTCGCCCCCCGACCGGCTGCGGCCGCCGTCGTCGTCGTCACCGCCCCGGCCGTCCCGGCCGCCAAGCCGGTCGACCCCGCCGATCGCGGCGCCCACCTGGCGATAGCCTACGATCGCCTGGCCGCCGACTTCGCCGGCGCCTCCGACGCTCTCCAGCAGGTCAACGGGATGATCGGTCGCCAAGCCGCCCAACTGCGTCAATGGCGACCCGACGGCGACGGCGAATAGGCCCGCGGAGGTCGTGAGGCGGAGCGCGTGTGAGAAATCCGGCTCTCATCCCGACATGGTGACGGGTATTCGTTCGGCCATGATGCAAGAGCGTGCTTGGAATTGG
>CBDVCA010000153.1:0-7789 GCA_965372365.1 uncultured bacterium
GGCGGCCTTGGCGTCACCCGCGGCCAGGGGGAGGACCCCGAGTGTTGGGGGCAAATGGATTGTCGATTGTCAATTGACGATTGAACGACCCACACCGGCGATGTCGTCGCGGCTCCGGTCCTGCGGACACCTCCGATCGACAATCGCCGCTTGGCGGTCGATTCGCGTTGAGCGACAAGCAGAATGCGGTCATTCGTAGTCTGGGCCATAATATCCTTGCTCTGGAATAACTATAGCCCGGTCCCGGAACATGTCAACCCTGTATTTTCATATTCTTTCGTAAATTTACATCAAGCCTTTCGGGATATGGAACGAGGGATAGAATTTGAGTTATCGATGATGAGCACTGCGGCAAAGATCAAGAAGTTGAGAGGTCCTCGGTCATACGCCAGCTTGGGCGAAGCTTGTGGATGCGCGGCAACGAACATGCACAACTACGCGACCGGCACAAAGGTTCCGTTCAAGATCGGTGTCCGCTTGGCGGTCGCTCTTGGTGTTGATCCTGCATGGCTGGCCGATGATGAGCAGGACTGGCCGCCGCCACCGACGGAGAAGCAGGCGGCGACGGCGATCGTTGAGCGAGCGTTGACCGGCGCCGGGTTGGCCGGCGAACTGAACGACGACGAACGGGAATTGATCAGCGGGTTTCGGGGTCTCAATGGCGAGGCCCGCGGACGTGTGCTGGGAATGATCGAGGGGCTCAACGCATCCAATGCAGGCCCGCCCGATCTTAATCCCGACTTGGCGGAAGAACCTCCGTCAGGCCGTACATAGCGCAAACACGAGAGCTTGTCGGGCGACACCTCGCGGCCATACGGTCTGTGTGTCGCCCCTGCCGGGGCTTGCATGGGGGGGGGCGTTGCGGTTCTCGCCGCGGCGAGCTACAAATCTGTCGGCCCTGCGGGCCCCAACGGCAGATTCACTCGATGTATCGAAGAGCGGGGGGGCACGTGTGCAAGTGTGAAGGGGCGTCGAACCGATCTTGAAAGCATCGCGGCGGGCGGGTACTGTGGTGCGTCATGTCCGAGCTTTCCGACGATATTTCGACGCTGTACGCGCGGGCGCGCGATCGATGGAGCGAGGTCGAGTGGCCGATGGGGGCTTACGAGAGCCATGTGAACGGCGAGCGGCCGCGTCATGCGATCGATCTGTATCTCGCCGGAGCGGCGGGGTGGCGGCTCGACGCGGCGTGGGATGCGGTGCACGGGGAACTGGGCCCGCAGGTCCGACGCGTGCTGATGCGGCTGCCGACGGCCGATATGACGGTGGACGATCTGTGGTCGGAGACGATCCTGCGGCTGGTAGCCGACGCCTCCGAGCAGCCCCAACTGCCCTGCGGTCGCCATCCGGCGAAGATTATCCGCTATCGCGGCCGCGTGAAGTTGACCAATTATCTGATAGTTATCGGACGTAACGCCGCGATCGCCGCCGATCGTCGCCGCACCGTGCCGACGGTGGCCTTGGCGGTCGACCCGCCGACCGATGCGAGGGCGCCGGGTGCGTCGGCGACGCCGGAGCAGATGACCGCCGACCGAGAGGCGACCGACGCGTTCACGCGGGCGTTGCCGGGGGTTTTGGAGGGGCTGTCGGCCGAGCAGCGGGCGATGCTGGCGATGGTGTATCGCGACGGTATGCAGCAGAAGGACGCCGGCGCCTTGCTGGGGTGGTCGTCGTTCAAGGCCAGCCGCGAGATGGCCAAGGCCGTCAAGCAGATGGCCCGGGGCGTTCGGCGGGCCGGTGTGGAGTGGACGCCGGCTTTGGCGGCCGGTTGGAGCGGCATTTGGGATCAATCTTGGGAAAAGATGCAAGAGCCGCCGCGGGGGGCGTCTTAGATGCTGAACGAAGGAGTGAACAACCATGCGTGAGCTTCCTCGCAGCAGACATGATATGATCGATCGCCTCCAAAACGCGATGGCCCAGGCGGGCTCCGACGCTCCCGAGCTCGACTGCGAGCACCTGGCCCTGATGGCCGCCGGACGGCTGGACGAACTCGATCCGGACGACCGCAGCCGCCTGCTCGCACGGATTGCCGCCGACCCCGACGCCGGCCGATTGCTGGCCGATCTTCGCCAATTGGGGCTGGACGAGTCCGACGACGCGGCCGCCGGCCCCGACCACGCCCGCCCCCTGCGGCTGCTGAAGATGACGGCCGTCGGATGGGCCGTCGCCGCGTGTATGGTGATCGGTCTGGGCCTATGGCGAACCGCCCAGCCGCCGATTCCGATGCACTCCGGCGGCCCCGGAGGGACGTTCCAAGTATACTCGGCCGACGACGCGGCCCCCGACTACTGGTCGCAGGTGAATCACCAGCGACTTCAGCATCGCGTTCGGCGCGACCGCTACCGCGACTACGCGCTGGTCTTCTCGGGCGCCGCCAGCGTGGTCCTGTCGATCGGCATGATCATCTGCCTGGCCCGCTGCCGACGGCGACGGCCGGCGTGATCGACGCAATAGCATGGACGCTCGACGTGTGACTGGGAGAGTGTGATTGGGAGAGTGAATCGTGAGCAAGACGATATGGGCGGTTGTGCTCGTCGTGGGTGTGGCGATGGGCGTCGCGTCGATGTGGCTGGCCTTGGGGCCGGATCCGACGGCGACCGAACGGGCCGAGCCGACGGTTCCGCAGCGACTGACGCCCGACAGGCTCGGAGGCGATAGCGCCGCGCCGAAGACCGAAACGGTGACTGATGAGTGGATCACCGAGAGCACCAAAGTCCACACGCTGCCGTCGCGGCCGGCAAGGCCGCCAACCCCGCCGACTCCGTCGATGAGACCTCCGGATGAGACGCCGGTCGTCATGCCGATCGACCAGCCGCGGCCGTTTTCGATGGGCCCGACATCCCCCGGCGGCGGCGCCAACGATCGCGTTGTGGCCGCTTGGCGCACACTGCGTCGAGGACGCCTGGCGCCCCCGGCGGCGCTGCTGAGGCCGGCGGTCGAATCGGCCGGCGCCCGGCGCGAGGTGCTGGTCTTCCGTCGCGGCGCCCGGAGGGCCGAGCGGATCATCGTAACCACCCACGCCCTGGCCGGTCGCCTGGGGGCGATGTCGGCCGACCCGTCGATCATCGCGGCGGTCGAGAACATCCGCGTGTGTTCCTATGGGCTGCCCCCGACGAAACTGGCGCCGGTGCAGTGGGCGCTGCAGAATGTTTTTTCGCCCGGCAACGATATCGGATGGTCGAGCATCCCCGCCGCGACGATGAGACGCATCTCGCCCGTGCCGATCGGCCTGGTCGACGCCGCGATCGACTTCGGCGATCGGCGCCTGGCCGCGGCCGGGGGGGGCAACGTCGCCGAGGTGGCCGGTAACGGTATGGACGACGACGACTCGGGGTTCGTCGATGACGTCCACGGGTACAACTTCGTCGCCGCCTCGGCCGCGATGGACACGAGCGTATCGCGGTTCCACCACGGAAGCTTCGTCGCCTCGATCATGGCCGCCCGCCCGATCGGTTCTGCGACCGACGTGGTGGGCGTATGCCCCCGCGCCACGATCGTCGCCGCCGTCGTCCTGGCCGCCGACCGGCCGGTGGCCGACCCTTGGCGAGCCGCCGGCGACCTGGCCCGCGTGATCGAAGGGATTCGCTACGTGGTCGATCGCGGCGCCCGGGTGGTGAACCTCAGCTTCGGCGCTCCGGTCAGGCCCGAGCAACTCGCGCGGCTCAACCGACTGCCGATCTGGGACGAACTGGAGCGTCGCGGCGTCATTCTCGTCTGCGCCGCCGGCAACGCCAACGCCGACATCGACCGCACGCCGGTTTTCCCGGCGTCGCTGCCCCGGCCCAACGTGCTGACGGTGATGGCCGTCGACGCCGCCGGTCGCCTTGGCCGGGCGCAGGACCCCAAGACCCGCCAGTGGCGAACCTTCACCAACTACGGCGCCCGCACGGTCGACCTGGCGGCGCCGGGGACGGCGATCCTGGGCGCATCCCGTCGCGACGACGTGGCCTTGCTGTCGGGAACTTCGTACGCGACGGCCATCACCACCGCCGCCGTCGCGCTGGTTTGGGGTCGGCGCCCCGAGTGGGACGCCGCGACCGTCATCGACACCGTCTGCGGGTCTGTCCGTCCGCTGCCGTCCCTGCGAGGCCGTTGCCGGACTGCCGGCGTGCTGAATCTTGCCGCGGCGATGGGGAGAAGGTAGGCTGTTAGAGAACGACTTGCATGGCGGGTTTATGGGAAGATGGAAAATCCGAAATCCGAAACAAATTCAAATACAGCAAATATCAGAAGCCCGAAACGACAATCACCGGCGTCCGGATGGGCGGGCGTCGTTTTGGTCATTGAGCTGTTTGCCTAATTCGGATTTGTTTCGTATTTCGAGTTTCGAGCTTCGATATTTGCGTTCGGAGCATGATCTGCCCTGTGATTGTGTCGTGAACTGGCAAAAAGCCTAAGCAAGTCTGCAAGTGGTCGTTGACAGGGCGTCTATAGGGGCGGAGTCAATCGTGTGGCGTGATCCACGCGAGGAAAATCGAATCTGAAAATGGAGTCAATAACAATGAAGACGACAAGTAGATGGCTGAGTGTGATTGCGTTGGCCGCCGTGGCTATGATCGCCGTGTCCGCCAGAGCGGAACTAATGCCCCAGCAGAAGCTTATGGCCCGCCGGGCGGCCGAGGCCGACGCTTATCGCAAGCTCGCCGAGCGGGTTATGGGCCTGCAGATTTCCAGCCGCTCGACGGTGCGGGACTTCGCTACCGAATCGGATCGAATCTCCGCCAGTCTCAACCACTTCATCAAGGGCATTCGCATCGACCCTACCAGCACGGTGTTCTACGAGGACGGCTCTTGCGAGGTGACGGCGGAAGTAACGATTGAAAAGGTGGTTACGACGCTCAAGACCGTCTGCGACAAGTACTACGACGGCGAGCATTGGACCAAGGACAGCTTCGAGGAGATCAAGAAAAGAACCACCCGCGACATCATCAGCGAAGTCGGCTGCGGCGCCGCGACGGAGGAGACGCTCATGCCCGACCCGGCCTCGCTGGAGTACGTCGAGCCGTTGATCGCCGGCGGAGCCAAGAAGCGCAAGCTGCCGTCGATCTATCTCACCTACGGCGCCCGCGAGCGGCTCAAGGCCAAGCGAGCCGCGGAGATGGACGCTTACCGCAAGCTGATCGAGCGGATCTACGGTCTGCAGATCGACTCGTCCACGATGGTTCGCGATTTCGTCACCGTCAGCGACGAAATCCGCCTGTCGTCTCAGCACGCCCTCAAAGGCGTCCGAACAGGCGCGGTGTGCTATCAGGCCGATGGGATCGTCCAGGTGCAGATGAGCCTGACGCTGGAGAAGGTCGTCACCATGCTCCAGAAGATCTGCGACGCCAAGTACGACGGCAAGAAATGGACCCGCAGCCGCATCGCCAACATCACCAAGAACTCCGAACGCAAGAGCATCACCGTGGTCGGCATGGGCGTGTTGGACATGCGGCCCAAGACCCCGAAGCCGGGTAGGACGATCCTTTCGGGGTCGGGGTCGGTTTCGACCGGCGGCCATACTGGCCATCGCCACATCGAAACGACGACGATTCTCGAAGAGACCGTGGTTATCGTTCTGGACTGACTCAGACTTACCGAGGAGATATAAGATGAAACGCATCATCTCAGCACTACTGCTTCTGGCGTTCACGATTACCCTGGCCGGTTGCGGCGGCGATCGCGAGACGATCGAGATCCACAAGGACGAAATCACCACGACGACCGAAACGACCATCGTGGTGGAATAACCAAATGCACGCGTCGGGCCGGCTCTTCAACCGAAGGGGTCGGCCCGCGTTTTGGGAGCAAAGGCGATGAAGGGCAATGTTTTGCTAATGGCTGTGACGGTTCTGGCGATCTTGGCGGTCCACGTCTGCGCAGCCCCCGCGGCGTCCGGCGCCGATGATCGTATGATGGTGAAGGTCACCGGGCAAGCGCCGGCCGATCTGCCCAATGCGCGGGACGCGGCCATCGAAGACGCACTCCGCCGGGCGGTGGAAGTCGGCGGCGGCGTTGAGGTATGGTCGGAGTCGGAGACCCGCGAGTTCATGCTGATTAAGGATGTGATCTACACCGAATGCGCCGGGTTGGTTGAGACGTATAGGGTTCTCAGAGAAAACCCCAACGAAGCGGGCCTGTACACCGTCCGCGTCGAGGCGGTCATCTCTCGCGGCTCGCTGAAAAAGAAGATCGCCGCGTGGAAGGCGTTGATCCGCCGCCAGAAGCATCCGCGAGTGATGGTGGTCGGCTCGGTCGACAAGCGGCTGTTCGAGACGCGCCTGACCGCCGAGATCCAGGGCGACCTGGCCCGTCGCGGGCTTACCGTTATTGACTTGGAGATGCTCAACGAGAACCAGCGCCGCGACGCCGAGCGCGCCGCCAAGGGCGAAGCTGACTTCGAGAAGGCGGCGCTGATCGCCCAGGAAGTCGGCGCCGATTACTTCGTGCTGGTCGTCGTGGAAGGGACGCAGTACCCGCCCAAGGAAATTTACGGCGTAAAGCTCTACGAAGTAGACGCCACGGGCATATTGAAAATTATCGCGGTCGATTCGTCGCGACTGATCGCCTCCGAAGTCGTCAACACCCGCAAATCGTCCCGCCGGCAAGAGCAGGCCACGCGGCAAGCCACCACCGAGGCCACGAAGAAGGCCCTCACGCGCGCCGTCGGCCGCCTCGGCGCCCACTGGCTTGAAGGAGTGGACGGCCGTCGCGGCGGGCAGATTACCATCATGCTGACGCGATGCCCGTTCGATCGTCTGACCAAGATCACAAAGGCCCTCGAAACCGCCGGCGGGATCAAGCAAGTTATCGTCGACAGTATCGACGCCACAGGCCGCAGCCAGATCCGCGTCATCACCAACGACTCGGCCATCAACATCGCCGCCGTCCTGAAATCCGCCGACGCCGCCCTCACCATCGACACCCTCACCCAAACCCGCATCGACATCACCGTCGGCGCCCCGCCCTACAGCAGCACCGGCGGCGGTGGTGGTGGTGGTGGCGGCGGTGGGACCGGTGACGCGAACGGTGGCGGTATCCTCGGCGGCGAGAACTCCGAGGCCGGCGGCTTCGATTCCAATTCCAAAATAATCAAAGTCGCCGCCCTCGGCGTCCTCGCCGGACTCCTCGTCCTCGTCGCCATTTGGAAACTGGCAGGGACGGGTAAGAAGGCGTGAGACGGGTTGGCTCAGAAATGGGGCCAGTAGACAATATCGCAGGAAAAGCCCCGAAGGTGATTGGCTTGGTGTTCTGGCGAAATACGTCTGACGTCGATAGTATGTGACCAGTGCACAATGTCGCCGGAGCAGCCCCGAAGGGGCGAAGGCATTTAGCCGGGGGCGTAAGCCCCCGGGATAATTGGCTCTCTCACGAACCAGCCCCAGCGGGGCGACACTATGTCCGAAGGGCTGGACGCTTTCGACCGGTGATGTGTCGCCCCTTCGGGGCTTTCACTGCTTCGTGTGTTGCTATCCGGGGGCTTACGCACCCCGGCTAAACGCCTTCGCCCCGTCGGGGCTGACGGCAACGGCCGCCACACGCGACAAGCATATGTGACATTGCTGTGATGGGGCCAGTGAAAGTTGGTCACGCCCGATCGCTGGCGACCACGGCCAGTCAACGGTACAATATCGCACGTTGTGAGTTCGCCTACTGGGATGCAGCCTAACCGAAAGAGCGGGTGGAAGATGACGGATGTGGGGCGTGGAATGCTCTGTATTCACATCTTTGCTGGGAGGACGGGCGTTATGGAGTGCGGCGGCCACGACGCCGCTTTGGCTGCCGTCGGAGAAGTGAAAGCGGCGTCGTG